>CANJOS010000006.1 GCA_947476015.1 Comamonadaceae bacterium | reverse complement strand
TGAATCGCTTTGCGGCTCCAACATTCGCAAAGTGTTTCCCTCTGTTGATTTTTCTAATTGATCAAGGAGAAAAACCATGGCAACTGCAAAAAAAGCAGCACCCAAAAAAGCTGCAGCAAAAAAATCGGCCCCTAAAAAAGCCGTTGTGAGAAAAGCGCCTGCTAAAAAAGCAGCGCCAAAGAAAGCCGCTCCTAAAAAAGCAGCACCTAAGAAAGCCGCTCCTAAAAAGGCAGCGCCAAAGAAAGCCGTAGCTAAGAAGGCCGCTCCTAAAAAAGCAGCGCCAAAGAAAGCCGCAGCTAAAAAGGCCGCTCCTAAAAAAGCAGCGCCAAAGAAAGCCGCAGCTAAGAAAGCAGCTCCTAAAAAAGCCGCTAAGAAAGCCGTAGCTAAGAAGGCCGCCAAAAAAGCGGCTCCTAAGAGAAAAGCTGCCAAAAAGCCTGCTAAAAAAGCGGCTAAGAAAGCAGCGAAAGCGCCCGCTGCCCCTGCTGCCGCTGCGCATACAACATTGAATCCTCAAGCTGCATGGCCGTTTCCTTCGGCCGCTAAGCCTTGATTCAAAGTTCAAGCGATAAGCGATAGCCAAAGCCCGATGCTGTAAAGCGTCGGGCTTTTTTTCTGCGTCAATGATCAACTTCTCAGGGGTAAAAACAGAGCAATCGATAGCCTACAAAGCCAAGCTCGTTTGATTTCAGCTGCAAGAGTAGATCATGCGCCACTATGTCACCTGGCGACATCAGTTTGGGTGCTCCCCATGCGGAAGGGTCCAACACTTTGCGCATCACGGGCTTGTCATCGGCATCTGTGAGTGTGAGTTCAACCCATGGTGTGGCCACCTTCACGAAGGCTGAATTTCTTAAATGCAGTTGAAACACCCACTGAGCCTCGCCACTCCAATCAATGGCCGCATGATCAATGACCACTGCATCTATCTTTTCATAGGGGTGAATGGTGCAAACACCCCACTCACACAAAGCCGTCAAGAAAGATTGTGAAGCTGGCCATTGCACAAACCAAGCGTCTTTGAAAAGCAATGTGGTTTGGAGCAACAAGGCCAAAATGCCCCCCATGGCCCAGGCAATCAAACCCCAAGGCTTCATGGGGTATTCAAGCAGCGTGGCTGCGATGGGCCGTCATTAAGATCCAGCCGTCTTCGCGATCGGCCACTGACAATGAGAGAAAAGGCGCATAGGCTTGAGTGAGTTCTTCTTCTTGGCGCTCCAAAATACCCGCCAAGACCAAGTTCCCGCCCGCTTGAACATGGCTGCAAAGCAAGGGCGCTAGCACTTTCAAAGGCGTTGCCAAAATATTGGCCAGCACTGTTTGATACGTGCCCTTGGCCAGTTCGGGCAAGCCCACATTGAGCAGCACCTCATTGGCTTTCGCATTCAAATCGGTGGCGTTAACAGCGGCCTCATCAATGTCCACCGCATCAATCTCTGCAGCGCCAAACTTTGCAGCACCGATGGCCAAAATACCAGAGCCGCAACCATAATCTAGGACCCGCTGAGCTTTCACATCATGGGTGGCAATCCATCGCAAACACATGCGCGTGGTCGGATGAGTGCCTGTGCCAAAAGCCAAGCCAGGATCAAGACGGATGAACTTCCGAGCCTGAGCTGGCAACTCATGCCAAGTAGGCACAATCCAAAATTCAGGCGTGATTTCAACAGGTGCGAATTGAGATTGGGTTAAGCGAACCCAATCTTGATCTGGCACCGCAGAAATCGACAGTACTTGGCAAGCCTCGAAAAAATCTTGCGCGGCCAACAGCAATGCAGCCTCTTCAGCTTGATCTTTTTTTGCAAACAATGCCACCATTTTGGAGCGTTGCCAACCCTCTTTGGGAGGGGGCATGCCAGGTTCGCCGAACAATGCCTTTTCATTTTCAGTCTCGGCATCGGCATCCTCAACGGACACACTCAGGGCCTCCAAAGCTTCGAGCGCCTCACTCAAGACATCGACACGCGCCTCGGGGCACAACAAGTTCAGCTCAAACATTTCAGCCTTTGCGGTGACGCAACCACTCTTCAAGGTAGTGAATGTTGGTGCCACCGCTTATGAATTTCGCATCGCGCAAAATTTCACGGTGCAAGGCAATGTTGGTGCTGATGCCCTCCACCACTGTTTCAGCCAAAGCTGTTTGCATGCGGGCAATGGCCTGCTCACGGGTATCGCCGTGGGCAATGATTTTGCCGATCATCGAGTCGTAGTTCGGTGGCACAAAGTAGTTGTTGTAGACATGAGAGTCAACACGTATACCTGGACCTCCTGGGGCGTGCCATGTGGTGATACGGCCAGGTGATGGTGTGAATTTGAAGGGGTCTTCAGCGTTGACGCGGCATTCAATGGCGTGGCCGCGAATTTGAATTTGGCGCTGCGTAAACGGCAACTTCTCACCCGCAGCCACGATGATTTGAGTTTTGACAATGTCGATGCCCGTGACCCACTCGGTCACAGGGTGCTCAACCTGGACTCGGGTGTTCATTTCGATGAAATAAAACTCTCCGTTTTCATACAAAAACTCAAAAGTGCCCGCCCCGCGATACCCAATTTTTTTACAAGCGGCCACGCAACGCTCGCCAATTTTGTCAATCAATTTACGGGGAATGCCAGGTGCAGGGGCCTCTTCCACCACCTTTTGATGGCGGCGCTGCATAGAGCAATCTCGCTCGCCCAAATAAACGACATTTTTGTGCTTGTCGGCCAAGATTTGAATTTCAATGTGGCGTGGATTCTGCAGGTACTTTTCCATGTACACCGCAGGATTGCCAAAAGCAGCACCCGCTTCGGCCTTGGTCATTTGAACCGCATTGATGAGAGCGGCTTCTGTGTGGACCACACGCATGCCCCTGCCACCACCGCCACCCGCGGCTTTGATGATGACCGGATAGCCAATGCTTTTGGCCGTTCGGCGAATGACCACAGGATCATCGGGCAACTCGCCCTCAGAGCCAGGCACGCAAGGCACACCCGCTCTGATCATGGCTTGCTTGGCTGACACTTTGTCACCCATGATTCGGATGGCGTCAGGCGAAGGGCCAATGAATTGAAAGCCACTTTTTTCAACGCGTTCTGCAAAGTCGGCGTTTTCGCTCAAAAAGCCGTAACCGGGGTGAATGGCTTCAGCGTCCGTCACCTCTGCCGCCGAAATGATGGCAGGCATGTTCAGGTAACTCAAACTGGAGGCAGCAGGTCCAATGCAAACAGCCTCTTCGGCCAGCTTGACGTATTTGGCTTCACGGTCGGCCTCTGAATAAACCATGACCGCTTTGATGCCCAGTTCTCGACACGCGCGTTGAATGCGCAGGGCTATTTCACCTCGATTGGCAACCAAAATTTTCTTAAACATGCGGAGTCCGGTGCTTTATTCGATGATGTAAAGGGCTTGGCCGTATTCAACCGCTTGACCGTTTTCACACAAAACTTGCTTCACGGTGCCAGTCTTGTCAGATTCGATTTCGTTCAAGATCTTCATGGCTTCAATGATGCAGAGGGTGTCGCCTTCTTTCACGGAATCTCCCACTTGAACGAATGGCGCCGCGCCTGGGCTGGAAGATCGGTAGAAAGTGCCCACCATCGGTGACTTGACGGTGTGACCAGCCGCAGCGACTTCGGCAGCCACGGCCGCAGCGGTGACAGCCGCAGCGTCTGCAATTTCAGCGGCAGTTGGTGCAAGCACTGGGGCTGCTGCGGGCGCCGAGGCAGTTGCCATGAGCTGTTGGGTCAACACGGGGGCACCAGCAGCCAGGGGACCTTTGACAATTCGAACCTTGCCTTCGGCTTCTGTGATTTCCAATTCTGTGACGTTGGAATCGGAAACCAAGTCAATCAAGGTTTTGAGTTTGCGCAAATCCATGTTACCCCCTGTGTTTGCTATCAAAGACGCTGAATTTACACTAAAAACTAGGGTAAATAGCTACAAATGAACTCATTTTCATGAATACGAACAAGTCAAGGGGGATCGTGAGGCACTGAAATTCAGCAGAATCAAAAAATGTCGCCTTAAATGACTTTATGAAGCCAAGCATCAAGATCATTTTTCTCTAATCTTCCTTTTTTTTCCGCTAAAAGCCTCCCTTTTGCATCGAAAATAACGCTAAAAGGCAGAACGCTTTCTACATTGCCCAGAGTCTTTCCTATCTCTGTGCCATTGAAGCCCGCCAAGCCCACATCAAAACTCAAGGGTTTTTGTGACAAAAAACGACGCACCATGCTGGGTTGGTCCACTGCCAAACCAAGTACTTGAATAGATTTAGACTTATTTGCCATGTAAAAGGCGTCAATTAAAGGTAGTTCGTCAATACAGGGAGGGCACCATGTGGCCCAAAAATTTACCAACAATGGCTTACCACGCATCGACGAAAGTCTCAAAGTACCACCTTCTGGCCTCTCAAACTCCTGCAACCAAAAGTTTTGAACGGCCGTGTCAAGCACGCCTTGGGGCTTGAATTTTTGCCAAGCAAACCAAGCACCCGACAAACCAGCAGCCAAGCCTAAACCTGCCGTAAGCCAGTGGCGGCGTCCAAGACCCGTCTCTGTATTTTCTTCAACTTCGTTCTTCATAGCTGCATCATGCCTCAATTAACCGCTTCAGCGCTGAAATATCACCTCGAGGTGATCGCCCTTTCGAATCCGCCTTCAATGCGCCGCGGACGTCGTCAAAATCATTGATCAGCAAATGGACGCCAATTTCTTCACCCAGTTCATCACAAAAACTGTGAATGCTCAATGCCTCTACAAGCTCCCCATGAAGACCTTTGACAGACCGAGCTTCAAAATCAACACCTTTGTTGATTAATTCAATTTCTGTCGATTTGGCATCATCGCAGAACAATTGCAAATAAATGTCTGACAATCGGGTGGCTGTGCCGTGCCACACCGCCCCCCCCAAATAAGGCCTGAACTCCGCCAAGCGTGTCATCCACACCATCGCATGTCGCCTCAATGCCAACAGTTCAAGGGCTTGGGAGTCAGCGCAAAAAAGTTCAATGTAAGCCCTGACCTCTTCTTCGACTTGATCGTTGTTCGGCAGCGGTGTTCGCGGCGGCAGGCCCAAGGCTTTCAGCGCTCGCTTTTTTGCAGGGCCGTACTCAAGCCCTTCCTCAACCACCCATTGAGCAGCCGACGCAGCAATTTCATCCGTTAAATCCGTCATGGGTGAATTGTGCACCGCCTAAAATCCCCTTATGCATATACATATTTTGGGCATTTGCGGAACTTTCATGGGCGGCTTGGCCGCATTGGCAAGAGAAGCCGGTCATCGAGTGACCGGCTGTGACGCGGGCGTGTACCCCCCCATGAGCGATCAGCTACAAGCATTGGGCATTGAGTTGATTGAGGGCTTCGGGGTTGAGCAAATGAAGCTTCGACCAGACCTTTATGTCATTGGCAATGTCGTAAGTCGCAGCAGACTCCCTTCAGGCGAACCCAAGTTCCCCTTGATGGAAGCCATTTTGGAAGCTGGGGCCCCCTATACCAGCGGGCCCCAATGGTTGTCAGAGCATGTGCTTCAAGGTCGGCACGTCTTGGCAGTGGCGGGCACGCACGGCAAAACGTCCACCACCTCCATGCTCGCTTGGATCTTGGAATCTGCAGGGCTCACACCAGGCTTCCTGGTAGGCGGCGTGCCTTTGAACTTTGGTGTGTCAGCCAGGCTGGGGCAAACTGCTGCAGGCCATGCACTCAATTATTTTGTCATTGAAGCTGACGAATACGACACTGCTTTTTTTGACAAGCGAAGCAAATTCGTCCATTACAAACCACGCACAGCCATCTTGAACAACTTAGAGTTTGATCACGCAGACATCTTCGAAGACCTCCAAGACATCGAAAAGCAGTTTCACCATTTGGTCAGAACAGTACCTGGCACAGGTCGCTTGGTGGTGAATGGTCTAGAAGAGAGCCTGACCCGAGTTTTGGCGCAAGGTTGCTGGAGTGAGGTGCGAAGCTTTGGCGCAGCAGTGAGTGATTTTTCGGCGCTTGGCGAACCCAGCGACTTTGAGGTGCAACACCAAGGCCAACACATTGCGCATATTTCTTGGGGGCTGGGCGGTGTTCACAACCAATTGAACGCGTTGGCGGCCCTGGCAGCGGCTGAACATGTGGGCGTCCAGCCCAGCGTTGCGGCCCAAGCCTTGGCGAGTTTCCAAAACGTGAAGCGGCGCATGGAGGTGCGCGGCACGGTCAAGGGTGTGACGGTTTACGATGACTTTGCTCACCACCCCACAGCCATTCGAACCACCCTTGATGGACTGAGAAGACAAATCGGCCGCGAGCAGCGCATCTTGGCCATCTTTGAGCCTCGCAGCAACACCATGAAACTGGGCACCATGAAATCCCAACTTCCTTGGAGCCTAGAACAAGCCGACTTGTCGTTTTGCCACAGCGGCAGTTTGGATTGGGACCCCCAAGCTGCGTTAGCAGGCATGGGCAGCAGAGCCCAAGTGGCGTCCAACATCCCAGAGTTGGTCCAACTGGTCATGGCGCAGGTTCAGCCTGGCGACCATTTACTCTGCATGAGCAATGGGGGTTTTGGCGGTGTGCACACGCGTCTGCTGGACGCGCTGCAAAAAGCTTGAGTTATTTTTTCCGACGCACTTCCACCGCGCTGGACAAAATTTGCAACACTTTTTCGCTGTCAGACCACCCGATGCAGGCATCGGTGATGCTCTGGGCATATTTCAAAGCATTCACATCGTCTTTGCCGGGTGTGAATTTTTGCGCACCCGCCTCAATGTGGCTTTCCACCATCACGCCAAAAATTTGTCGTGAGCCCTTGCGCACTTGCCCTGCAATGTCCTGCGTCACATCGACTTGTCGCTCATGTTGTTTGCTGCTGTTGGCATGGCTGCAATCGACCATCAGGGTGGGGGGCAATTTGGCAGTTTCTAAGTCTTTGCATGCGGCCTTCACACTGACTTCATCGTAATTGGGCGCTTTGCCACCCCGCAAAATCACGTGGCAGTCTTGATTGCCCAGTGTTTGCACAACGGCCACTTGACCGTTTTTATGCACCGACAAAAAGTGGTGGCCTCGGGCCGCAGCCTGAATGGCATCGGTGGCGATTTTGATGTTGCCATCGGTGCCATTCTTGAATCCAATGGGGGCTGACAAGCCTGAAGCAAGCTCGCGGTGAACTTGGCTTTCCGTGGTCCGCGCACCAATGGCACCCCAGCTGATCAAATCACCAATGTATTGGGGAGAAATCACGTCCAAAAATTCACTGCCAGCCGGCAAACCTTGACGGTTGATTTCTATCAGCAACTGTCGCGCAATGCGCAGGCCTTCGTCAATGCGGTAGCTTTCGTCCAAGTAGGGGTCATTGATCAAGCCTTTCCAGCCGACAGTGGTTCTTGGTTTTTCGAAATACACGCGCATCACAATTTCCAAAGTGTCTTGGTATTTGTCGCGCAGTGGCTTCAACCGACGGGCGTAATCCAAGGCCGCCGCAGGATCGTGAATTGAGCATGGGCCAATGACCACCAGCAAACGATCGTCTTTGCCTGCGATGATGTTGTGAATTTTGCGACGCGTTTGTGAAATCAAGGTTTCCACCGCAGTTCCCGTGATGGGGAAAAAACGCATTAAATGTTCTGGGGGTGGCAACACGGTGATGTCCTTGATGCGTTCGTCATCGGTCTGCCCCATGCGGTCCAAGGGATTGACATAACGAGGCTCCGAACTGGCTTTGGTTTTGGTGGTCATCGTGGGCTCCAGTACAAAAATAAAAAATGAATCAAAAGGGTGAAAGCAAAAAAAAACCGCCGGGGGTTGAGTCCGGCGGTTGGTAGAGGGGTTCAGTGACTTATGCGCTGGCCTCTCGTCCGCCTAGGACAGAGAATGCAAAATAAAAGCTAAAAAAGCTGAAGCGCTTGGTCATGGGGAAACAATGTATCACAAATTTAGCGCTGTTTAAGCAGTGCCGCCCACAGTCAGCCCTTCAATGCGCAGGGTCGGTTGCCCAACGCCCACTGGCACGCTTTGGCCTTCTTTGCCGCACACACCCACACCCGTGTCCAAGCGCATGTCGTTGCCAATCATGCTCACGTGTTTCAGGCACTCAGGGCCGCTCCCTACCAAGGTGGCGCCCTTCACGGGGTATTGAATCTTGCCGTTTTCCACCCAATAGGCTTCACTGGCAGAGAACACAAACTTACCGCTGGTGATGTCAACCTGACCCCCGCCAAAGTTGGTGGCATACAAGCCTTTTTTGAGACTGGCCACAATTTCCTCAGCAGATTTGTCACCCCCCAACATGTAAGTGTTGGTCATGCGAGGCATGGGAATGTGGGCATAACTTTCTCGGCGACCATTGCCAGTAGGCTTCACACCCATGAGTCGCGCATTCATCGCATCTTGAATGTAGCCCTTCAAAATGCCATCCTCAATGAGAACGTTGCGCTGGCTGGGGCAGCCCTCATCGTCCACATTCAACGAGCCACGACGGTCAGAAATGGTGCCATCGTCCAACACAGTGACACCCTTGGCTGCCACACGTTTGCCAATCATGCCACTGAAGGCACTGGAGCCTTTCCGATTGAAGTCGCCCTCTAAACCATGTCCGATGGCTTCGTGCAACAACACGCCTGGCCAACCAGGGCCTAAAACCACCGTCATGACGCCAGCAGGAGCGGGTCGCGCGTCGAGGTTGGTGAGGGCGGCATGCACTGCATCATCGACATACGAGTTGATCATGGCATCGTCAAAATAGGCCAAGCCAAACCGGCCGCCACCGCCACCACTGCCGACTTCACGACGACCCTTTTGCTCGGCAATGACCGTGACGGAGAGTCGCACCAGCGGCCGCACATCTGCCGCCAAAGTGCCATCGGCGCGGGCCACCATGACCACATCGTATTCGCTGGCCAAACCCGCCATGACCTGCACGATGCGAGGGTCTTTGGCCTTTGCCAGCTGCTCTACTTTTTCAAGCAATTGAACTTTGTCGAAACTGTTCAAGGTGCCCATCGGGTCGAGCGAGGGGTACAAGGATCGAATGCCTGCCACTTTGCGAGTGGGTACTTTGGCTTTTCGATTTTGATGCGCACCTGCAATGGCTCTGACGGTGACCGCCGCATCCATCAAAGAAGCCTCAGAGATGTCGTCAGAGTAGGCAAACGCCGTTTTCTCGCCGGCCACAGCCCGAACGCCAACGCCTTGGTCAATGCTGAAGCTTCCAGTTTTCACAATGCCTTCTTCCAAACTCCAAGCTTCGGATCGGGTGTATTGGAAATACAAATCGGCATCGTCGACCTGATGAGCCTTGATGGCACTCAAGGCCTTGGCCAAATGCGATTCATCTAAGCCAAAGGGTTCGAGCAAGAGGGATCTGGCCGTGGCCAAACGTTCAATGGTGGGTTCGCGTGAAATCATGACGCCATTGTAGGCAAGGCCAGAAAGCCCTGCTCAAGTGAGGCTGGGGCTGGCTCCAATGTCCCCCTCAGGTCTGGACCAGGCGGCGAGCTTTCGCAATAGACATCAAAATGCCCAAACCCAAACCCAAGGTCACCATGGCGGTACCGCCGTAGCTGATAAAGGGCAAGGGCACGCCCACCACAGGCAAGATGCCACTCACCATGCCCATGTTCACAAACGCATAGGTGAAGAAAATCATGCTGACACTGCCCGCCAAGAGTCGTGTGAACAAGGTGGGCGCCTCTCGGGCAATGACCAAACCCCGAAAAACCAAGAAGAAAAATCCAGTGATCAACAAGAGGGTGCCCACCAGACCGAACTCTTCTGAGAAAGCCGCAAAAATAAAGTCGGTGGTTCTTTCAGGGATGAACTCCAAATGGGTTTGTGTGCCTTGCATGAAGCCCTTGCCCCAAAAGCCACCTGAGCCAATGGCAATCATGCCTTGAATGATGTGAAAACCCTTGCCCAAGGGGTCTCTGGCTGGATCTAGCAAGGTACAAATTCGCTGGCGCTGGTACTCGTGCAAGACTTTCCAATCAATCCCCTCGGCACACAACTGCGACTCGAAAATAATCAAAAACACAATGCCCGCCACGCCGACCACCACGGGTGGCAAGATCAGGCGCCAGCTGAGGCCCGCAAAAAACAGCACTGCAACCCCCGTACTCAAGACCAACAAGGCTGTGCCCAGATCGGGCTGACGGATGATCAATCCCACCGGAACCATGAGCAACAAGGCAGCTACTCCAAAATCAAGGGGCCGTAATTGACCTTCCCTTTTTTGAAACCACCAAGCCAGCATCAGCGGCATGGCAATTTTTAGAATTTCACTGGGCTGAATGACCACGCCCAAATTAAGCCAGCGGCGCGCCCCTTTTTTGGTAATGCCGAAAATAGCCACCGCAATCAGCAAGGCCACGCCCACGGTGTAAATGGGCACGGCCAAGGTCATGAGTCTTTGGGGGGGAATTTGGGCGACCACAAACATGATGATGGCCGCAATCATCATGTTGCGGCCATGGTCCACAAAGCGCGTGCCATGGTCATAGCCTGAGGAGTACATGATGAGCAAACCCGCACAGGCCAAAATAAACACCGCAAAAGCCAACGGACCGTCCAATCCTTCAAATAAATAAAGGAGGCGTGAGCGCAAACTGGGTTTTTCAATGACGCGAGACATGTCTGAATTATCGTTCGCTTGAACATCATTATTTGGCAGAAGCCCTATTTTCAGTCCGAGTCTTCTCCTCGAAGGCTCGCCTCATGGGACAATCTGGCTCATGTTTTTATTGTTTGAAGAAGCTGGCAAATTTGTTGCTGGGCGCGTCCTGTCAGAGGCAGAGGCCTCGGTTCAGGTGGAATTGGACAGCGGCAAAAGGGTCAAAGTCAAAGGTGCCAATGTGCTTTTGAAATTTGACAAGCCTGCGCCTGCCCAACTTCTGGCTGAAGCCACCACCATCAGCCAAAGTATTGAGCTTGATTTGGCGTGGGAATTTGCGCCCGATACTGAATTTGGTTTTGCCGATGTGGCACGCGAATATTTCAACGCCGATGCCAACACCGTACAACAGGTGGGTGCACTCATTCGGCTGTATGAAGCTCCCCATTATTTTCGACGTGCAGGCAAGGGGCGTTTCAAAAAAGCAAGCGCAGAAACCGTGCAACTGGCGCTGGCGGGTATTGAGAAGAAAAAACAAATTCAAGCGCAAATTGAAAGTTGGTCGCAAGATCTCATCGCGGGGCAATGCCCCGTGCCGATCAAACAGCAACTTTATAAAATTTTATTCAGGCCAGACAAGAATGCACCCGAATACAAGGCCGTGGTCGAGGCCAGTCGAAGCAGTCAAACCGCACCCCTGACGCTTTTGCAAAATGCAGGCGCTATTGCCAGCGCTTATGACTTTCACTGGCAACGTTTTCTATTTGACAACTTTCCCAAAGGCACTGGCTTTCCCAAATTGGAAGCACCTGCCATTGCGCAAGAACTGCCTTTGGCAAGTGTTCAAGCCTATTCCATCGACGATTCTCAAACAACAGAAATTGACGATGCCTTGTCATTGCAAGGCTTGGGAACAGGCACGGTAGTAGTGGGCATTCACATTGCCGCGCCAGGCTTGGCGATTGAACCCAGCAGCGCCATAGACCATGTCGGCCGCTCGCGTCTTTCTACGGTTTACATGCCGGGTTACAAAATCACCATGTTGCCAGACGAAGTGGTACAGCGTTACACCTTGGCAGAAGGACAGGCTTGCCCTGCCGTCTCGCTTTATGTGAGCTTTGACGAAGCCACGCTCAGCATTCAACACAGCGAAACCAAACTAGAGCGTGTTCCCATTGCCGCTAATCTCCGACATGACCAACTCGACAACTGGGTCACAGCAGAGTGGCTAGAAAACTCTTCTCCAGTCACACGAGAAGGCGAGCCAGAACTGCCTATTTCTCACAGCAGCTTGGCATTTTTTTGGCGTTTGGCTCAGCACTTGAAAGCAGGTCGCGAGGTGGTTCGAGGCAAGCCAGAAACCTTCAACCGCCCCGACTACAACTTTCGTTTGGTGCGCGACAGTCATGAAGGCGCGCCGACTGGCAACGAGCCCGTTCAAATCAGTGTTCGGCAACGCGGCGCCCCATTGGACTTGATTGTGGCCGAAGCCATGATTCTGGCCAACAGCACCTGGGGCCAGTGGTTGGCAAGTTTAGGGGTCCCCGCCATCTACAGAAGCCAAGCCAGTATGGCACCTGGGGTGAAAGTTCGCATGGGCACCAAAGCACTGCCACACGCAGGCATTGGCGTTCCTGCCTATGCTTGGAGCACATCGCCATTGCGCCGTTACACAGACCTGGTCAACCAATGGCAAATCATTGCATGCGCCAAACACGGCGCAACGGCGGCCTTGGCGGCGCCCTTCAAGCCCAAAGACGCACAGTTATTTGCCATCATCAGCGCCTTTGATGCAGCCTATACAGCCTACAACAGCTACCAATCTGGTATGGAACGATTTTGGACCCTGAAATATGTGCAGCAGGAGAACGTCACCGAGGTGGTGGCCAGCTTGGTCAAAGAGATGGGGGCAGGCAGTTGGCTGGTGCGGGCCGATCAGTTGCCCCTGATGCTCACCGTCATGGGCGCTGCGGGTCTGATGCGCGGAGACAAAGTCAAAGTCAAGCTGGGGGCGATGGATACCATGGCCTTGGATCTGAGTGGCACCGTGATTGAAAAGATCAACAACTCGCAAGCTGCATCCGCGGACGCCGATGAAAACTTAGACGACACCATGGACGATTTAGAAGATTCAGCAACAGGCCCCATTGCCATCGCCTTGAACGTTAACGAAGCGCCTACTGAAGACGCTCCCACGCCCTCATGATGGTCCCTGCTGTCGCTTTTTCTTCTTCTCAACATTCTCACCGTGCCTTGCTCTGGGCGCTGGGTGTTTCGGTGCTTTTGCATGCCTCATTGCTCTCGCTCAAATGGGCTTCGCCAGCGACTTATGATCGCCTCTTTGAATCGAGCAGCTTGGAAGTGGTCTTGGTGAACGCACGCAGCATGCAAGCTCCCGAGAATCCTCAGGCTTTGGCACAAGTGAGCCTTGCGGGCGGCGGTCAAATGGCTGGCAATACCTTTCAGAGCAGCCCGCTTGCTGCCAACTCACAAGAACAAAATGGTCTGGCACTTCAGCAGATCGAAAAAAACATGGCCACTCTGAAGCAAGAGCAGATGCATTTGATACAGCAGTTAAAACAAGAACTTCAAGCGCTCAACAGCCAACAAGCCAATGCCACCAACGATGCCAAGCAAACGGAGACTCTGGCTGACCGTCAAAACCAACTCTCGCGTCAACTGGCACTGATTGAAAAACAATCGCAAGCCCTGCAGGGTGGGCCTAAAAAACGCTACATTGGCCCTGCGACTCAAGAAGTGGCTTATGCGCGTTATTACGACAAAATGCGCCGCACCATTGAGACCACAGGGACTGAAAATTTCCCTCAAGCTGCTGGTGAAAAACTCTATGGCAGTCTCACCATGGTCATTGTGTTGAATGACCAAGGCAAGGTCTTAAGCACCGAAGTGGCCAATGGCTCAGGCAAAACCATTTTGGACCAACGCGCACAAGCCATTGTCAGAGGCGCTGCACCTTTTGATCCTTTCACACTTGAAATGAAACGACAAGCCGACCAGTTGGTGGTGGTCACGCGTTTTCAATTTTCCAAAGACGAAACACTGGCCACACACATGTTAGCCGCCCCTTCTGGCCCACAAAAATAGTCAGCAATGCGTCACCCCTCTTGCAATTGACCATGCGTCATCTTTTTATTGCACTTAAACAATGGGCAGGTCTTGTGCTTGTCAGTCTGATATTGCTGCAAGTTTTCATGGCAGGCCGTGTTGCCTTCATGGCTTGGGTGAACCCCAGTTCAACGGCCTTTGAGCGATCTCAAGCTTGGCAAATGATCGCTGCACCAGGCAGTTTGCAATGGCGACAGAAATGGAACTCTGCCGACCAAATTTCAACGCAACTCAAACGTGCGGTGCTGGCATCCGAGGACAGCGCCTTTACACAGCACAATGGTGTTTGGTGGGAATCGATTGAAAAAGCATGGCGTAAAAATTCCAAAGCCCAAGCCAAACTAGACGCCATGGCTGCAGCCAAGAAAGACGCTAAAACAGTCGCACCCAAAATTGTGGGCGGCTCCACCATCACACAACAGTTGGCGAAAAATTTATTGCTCACCGGCGAGAGAACCATGCTTCGCAAAGCACAAGAGTGGGTGATCACACTGGCTTTGGAGTCTTTTTTAAGCAAACAAGAAATTCTCACGCTTTACTTGAACCATGTTGAATGGGGTCAAGGTGTTTTTGGAGCAGAAGCAGCAGCGCAACACTACTTTCAGAAATCAGCAGGGAAACTCACCGCATGGGAATCGGCGCGTTTGGCCGTCATGTTGCCGCGGCCGCGGTATTTTGAAAAGCTGCCCCAATCTGTTTACTTAAGCGATCGTGCTCAGACCATCATGTTGCGCATGAACGATGTTGCATTGCCATGAACAAGCACGCAAAATAAGCCCATGAGAATTCTTGGTATCGATCCTGGCTTGCAAACCACCGGTTTTGGTGTGATTGATGTGCAGGGCTCCCAACTCACCTACGTGGCCAGTGGCGTCATTCAAACTGACAAGGTTCACCAGGGTCACTTACCCCATCGATTGAAAGTCATTTTTGACGGCATTCTCGAAATCAACCAACGTTATCAACCCTCATCGGCATCGGTAGAGATTGTTTTTGTCAATGTGAACCCCCAAGCCACATTGCTCTTAGGACAAGCTCGAGGCTGCTGCCTCACCGCTTTGGTTTCTTGCAATTTGCCTGTGGCGGAATACACCGCTTTGCAAATGAAAAAAGCCATCACCGGCCAAGGCAGAGCTGCCAAGTCACAAGTTCAGGAGATGGTCAAACGCATGCTCAAACTGCCTTCTGTGCCAGGGCCTGATGCCGCGGACGCGCTGGGTTTGGCCATCACGCATGCACACGCAAGCCCTTCTATGAACAAACTGGCGGCCTTGGACCTGCTCAACCGGAAAACACACGGCATGTACAGGGATGGTCGAAGCCATTAGGTCCTGCGCAGACAATTGGCCTCTGCATTCAAGGCGCTTTATTTCGGTATCAGCATGCGGTCTCTGTTCGCCAAGTCTGGGAAAACCTTCACAGCCGCAAGCGCCACACCGACTGTGGCCAAACCGCCAAAAAGTACCGATGCCACTGGCCCCCAGAGCGCCGCCGTTGCGCCCGATTCAAACTCACCCAATTGGTTGGATGCACCAATGAAAATTGAATTCACGGCAGCCACCCGACCCCGCATGTCCTCGGGTGTCTCAAGCTGAAGCAAGGTCAAGCGAGTGACCACACTGACGTTGTCTGCTGCACCAGCGACCATGAGCGCGGCAATCGACAAGCCCATGTGAGTTGACAGTCCAAACACAAAATTGGCCAATCCGAAAACGGCTACCGAAATAAGAAGCCATTTGCCGACGCGTCTTTCAATCGGCCATTGCGTCAGCAGACCCGCCATCACCAAGGCCCCCACGGCAGGTGCCGATCGCAGAATACCCAGCCCTTCTGGGCCTGTGTGCAAAATATCCTTGGCGTAAATGGGCAGCAAGGCCGTCACGCCGCCCAATAAAACGGCAAATAAATCCAATGCCACAGCACCCAACAGCACCTTGTGATGCCACACGAAATAAGCGCCCGCCAGAACACTGTGCCAATCGTCAGCAGCGTTGGAGGGCTTGTGCTTATATCGAACAGTGAGGGTCAAGAAAAAAGCCATCATGAGCAAGACCGCGCAAATCACATACACCGCATTGACATGCACGGCATACAAAAGACCCCCCAGTGCAGGACCACCAATGACGGCCACTTGAACGCCCGAGGAGCTGAGGGCCACAGCGCGTTGCATCAAATTGGGCGGCACCAAATGTGGGGTGAGCGCTTGCTGGGTGGGCATTTGAAAAGACCGCACCATGCCCAACACAGCAGAGACAAACAAGACCCATTCACGGTTGACGGCATCAGAGTGAGTGCCCCAAACCAAGAGCGCTGCAACCGCTGCCTGAATGAGCATGCAGGCTGCATAAATGTGCAGTTTATGAAACCTGTCGACGACATGGCCTGCAGGCAAAGTCAGAATCAAGGCGGGCACAAATTGAAACAAGCCCACCAAACCCAAATCCCAGGCACTGCCGGTTAATTCATACATGTGCCATGCCAAGGCCACCATCAACATTTGATTGGCGCAAATGCCAGCCAAGCGAGCCAACCAGAAACGAAGAAAGGGTTGATGTGACAGCAAGTCTTTCAAAGACGGCTGAGTTGTTGTGGTCATTTTGAAAAATTCACCAAGCCCGAACCGGCAACGCAAAACCCTCAGGGGCTTTTTTAACATCATCGAAACTGACGATTTCATAGGCCTCAGGCTGGTCCAGCAATGCCCTGAGGAGTTGGTTGTTCATGGCGTGTCCCGAGCGAAACGCGGTGTAACTGGCAATCAAGGGTTTGCCCACCAAGTACAAATCACCCATGGCGTCTAAGATTTTGTGTTTCACAAATTCGTCGTCATAGCGCAGGCCATCGCTGTTCAGCACTTTGTAGTCGTCCATCACGATGGCATTGTCTAAACCACCGCCCAAAGCCAAACCATTGGAGCGCAGCATTTCAACGTCCTTGGTAAAGCCAAAGGTGCGCGCCCTTGCGATGTCTCGGGCATACACGTCGCGCCCCATGTCAAACACCACCTGCTGCCCTGTGGAGTCGACTGCAGGGTGGTGAAAATCAATTTCAAAACTGAGTCGGTAGCCGTTGTAAGGCTCTAACTTGGCCCACTTGATGTTCTCGCCTTGACCGTCTTTCACTTCCACTGTTTTTAAAACACGGATGAACTGCTTGGGCACTTTCTGCAATTCAATGCCGGCGCTTTGAAGCAGAAACACAAATGAGGAGGCCGAGCCATCCAGAATAGGCACTTCTTCTGCCGTGATATCGATGACCAAGTTGTCAATGCCCAAGCCTGCACAGGCCGACATCAAATGTTCAACGGTGTGAACTTTGGCTTGGCCACTGGAAATGGTAGATGCCAATCGGGTGTCCGTGACACTTTGCGCAGAAATGTGAATGTCGACAGGTTCGGCCAAATCGACGCGCCGAAACACAATGCCCGAATTGGGCGCAGCGGGCCTCAGCGTGAGTTCAACACGCTGGCCACTGTGCAAACCCACACCCACAGCCTGTGTGAGGGTTTTGATGGTTCTTTGAGCAAGCATGGTCTGATTTTAATTTCTCAGGCCCAGGCTTGCTTGAAGAGGGTTTTAAGACCCACTGTTTGAAAAAATCAGTCAGCCTGCTTGCGCAAGAACGCTGGGATCTCAATGTCGTCCATGCCGGCAGAAGCCATGCCATCCACTTTGGCGGCAGCTTGAGTGCGGTTGGTGCGCCACACGCTCGGCGTGTTCAAACGACCGTAGTCACCGCCCAAGGCAGGGCCTTGCCCCCCCAACTTGGGAGACACTGCGTCATGTGCGTCTACAGTGAATGGCACGTTGTCAGTTCCCGTGCGCAACACTTGGAATGGCGGCGCTGTGCGGCGAACACTTTGGCTTGACAAGCCTGTGGCCACCACGGTCACGCGGATTTCTTCGCCCAAACTTTCGTCGTAGGCTGTGCCGTAAATGACGTGTGCGCTCTCAGAAGCATAAGCACGAATGGTGTTCATGGCTTGTTTGGATTCACTCAATTTGAGAGATCCTTTGGCAGCGCTGATCAACACCAATACGCCTTTGGCACCCGACAAGTCGATGCCCTCTAACAAGGGGCAAGCCACCGCTTGCTCAGATGCAATGCGTGCACGATCAGGACCGCTGGCAGAAGCTGTCCCCATCATGGCTTTGCCAGGCTCACCCATCACCGTGCGAACGTCTTCAAAGTCAACGTTCACGTGACCAGGGACATTGATGATTTCAGCAATACCGCCCACTGCATTTTTGAGCACATCGTTGGCATGTGCAAAAGCTTCGTCTTGTGTCATGTCCTCGCCACCTGGCAATTCCATCAGTTTCTCATTGAGAACCACGATCAATGAGTCCACATTGGCTTCCAATTCAGCCAAACCTGATTCAGCGCTGGCCATGCGGCGACCGCCTTCAAAGTCGAAAGGCTTCGTCACGACACCCACGGTGAGGATGCCCATTTCCTTCGCAACGCGTGCAATCACGGGAGCAGCGCCAGTACCTGTACCGCCGCCCATCCCTGCCGTGATGAACAGCATGTGTGCGCCGTCAATGGCTGCCCGAATGTCTTCAATGGCTTCTTCAGCCGCATCACGGCCTTTTTCTGGTTTGCTGCCAGCGCCCAAGCCAGTGTGACCCAGTTGAATAAAGCGGTGCGCTGCACTGCGAGCCAATGCTTGCGCATCGGTATTGGCGCAAATGAATTCAACGCCTTGAACGTTGCGCTCAATCATGTGCTCGACGGCGTTGCCGCCGCCACCGCCCACGCCGATCACTTTAATTTGCGTTCCTTGATTAAACTCTTCGACTTGGATCATTTCAATGCTCATGGTGCTCTCCTAAAACTGTTGCAGTTGCCTAAATATTGATTTTGAAAAATTTGTTTTTTTGTTCAGAGGAATTCAACATCGCTGATGAGGACTCCCCCTTGCCAAGTAAGGTTTTCGCCAGTCCATCAGAAATTCCCCACAATGAAATCTTTCACGCGAGTGAAAGCGTTGTTCATGGAGCCCTTCTTCTGGGAAACTTTGAAACCTCTTAAACGGGCCAAACGGGCTTCTTCCATCAAGCCCATCACGGTGGCCACTTGGGGGCGAATGACCATGTCGGACAAGGCTCCGCTGTAAATGGGAACGCCTCGGCGAACAGGCTTGAGGAAAATATCCTCGCCCAGCTCGACCATGCCAGGCATGACCGCACTGCCACCTGTGAGCACAATGCCTGAGGACAAGACTTCTTCATAGCCTGACTCACGAATAACCTGTTGAACCAGTGAGAAAATTTCTTCCACACGTGGCTCAATGACACCCGCCAACGCTTGCTTCGATAACAAACGAGGGGAGCGGTCGCCCAGTCCTGGGACTTCAACTTGTGCTTCAGGATCGGCCAGCAATTGCTTGGCACATCCGCTTTCGACCTTAATGTCTTCGGCGTCTTTGGTGGGCGTGCGCAAGGCCATGGCAATGTCGCTGGTGATTAAATCACCTGCAATGGGAATAGATGCTGTGTGACGAATGGCACCATTGGTAAAAATAACCACATCGGTCGTGCCCGCGCCAATGTCAACGCAGGCCACGCCCAACTCACGCTCATCTTCCGTCAACACCGCCAAGCTGGACGACAAGGGGTTGAGCAAGAGCTGGTCAACTTCCAAGCCGCATCGACGCACACATTTGATGATGTTCTCGGCCGCACTTTGCGAGCCAGTGACAATGTGCACCTTGGCTTCTAAACGCATGCCGCTCATGCCAATGGGTTCTTTCACGTCTTGTCCGTCAATCATGAACTCTTGTGGCACCACCAACAACAAGCGTTGATCAGAAGAAATATTGATGGCTCTGGCGGTTTCTACAACACGTGCCACATCGGCTGGGGTCACTTCTTTGTCTTTGACCGCCACCATGCCGCTTGAATTCAGCCCGCGAATATGACTGCCCGTGATGCCAGTGTTCACGCGCGTGATTTTGCAATCCGCCATCAACTCCGCCTCTTTCAAAGCCTGCTGGATGCTTTGAACGGTGGCTTCTATGTTCACAACCACACCTCGTTTCAAGCCATTACCTGGGGCCACACCCATGCCTGCCAACTTCAGTTCGCCACCCGGCATGACTTCGGCCACCATCACCATGACCTTGGAAGTTCCAATGTCAAGTCCAAATACCAAATCTTTGTATTCTTTAGCCATATATTCAACCGTTCTTTTCTAAATCTTCAATCGTCTGTTCAAGGTTTTTTCAAACTCTCTAAAGTACTCACCCCTCTTAAGCGCAAGGCATAGCCGCTTTCATATCTCAAATCAGCTGACAACAGGGATGCTGCCGTGCGTCCATAGCGTGATGCCACTTGTGTCAAAGTTTTGAAAAACAACTGGAGCCTTTCACCCATTTCTGGGAGTGAGCCATGGCCCAACTCCACGATGGCACCTGTTTCTAATTGCGCCGACCAACTGCCGCGTTGACTCAGTTCTAGCTTCTCAATGTTCATGTCCATCTTGGCGAACATCGGCTTAATGTGTTTGTACATTTCCAAAACCAGCTTAGCCTGAGACTCAGGGCCTTTCAGCGTGGGCAGTGTGTCGATGTCCACATCGTCTGCATTCACTTCAAACACAGCGCCTTCTGCGCTGAGAAATTTGCCATCGCCTTCTACGCCCCACTGAGCCACGGGTTGAAACTCTTCCAAGGTGACGGCGAGCCGATTGGGAAACTCGCGCCGGACCAGGGCTGTTCGAATCCAAGGTATTTGCTCAAAGGCTTGGCGCGCCTGAAACAAGTTCAGGGTAAAGAAATTACCACTCAACTGAGGAACCACATTGGCACGCAGCGTCACGACATTGCTGTGAGTCACATCGCCGCGCACAGTGATACCTTGAATGGAAAAAACAGGATGACGGAGCAGCCAACCCATGCCACTGGCAACACACATGACAAAGGCCAGTCCAAACATCAGCACCGATGTCCATTGCATCAGGCGCACATCCATAGGCAGCACGATGGGTTTTTTCATGCAGCCTCCTTGTACTCTGCAGGAAGCTCTAGACTGGCATGGGCCAACAAATGCAGGCAAAGGTTTTCGTAATTCATGCCAGCCGCTTTGGCCGACATAGGGACCAAAGAATGGCCAGTCATGCCAGGTGATGTGTTAATTTCCAGTAAATAGGGTTTGCGCGATTGGGCATCAATCATCACATCTACACGGCCCCAACCTTTGCAACCCAACACTTGATAGGCCTTCAAGACATGGGCCTGAATCAATTTTTCTTCTGCCTCTGGCAAACCCGAAGGGATGAGGTATTGGGTGTCGTCGGTGAAATACTTGTTTTGATAGTCGTAATTACCAGCGGGCGCAACAATGCGAATGATCGGCAGAACTTCAGCTGTTTCACCTTCACCCAATACAGGGCATGTCACTTCATCGCCCGCAATGAATTGCTCGCACAAAATATCGGCATCGCATTGGCCAGCCTCTTTCAAAGCATGTAACAACTCGCTCACTTGCGTCACTTTAAACACGCCAATCGAGGAGCCTTCGCGTGCTGGCTTGACGATGAGTGGCAAGCCCAAAGTTTGCAACACAATGGCTTGTGCGGCTGCGCTCAGATCGTCTTTCTTGAGCAGGACATAGCGCGGCGTTGGAATGTTTTCTGACAGCCACACACGTTTGGTCATGGTTTTGTCAATGGCAATACTGGAGGCCATGACACCCGAACCCGTGTAAGGAATGCCCATCAATTCGAGTGCACCCTGAACAGTGCCATCTTCCCCAAAACGACCATGCAACGCAATAAAGCAGCGCTGGAAACCCTCTTTTTTCAAGTCGAGCAAGTTGCGCTCAGCAGGATCGAAAGCATGGGCATCAATGCCTTTGGATTTGAGCGCAGCCAGTACACCTTTGCCAGACATGAAAGAAACTTCACGCTCAGCCGATCGACCCCCCATGAGCACTGCGACTTTGCCAAAATTGAAAGGCGCTCCGGTCATGCGCTACCTCCCATTTTTTGAACTTGACTTGGCACACTGCCAATCGAGCCAGCACCCATGCAAATGACGACATCGCCGTCTTTCGCATTGTCAAAAATAGCCTGCGCCATGGCCTCAATTTTATCGACAAAGACAGGTTCAATCTTTCCAACGACACGCAAAGCACGTGCTAAAGATCGACTGTCGGCCGCCACAATCGGTGCTTCACCCGCCGCATAAACTTCAGACAGCAAAAGGGCATCGGCACCCTGGCTGATGACGGTGACAAAATCTTCAAAACAATCGCGCGTCCGAGTGTAGCGATGGGGTTGGAATGAAAGCACCAAACGTCGACCCGGGAAAGCCCCTCGCGCAGCCGCCAATGTGGCCGCCATCTCAACGGGGTGGTGACCGTAATCATCAATCAAGGTGAAGTGGCCCTTTTGGTTCAACAGCTTCACTTCGCCGTAACGCTGGAAGCGCCTACCCACGCCTTTAAAGTTCGCCAATGCACGCTGAACAGCGGCATCATCAACACTCAGTTCTACCGCCACCGAGATGGCCGCCAACGCGTTCAACACATTGTGCTCGCCAGGTAAATTCAGCACCACCGGCAAGTCTGGCAGGGTCACGCCATTTCGACGCTGCACGGTGAATCGCATTTGACCGTTCTCAGCATGTACATCGATGGCCCGAATTTGCGCACCTTCCTTCAAACCATAGGTGGTGATCGGTCTTGCCAAATCGCCCAAAATGCTTAGGACGCCCGCATCATCCGAGCACACAATGGCCGTGCCATAAAAAGGCATCCGGTGCAGAAATTCAACAAAGGCTGCCTTCAGCTTTGCGAAGTCATGGCCATATGTTTCCATGTGGTCGGTATCGATGTTGGTGACCACCGCCATGACAGGAAGCAAGTTGAGGAAAGAGGCATCCGACTCATCGGCCTCCACCACAATGTAATCACCGGTGCCCAATTTGGCGTTGCTGCCGGCACTGTTCAAACGGCCCCCAATCACAAAAGTAGGGTCCAGTCCGCCTTCAGCCAAGACACTGGCCACCAAGCTGGTGGTGGTGGTTTTGCCATGGGTGCCCGCAATGGCCACACCTTGCTTCATGCGCATCAATTCAGCCAACATGAAAGCGCGGGGCACGACCGGAATATGACGAGCACGTGCCGCGATCACCTCAGGGTTATCAGCTTTCACAGCAGTGGAAGTAACGACTGCATCCGCGCCCTGAACGTTTTCGGCACTGTGACCCACATTCGTCTGAATCCCCAACCCTGCCAGCCTGCGCAAGGTGCTGCTGTCAGACAAGTCAGAGCCTGAAATGATGTAACCCAAATTGAACAAAACTTCGGCAATGCCACTCATGCCAGCGCCGCCAACGCCGATGAAGTGAATATGACGGATGGCGTGTTTCATGCTGCCAAGGCCTCGCATGCAGCCACCACTTCGCGGGTCGCTTGGGTCTTTTTCAAAGTCCAGGCTTTTTCAGCACAGGTCAACAATTCTTCGCGGGTGAT
Source organism: Comamonadaceae bacterium (assembly GCA_947476015.1). Classification (GTDB taxonomy): domain Bacteria; phylum Pseudomonadota; class Gammaproteobacteria; order Burkholderiales; family Burkholderiaceae_C; genus Limnohabitans_A. The sequence continues at coordinate 21,336 of CANJOS010000006.1, read as the reverse complement.
ACTGCCCAAACGTTCAGCCAAAATTTCTGGCGTTAACTGAGCTTGTGGCATCAGCCAGCCGGCACCTTGCTTCACTAAAAAATTGGCGTTGGTGGTTTGGTGGTCGTCCACGGCAAAGGGGAAAGGTACATAAACTGCGGCGGCGCCAATGGCAGCAATTTCTGTGACAGTGCTGGCACCCGATCTGCAAATGATCAAGTCTGCGTCAGCAAAGGCTTGCGCAGTGTCATCAATGAAGGGGGTTAACTCAGCTTGCACGCCTGCCTGAGCGTAGTTGGCACGCAATGTGTCAATTTGTTTGGCGCCACTTTGATGAACCACCACGGGTCGCTGGTCTTCTTGTAACAGTGCCAAAGCTTTGGGAACGATGTCGTTGAGTGCTTGGGCTCCCAAGCTTCCACCCACAACCCATAATTTGAGAGGCCCTGTTCGACCTGCAAAACGATCGGTGGGCGATGGCTTGTTCAAGAATTCTTGGCGCAAAGGATTGCCCACCCAAATGCCTTTTTGAAGGACATCGGGAAATGCGCTGTAAATGCGATCGGCCACTCCTGCCAAGACTTTGTTGGCCAAGCCGGCTACTGAATTTTGCTCGTGTAGAACCAAAGGCTTGCCCATGAGCACCGACATCATGCCGCCTGGAAAGGTGATGTAGCCCCCCAACCCCACCACCACATTGGGCTTCACACGCCTGACCACTTGCAGGCTTTGCCAGAATGCTTTGAGTAATTTAAGGGGGAGCAGGCCGAAGCTGAGCAAACCCTTGCCACGCACGCCAGCAAACTCAACAGGCTCAAATGCAAAGCCGCGTTGGGGTACCCACTGGCTTTCCATATTGCCAGGAACACCCAACCAGTGCACGCGCCACCCAGCATCACGCAAGGACTCTGCCACTGCAAGGCCTGGGAAAATGTGGCCCCCCGTACCGCCCGCCATGATCAAAGCGCAACGACTCATGAGCGGCCTCCCCGCATCATTTGCTTGTTTTCAGAATCTATTCGCAGCACGATGGCAATGGCCACCATGTTCATCAAAATGGCCGAGCCGCCATAACTCATGAGTGGCAAAGTCAAGCCTTTGGTGGGCAATGCACCGAGGTTCACGCCCATGTTGATGAAGGATTGGAAGCCAATCCAAATTCCAACACCTTGCGCCACCAAGCCGGCAAAGGTTCGGTCCAATGCCAAGGCTTGGCGACCAATCACCATGATTCGGCGACTGAGCCACAAGAACATGCCAATGACGGCCAACACACCCACCAAGCCAAACTCTTCACCGATCACAGCCAACAAGAAATCGGTATGTGCTTCAGGCAACCAATGCAATTTCTCCACACTGCCGCCCAATCCCACACCAAAAATTTCCCCTCGACCAATGGCAATGAGCGAGTGAGACAGCTGATAACCTTTGCCCAAAGCGTGCGTGGGATCCCAAGGGTCCAAGTAAGCAAAAATTCGGTCACGCCGCCAAGGTGACGCCGCAATGATCATGGCAAATGCAAAAACCAAGATGGCCAAGATCAAAAAGAACATGCGCGCATTCACGCCACCTAAAAATAAAATACCCATGGCAATGATGGCGATGACCAAGAAGGCCCCCATATCGGGTTCAGCCAACAAAAAGATACCTGCTAAGCCCACCGCTGCGCCCATAGGTAGCACCGCACGGAAGAAACGCTCTTTCACTTCCATCTTGCGAACCATGTAATCGGAGGCATAAATGATCACGGCAAGTTTGGCAAACTCAGAGGGCTGAAAATTCATCACACCCAGAGATATCCAACGGCGCGCGCCATTCACATCTTTGCCAACATAGGGAATGAGCACTGCTGCCAGTAACACCAAGGAAAAGATAAACAAGGGCCTCGCATTTTTTTCCCAAATTTCCAAGGGCACTTGGAATGCCAACAAAGCCACACCAAATCCAATCACGATGGCAATGACATGGCGAAACAAGAAATGTGTTTGGGCGTATCGCGCAAACTTAGGGTTGTCTGGCATGGCAATGCTGGCGGAATACACCATGATCATTCCCCACATCAACAAGGTCACCACCACCCAAACCAAGGTTGGGTCGATGTTTTGAATCTTGCCCTGCCCCTTGGTGCCTTTGGCATAGTCGTAGCTACCTAAATTAACTGGCAAACCCATTTCAGAGGCAGCTTGCATTGATCCACCCCCCTGCGCACGACTGAGCAGGTCAGACGCCCAGTTTGAGATGCGAGTCCATAAGGTGATCACAGTGAAGTCTCCATGACTTGACCTGCTGCGTCAGCGATCTCCGCAACTGCCTGACAAAAAACCTGCGCGCGATGTGCATAGTCTTGAAACATGTCAAAGCTTGCACATGCTGGCGAGAGCAAAACGGCATCACCGCTTTGGGCGCTCTCTTTGGCTGTCCATACCGCATCTGGCAACGAGGCGGCGTCTGTCAAGGGAACCTCACACAGTTTCAACGCCTCGCGAATCAAAGGCGCATCACGCCCGATCAATACCACCGCCCGCGCAAAACGAGATACCGGCTCAGCAAGCGTTGAGAAATCTTGCCCCTTGCCTTCACCGCCCAAAATAAGAACGACACGTCGGTCTGCCCCAAGCCCTTTTAAAGCGGCCACGGTAGCGCCCACATTGGTACCCTTGCTGTCATCGAAATATTCAACCTCGTGCACGATGGCTACAGGCTCAAGCCGATGAGGCTCACCCTTGTACTCGCGAAGGCCAAAGAGCATCGACGCCAAACCACAACCGGCACTGCTGGCCAAGGCCAATGCAGCCAAAGCATTCACCGCGTTGTGTGTGCCCCGAATTCGCAGCGCATCAGCAGGCATCAGCCGTTGAATGTGGATTTCTTCAACTTCACCTTTGCGAAGACGACGGGTTTCATCCGACTCCAATGCCCTGACCAGCCATGTCATGCCATTGACCGTTTCCAAACCAAAGTCGCCAGGGCGGTTGGGCATGTCGGCACCCAAAGTGATGTGCTCTCTTACAACAGGTTTTTGCAGTTTGGCACGCACCGGCTCAGGCAACATGGCCATGACTTGTGCGTCCTCACGGTTCAACAGCATCAGACTGCTGGCACCAAATATCTTTTCTTTGGCAGCAGCATAGGCTTGCATGCTGCCATGCCAATCCAAGTGATCTTGTGAAATGTTCAGCACCGTGGCAGCGGTTGGCTCAAAGGGGCCCGCATTTTCCAATTGGAAACTAGAGAGTTCTAAAACCCAGACCTCTGGCAGTTCGGCATCGAGCGACTCACGCAATGTGTCCAACAAAGTGGGGCCAATATTGCCAGCGACTTTCACCGTTTTCCCTGCTCGTTCGACCAATTGACCCGTCAAAGAGGTCACGGTAGTTTTGCCATTGGTGCCCGTGATGGCCAACACAGCCGGTTTGTAGTCTCGGGTTTGCTGAAGTTTCTCAAGCGCCTGGACAAAGAGCGTGAGCTCACCACCCACCCACAAGCCCAGAGATTTTGCAGGGTCTAAAACTGCGGCTGTTTCAGTGGGCGCCAAACCTGGGCTGACAAAAACAGCGCGCACTGCAGTACCCTCAATCAAATGTGCGCCAAAAGGACCCGAAACAAATACCACTTGAGGCCATTCAGCTTGAAGTACTTTTAAATTGGCAGGTGTTTCACGGGTGTCCGCCACAATCACATCTGCACCCAACATGGCACACCAGCGGGCCATGGCCAAGCCTGAGCTGCCCAAGCCCAAAATCAAAATGTGTTGCCCTTGAAGATAGTTCATTCTTATCTCAGCTTCAAAGTCGACAAGCCCACCAAGCACAGCAACATGGTGATGATCCAAAAACGAACCACCACTTGCGTCTCTTTCCAACCACTCTTCTCGAAGTGGTGGTGCAAAGGTGCCATCTTCAAAATACGACGCCCTTCACCATATTTTTTCTTCGTGTATTTAAAGTAAGACACTTGCACCATGACGGACAAAGCTTCCACCACAAAAATTCCACCCATGATGGCCAACACAATTTCTTGGCGCACGATGACTGCAATGGTGCCCAGCGCAGCACCCAAAGCCAAAGCCCCAACATCGCCCATGAAGACTTGCGCTGGATGGGTGTTGAACCATAAAAATGCCAAACCAGCGCCCGCCATGGCGGCACAGAAGATGAGCAACTCGCCCGCGCCTGGAATGTAGGGCAAGAACAAATATTTGGCATACACCGAGCTGCCTGTGACGTAGGCAAATACACCCAAAGCTGAGCCCACCATCACCACGGGCATGATGGCCAAGCCGTCAAGCCCATCGGTCAAATTCACCGCGTTGCTAGAACCCACAATGACCAAGTAGGTCAAGAACATGAACCCCAACACGCCCAGCGGATAGCTGACTTCTTTAAAGAATGGCAACAAGAGTCCAGCCTTGGGCGGCAAGTTCACATCAAAGCCTGAGATAACCCACTTCATGAATAACTCAAACACGCGCAAGTTCGAATCTTCTGAAATGCTGAAAACCAAATAGAAAGCGGCCAGCAAACCAATCACCGACTGCCAGAAATATTTTTCGCGTGACCGCATGCCCTCGGGATCTTTGTTGACCACTTTGCGCCAGTCGTCGACCCAACCAATGGCACCAAAACCCAAAGTCACAACCAGCACGATCCAAACAAAGCGATTGGACAGGTCAAACCACAGCAACGTACTCAATGCAATCGACAACAGAATCAAAACGCCACCCATGGTGGGGGTTCCGTTTTTTGCAAGATGGCTTTCCATGCCATAACCACGAACTGGTTGGCCGATTTTCAAGGAAGCCAAATGCCGTATCACGGCCGGGCCTGCCAACAAGCCAATGAGCAATGAGGTCAGTGCGGCCATCACCGCACGGAATGTGATGTACTGAAAAACACGCAAAAAGCCCCATTCTGGCGACAAGCTTTGCAACCACTGTGCCAAATTAAGCAGCATGTGCTGACTCTCTTTCTGTCACGGGCACGTTTTGACTTTTTTCACGCAAAGCTTCAACCACACGTTCCATCTTCATAAAGCGTGATCCCTTGACCACCACACTTTGGAAATTTCCAATCTGCTGCAACACAGCGTGTTGTAGCGCACTCATCTCTTCAAAATGCTGAGCACCTTCAAATGCTTGACAGCTGAATTGAGACAACACACCCAGTGCGAAGAGTGATTGAATGCCCTGCGACTTGGCGTAGGCGCCCACTTCGGTGTGGAATTCGGGCCCTTGTTGACCCACTTCACCCATGTCGCCCAACACCATCAAACGGGGCGCCGGCAATTCAGCCAAAACGTCAATGGCGGCTCGCACTGAATCTGGATTAGCGTTGTAGGTGTCATCAACCAAAGTGAAGGGATGACCCTCCACTTGCCATTGCCAGGATTTAGAACGTCCTTTGACAGCTTCAAAATTTTCCAGCCCCTGCACAATGGTGGCCAAGTTCATACCTGCCGCCAATGCGCAAGCCGCTGCGGCCAGCGCATTGAGCACGTTGTGCCTGCCCGCAATGTTCAAACGGCAGGACATGGCACCTTGCGGGGTGAGCAATTGAAAACGCCAAGCACCCTTCGCCCAGGTGATTTGGTGGGCTTGAACGTCACCCTCTTGCCATCCAAAGGTGATGCATTGACGTGCGCCAGCAAGTCCTTTCCAAAGCGAGGTGTAGTGATCTTGCGCAGGGAACACAGCAATGCCATTGGCAGGCAAGGCCCGAATGACTTCGCCATTTTCAAGCGCCACTGCTTCTACCGTGGTCATGAATTCTTGATGCTCGCGCTGCGCGTTGTTGACCAAACCAATGGTAGGTTGAGCAAAGCTTGCAAGCACCTCAATTTCACCAGGGTGGTTCATCCCCAATTCCACAACGGCGCGGCGATGTGAAGCGCGCAGGTTGAACAAAGTGAGCGGTACGCCAATGTCGTTGTTCAAATTGCCTTGCGTAGACAAAGAAGCTTGCGCTGCATCGGCACGAAGTACCGCAGAAATCATTTGCGTCACCGTGGTTTTGCCGTTGCTGCCGGTGACGCCAATGAGCGAGAGTTCAAACTGCCGGCGCCAATGGGCCGCCAACTTACCCAAGGCTTCTCGGGCGTTGGCCACGCACAAAGCAGGGACGACCAAATCCGCCAAATACTTTTGTACATCGGTGCAGTGGCCATCTTGAGCTTCAAACAATACCGCCACGGCGCCTTGTGCTTGGGCTTGTGCCAAGAAGTCAATGCCATCCCATGTTTCACCTTTGAGGGCGACAAACAAATCACCCGCCACAATGCTGCGGCTGTCCGTGCGAATGGCTTGAATGCTAGGATTCAGAGCGATCGGGCTGAGCGCTGACGCATTGGCCAATGCAGCCATTGGCAGCCATTGTTGAAGTTGGGTCAGCGTGATGTTCATGACTGACCGCCTGACGTCCATGCCGCCATGGCGCGCTCGCGCAAAGCGGTTTGCGCTTGAAGCCGATCGTCAAAAGGATATTTCACACCGGCAATCTCTTGCGTATTTTCATGCCCCTTGCCTGCAATCAAAATGACGTCATGGGCGCCAGCATGCCTGACCGCATGGGCAATGGCTTTTGCGCGGTCAAGCTCTTGATAGGCGGCATTGGGTGCTTTCAGGCCTTTTCGCATGTCTGCCACAATGGCGCCAGGCATTTCGCTGCGGGGGTTGTCACTGGTGAGCACAAGTTTGTCAGCCAAAGCCTCTGCCGCTGCAGCCATCAAGGGCCGCTTGCTGGCATCGCGGTCGCCACCACAACCCAACACACACCAAAGTTGAGAACCGAGCGACTGCACCACTGGTTTGAGAGCAGACAATGTTTGCGACACAGCATCGGGTGTGTGTGCGTAATCAATCAGCGTCAAGGGCAATGCTGAAATTTCTGAGGGCGTCTCAAGCGTCACTTTTTCCATGCGTCCCGGAACGGCCTTGAGGGTGGCGCACACATCAACCGCTTGCGACAAAGAAATTCCCAGAGCCCGAAGACTCGCCATGACACCCAGTAAGTTGTCAATGTTGTAGTCGCCCATCAGACTCGTTTGCAAAGGCAATACCTTGCCTTTTTCACACACTTCAAAGGCCATCCCCGCGAGGCTGCGTTGAATATTCTGCGCCTGCAGTCGTGCTGGCCTGCCTTGACTGGAACAAGTCCAAAGATTCACGACATGGGTTTGCAATTCCAGAGCCAATTGCGCGCCGTGAGCATCGTCCACATTGACCACCGCCACTTTCAAATCTGGCCAAGCAAACAACGAGGCCTTGGCTTGCCAATAAGCAGCCATGGAGCCGTGGTAGTCCAAATGATCTTGTGTGAAATTCGTGAAAACAGCCAAGTGGATACGCGTTCCAGCCAAGCGTTGCTCCTCAATGCCAATGGAACTGGCCTCCATGGCGCAATGGGTCACACCCTCAGTCACAAATTTTCTCAAATGGGCTTGCAACACAATAGGATCGGGTGTGGTCAGGCCTGTTGAAATTAAATGAGGGGGTTCGCCCACACCCAAGGTACCCACGACTGCGCAACGCGAAACAAAGTCTGAATTGACAAGCCCCACCCTGTTCAAGGCTTGCGCCAACCACCATGTTGTGGATGTTTTCCCATTCGTACCCGTCACGGCCAATACTTGAAGAGCCTGGCTGGGCTGCTCGTAATATGCATCGGCGATCCAACCCGTATCGGCTTTGAGTCCAACATAGGTGGCCACATTGGCAGCCACATTCAACTCAGGCGATGTCCAAGCCTTTGCCCATGACTCTGAGTCTTTTGCCTCGACCAAACAAACCTGAGCGCCTTGAGAGAAAGCAGAAGCGACATAGGCGCGGCCATCGGTGGCAGCACCTGGCCACGCAATGAAGGCATCGCCCTTGCGCACTTGGCGACTGTCGGTGCACAGGGCACCTGTCACATGTTGACGCAACCACTCTGCTGCTTGGGTGGGGCTGTGCAAACTTTGCATCAGAACGATTCCTCCACACCATTGGCCACAATTTGTGGCTTGACGCTCATGTCGGGTTGAACCCCCAACAAACGCAAACTTTGCTGAACAGTTTGACTGAAAACTGGCGCAGCGACATCACCACCGTAGTACAAGCCATTGGACGGCTCATCAATCATGACCGCCACCACAATGCGTGGCTTCTCGATTGGCGCCATGCCTACAAAAACACCGCGGTACTTTTTCCCTGCGTAGCCTTTGCCCTCTTGTTTGTGTGCTGTACCAGTTTTACCGCCGACCGAGTAGCCCACAGTTTGTGCTTTTTGGGCAGTGCCCCCAGGGCCTGCAGCCAAGTTCAGCATGTGTCGCATGGCTTGTGCATTTTCAGGACTGATGACTGGCACGCCCACAGGAATTTGGCCATTCTTGATCAAAGTGGCTGGCAAAGATTGACCGTCGCTGGCAAAGATGGTGTAAGCCCTGGCCATTTGGAACAAGCTCACCGACACGCCATAGCCATAACTCATGGTGGCCTGCTCTATCGGACGCCATGTTTTAGCGGCCCTCAAGCGACCACTCACCACACCCGGAAAGGGCAACTGGGGCTTTTGACCAAAGCCCACCGCCGTGAACATCTCCCACATTTCGCGCGGCTGCGTTTGCATGGCAATCTTCACCGTGCCCACGTTGCTGGATTTTTGAATCACTTCGTTCACGGTCAATGCGCCATGCGGATGAGCATCGGTGATGGTAGAACCTGTGATGTTGATGCTGCCTGGTGCGGTTTGAATGATCGATTCAGGCTTGACGATGCCTTTTTCTAAGGCCAACGCAATGGCGAAGGGCTTCATGGTGGAGCCTGGCTCAAAGCTGTCGGTGAGCGCACGGTTGCGCAATTGTTCACCACTCAAATTCACACGTTTATCAGGCGAGTAACTGGGGTAGTTGGCCAATGCCAAAATTTCACCTGATTGAGCATCCAGCACCACCACACTACCGCCCTTGGCTTTGTTTTGCAAAACAGATTCGCGCAACTTTTGATAAGCAAAGAACTGAACTTTGCTGTCAATGCTCAATTGCAAATCTTCGCCATCGACAGGTGGTGTCATTTGACCCACATCCTCCACCACTCGGCCCAAGCGATCTTTGATCACGCGTCGCGCACCAGGTTTGCCAGCCAGTTGATTTTGGAAAATCAACTCAATGCCTTCTTGGCCTTTGTCCTCTACATTGGTGAAGCCCACAATGTGCGCTGCAGACTCACCTTCAGGATACAAGCGTTTGTATTCTTTGATGGTGTAGATGCCTTTGATGTTCAAGGCCAAAACTTCTTTCACCACGAGCTCGTCCATTTGACGACGCAGCCACACAAAGGTCTTGTCTTCATTCTCTAATTTCTTAGACAATTCAGCGGGCGACATTTCCAACAACTTGCTCAAATGACGCAAACCTTCAGGTGAACGATCAATCTCTTCAGGGTTAGCCCATACGCTGGGGGCTGGCACACTGGAAGCCAAGATCAGTCCATTGCGATCTAAAATGCGCCCTCGATTGGCCGGCAAGGTGAGTGTTCTGGCAAAGCGGACTTCACCCTGACGTTTAAAAAAAGCGTTTTCAAACACTTGGACATATCCGGCACGCACTGCCAAGCCCATAAAAGCCAATGCCATGGCGGCCACAATCAATTTGCTGCGCCAAACAGGCGTTTTGCTGGCCAACAACGGGCTAGAGGAAAGCTGAACACTGCGGCTCATCGCTTGACCTCTGCAGGCTTCTGCATATCGGTGGGTTGCTTCACGTACTGCGTGATACCTGGCGTAACCAAACGCATTTGCAGTTGTTGCTTGGCAATCTGTTCAATGCGCAAAGGCGATGCTTGCGAACGCCGTTCTACTTGCAAACGCTCATGCTCTAGCTCGAGTCGGGTCGCTTCTTTGCTGGCAGCTTCTAGAGCCATGAACGAGCGACGTGCTTCATAGTGGCTGTGTACCAAAAACATGGCCGACATCACGATGGCAATCATCAGGAACAAGTTCAGTCGTGTCATGCAAGCACCGCCGTTCTCTCAGCCACACGCATGATGGCACTGCGTGAGCGTGGATTGCTTGCCACTTCTGCATCGCTTGGGCGAACACGTTCTAAGGATTTCAACTTCATGGCCTGCGGCACTGCAAATGGTGCGCGTCGGTCGTAAGCCTCTTTCGAATGCTTCGCAATGAATTGCTTCACGATGCGATCTTCCAAAGAGTGAAAGCTGATAACCACCAAGCGGCCACCGGGCTCTAGTACTTCAAGGCTCGCAGCTAGCGCTTGTTCAAGCTCTTCAAGCTCGGCGTTGATGAAAATACGAAGCGCCTGAAATGTCCGCGTTGCAGGATCCTTGCCTGGCTCGCGGGTTTTGACGGTACTGGCCACGATCCCGGCCAAATCGGCAGTCGATGAAATGGGGCCCCGCTCTTGTCTGCGAGCCACAATCGCCTTTGCAATCGGAAATGCAAAACGTTCTTCGCCGTAGTCGCGGACGACCTCCGTGATTTGATCCACACTGGCAGTCGCCAGCCATTCAGCCACACTCAGACCCCGCGTGGTGTCCATGCGCATGTCCAAGGGGCCATCGAAACGAAAAGAAAAACCCCTGTCGGGGTTGTCAATTTGGGGGGAGCTGATCCCCAAGTCCATCAACACACCTGCGATGCTGCCGGAGGGGAGTTCACCCAAGTGTTTGAAACCTTCATGCCGTATAGAAAACCGGCTGTCCTTGATGAGGGCCGCCTCCGCAATCGCTTCAATGTCTTTGTCGAATGCAATCAAATGCGCAGCCGCCGGCAAGCGCGACAAAATCAATCGAGAATGCCCACCACGCCCAAATGTTGCATCCACATAAGTCAAGGAAGTTTGCGTTGCATGACCCGCCTCTTGATCGGTGGCTTCGCCTGCACTGCCTAACAATGCATCAACCGCTTCAGAGAGCAAAACTGTGGTGTGTTGCCAAGTAGATATCGTCACGCAGGCCTCAGAACGAAAAGTCCTTGAAGACATCGGGCATGTCGCCCTGCATGGCTTTCGCTTCTTGTGTGTCGTAGGCCGTTTTGTCCCACAACTCAAAGTGATTGCCCATTCCCAGCAGGATGGTGTCTTTGGCAATGCCGGCCGCTGAGCGCAACTCAGGCGAAACCAAAACCCGTCCGGTGCCATCCATTTCGACATCCATGGCATTGCCCAAGAAGATTCGCTTCCACCATTGCGCTTCCATCGGCAACTGCGCAATCCGTTCGCGAAAGCGCTCCCACTCTGTGCGCGGAAAGACCATGAGACAACCGTGGGGGTGTTTTGTGATGGTCAACTGACCACCGGCCGTTGCGCTCAAAACCTCGCGGTGACGCGTAGGCACCGACAGGCGGCCTTTGGCGTCCAAACTCAACGAAGATGCACCTTGAAACACTTGATTCTCGATTCCTGAACAATAGAAAAGCAAAGCGGGAATTTCTCCCACTTAATTGCACTTTTTTGCACTTTATCAGGAATTCTCACCCTCGCAAGAGGGCTTTCAAGTTTTTTCTAATGAAATCAATGGCTTAGAACAGCCTTTGCATGAAAATTTAGAGTAAAAAATCGTTGAAAATTAGGCACTTAGAACTTTGTCTGCAAGTAAGTTCTGAAACATTTGAATTTGTAAAAATTTTTTGACAAATTTCAGTTTTTTAAAAAGGAAAGCGACTTCAGAGCAGATTCATAAAAAAAAGGCGCCATTCGGAGCCTTGTTGAGTGAGAAAACAAACCCTCAATCCCCAAACATTTTTTGTTTGAGTTCGCGGCGTTGTTGGGCTTCTAAAGACAAATTTGCGGTGGGACGTGCCAACAATCGACCCACACCGATGGGCTCGCCTGTTTCATCGCAATAGCCATAGTCACCCGCATCGATGCGCTGAATGGATTGTTCAATTTTCTTCAGCAATTTGCGCTCCCGGTCGCGTGTGCGCAACTCCAAGGCGTGCTCTTCCTCAATGGTGGCACGGTCTGCAGGATCGGGCACCACCACGGTGTCTTCACGAAGGTGCTCAGTGGTCTCACCGGCATTGGCCAAAATGCCTTGCTTGAGTTCGACCAGTTTGAGTCTGAAGAACGCCATTTGGGCATCGTTCATGTACTCGTTGTCGGACATTGCCATGATTTCAGCATCTTTGAGCTGATCAGGTTTTTTAGTTTTCCAGTTATTGGCCAATTTAGAGTCTTTTTTAACGGCAACGAAAGGGGGCGGGGTGAGGGCTTGAGAAGGCGTGTTTTGGAGATAACTGGCTTTCGCAGCAGTAGAGGCCACCGATTGCGCCATCGATGGCACGGTAATTTGAGCGAGGCGTGCAGAAGGGCGAACTGCGCGAGCAGGAACGTCGCCCGGCGGCGCCGGTGCAATGACTGGCAACGCAACTGGCAACGCCAGCTTTTCAGGTTTGACCGTTTTGACAGCAGCTTTTGCGGTTGGCTTGACGGGTGCTTTGACAACGGTTTTAACTGCAGGTTTCACCACCGGCTTGGTGGCCGCTTTGGCAGAAGGTTTGGGTGCCGATTTTGCAACTGGCTTGGTTGCGAGCTTGGTTGCGAGTTTATTGACAGCTTTGCTTGCAGGCTTGGCTTTGACGGGGGGCTTGCTGGCTGTTTTGGTCACAGGTTTGTTGGCAGGTTTGCTGGTGTGTTTGGGACTGGATTTGGCAACAGGCTTGGCTGCTGATTTAGCGCTTGGTTTGACAGTTTTTGGCGTGGATTTAGACGCGACTTTTTTAACAACAGCTTGAGGCTTTGGGGCCGCCTTCTTCGGCGGCGTTTTGGCAGGCGCGGGCTTGCTTGCCTTCTTTGCAGGTACCGACACCTTGCTTTTGGCACTGCTTGACGCGGCGGATTTCTTCACTGCGGTTTTTGAGCTCGTTTTAAGGGGCTTTTTCACGTCCTGTCTCCTAGCCGTGGTGGCTTGCGCACCCCATGAAGGTGCCAGCCATTGGCAAATGAATTGTGGTCAGCGTCTCATTTGCGTCAAAACCCATATTTTTCGACCTTTTGGGCGCATGGAGGTGCCAATTAAGGTACCTCGTCAGGGCGCAGATTGTAGCGACTGAACGGCCTTAAAACGGTTTCTGAAAAACTAAACCAAACATTGATCCAAACCCTGCAACAAAATGTCTTTTGGCAAGTCGATGCCGATAAACACCATTTTGCTCATTTTGGCCTCGTTTTCAGTCCAAAGTGGACCCAAATCACTGCCCATGAGCTGGTGCACGCCCTGAAAAATAACTTTTCGCTCAGTACCTTTCATGTTCAAAACACCCTTGTATCTCAGCATGCGAGGGCCATAGACGTTCACGATGGCACCCAAAAAGTCTTCCAGCTTGGCGGGATCGAAGGGTCGATCTGATTTGAAAACGAAACTCTTCACATCATCGTCATGGTGATGGTGATGCCCGTGCCCTTCACCTTGATGGGAAGGATGCGCGCAATGCTCACCATGCTCATGGTCGTGTTGCTCAGGGTGAGCCGTGTCATGCCCAGGATGCGCATCGTGCACGTGGCCATGATCAGTGTGATCGTCCATTAAGAAGTCGGGGTCGATGTCCAGCTTGGCGTTCAAGTTGAAACCGCGCAAATCAAACACCTCGGCCAATGACACTTCGCCAAAATGGACCACTTTTTGGGGCGCGCGCGGGTTCATGTGTCCCAAGCGGTGCTTCAGTGCGTCCAGCTCTGCGGGCGACACAAGGTCGGCCTTGCTAATGAAGATTTGATCTGCAAAACCCACTTGACGGCGCGCCTCTTGTCGGTCATTCAACTGCTGAGCAGCGTGCTTCGCATCCACCAAGGTGAGGATGGAATCCAACAAAAAGCTTTCGGCAACTTCATCGTCCATGAAAAAAGTTTGTGCCACAGGGCCAGGGTCTGCCAAACCCGTGGTTTCAATGACCACGCGGTCAAAGTGAAGTTCACCCTTGCGTTTTTGAGCTGCCAAGGTTTGCAAGGTGGTGCGCAAATCTTCCCGAATGGTGCAACAGATACAGCCGTTGCTCATTTGAATGATTTGCTCTTGGGTGTCGGACACCAATATATCGCTGTCAATGTTTTCTTCGCCAAATTCATTTTCGATGATGGCAATTTTTTGGCCATGCGCTTCCGTGAGGACGCGCTTGAGCAAGGTGGTTTTTCCTGAGCCTAAAAAACCGGTCAGGATGGTGGTGGGAATCAAAGCCATGAAGATGCTCCAAATAAAAAGAGAGTTTATTGCTTCTTCACAACCACCAAACCCTTGAGGTATTCGCCTTCAGGGAAATAAATGGTCATGGGGTGGTCGGGTGCGCCTTGCAAGCGTTCGCTGATGTAGCCGTCGACCCCAGCATCGGTGCCGGCTGAAGCCACAATTTTGTGAAACAGATCAGCGCTGATCCCGCCCGAACAGGAATAGGTGAACAACTCCCCGCCGGGTGCCAACAATTTGAAGGCCAAGCGGTTGATGTCTTTGTAGGCTCTGGCCGCGCGCTCGGCGTGGGCAGCGCTAGGGGCAAATTTTGGTGGGTCCAGAACAATGGCGTCAAACTGGCGGCCTTGTTCGATGAATTGCCTGAGCGAGGCATTCACATCGGCATCCATGAAAGTGGTACGCGACACCTCAAAGCCATTGAGCAACACATTGGCTTTCGCTTTTTCAAGAGCAGGGCCAGATGAGTCAATGGAAGTGACGTGCTTCGCCCCGGCCGCCAAGGCCGCTACGCTGAAACCACCCGTGTAGCAATAACAATTGAGGACGCTTTGAAATTTGCGAAACTGAGTGTGCTGATAAAAGCGATGGCGGCTGTCGCGCTGGTCCAAATAAAAACCTGTTTTATGGCCCTCTGCAATGTTCAGACTCAATTGCCAGTGATGCTCTTGCAAGGTCAATTCAGTTGGCCCATCGCCTCTCAGCCACCCGGTCACTTCCGGCAATCCTTCCAAAGATCGCACATTGGCGTCAGATCGCTCGTACAACTTGGCAAGCCCGGTCGCCTTCAATAAAGCATCGGCCATGACCTCTTTGTATTTTTCGGGGCCACACGATGTGAATTGCGCCACCAGCGTATCGTCATAACGGTCCACCACCAAGCCAGGCAAGCCATCCGATTCGCCATGCACCAAGCGCATGCCATTGCTTTGAATATTGAACAAGCTGCGTGCAGCCACAGACTTTTCAATCAGGGTTTGAATGAAGTTGGCATCAATGCGCTGAGCTTCGTCAAAGCTCCAAACACGGGCCCTGATGCGAGAGGCGGGGCTGAACGCAGCCCATGCCAAAAAAACACCTTCGTGAGACTCCACACGAACTGTTTCACCTGCATCGGCGTCGCCTTTGCCAATGGCCGATTCAAAAATCCAAGGATGTTGCCGCTGAAGTGAGCGCTCTTTGCCGGCTTTGAGTCGAATCGTTTTCATCACGCCATTGTCCCACTGTCAGTGAGAAAAACTCTGGCAGTCAGACTTGCCTACTTAGAACCACCCCGCCCTGAGCCCCGCTTGGCCCTCGGATGCGCTGCATCGTAGGCTTTGGCCAAGTGTTGAAAATCCAAACGGGTGTAAACCTGCGTGGTGCTGATATTGGCGTGGCCTAACAATTCCTGAACCGCTCTCAAATCGCTGCTGGATTGCAAAACATGGCTGGCAAAAGAATGTCGCAACATGTGCGGATGCACAGGCGTTGCCAATCCCGCCAACAAGCTGCGGCGTTTCAGCCTTTGCCACACAGATTGCGCCGTTAATCGAGTGCCATAGCGCCCAGGGAAAAGGGCCAGCGCCGCATCAGAAAGACCTGCCACCGATTGATCCATCATGCCCAGCGCTTGGCTTCTGAGGGGCAACCAAACTTCCAAAGCTTTCACCGCTGCTTGTCCCAATGGCACGGTTCGACGCTTACCGCCCTTGCCTTGAACCATGACTTCGCCACCTTGCACGTCAATCCAACCTCGCCCTTTTTGCGCCGCTCCGGTGCTGGCCACCACATCAAGACCCGTCAACTCAGCCACACGCAAACCACACCCATAAAGCAACTCCACCATGGCCGCGTCTCTGGCCTCTAACCAGGGATCGTCAGCTGATTCCACATGCTCGGCCAATTGAACAGCCTCATCGACCCCCAAGGCCTTGGGCAAAGGTTTGGAAACTTTGGGTGCGCGAACGCCTTCAACGGGGTTGTGCGAGATGAGTTTTTCTCGCGCCAGCCAATGGTAGAAACCGCGCCAACCCGACAATATCAAGGCAATGCCACGGCCGGTTCTTCCTTTGCTGTGCATGTTCGCTACCCAACGGCGTACATGCTGTGTTTGAACTTGCGCTAAATCGACTTGCGCAGTTTCTGCCAATTCAGAAAGTTTTTGCAGGTCCAATGCATACAGGGTCGAAGTTCTCTCGGCCAAGCGTTTTTCAAAACGCACATGGTCTAAGTAACGAGCAACGCGCTCGTCCATGGCTCAGGCCTTCGCAGGCAGCAAGGCTGACAAAGCAGCGCTGCAAAGTTCAGCCAAATGATCGAGAAAATCGGTGCCCATGCCGCTGTGAAACCGCTGGGCATCGGGAGAAGCCAAGACCAACAAACCGAAGGGTGCGGCTCCCTTTGTCAAACGCAGGGGCAGCAAGGCCACAGAAGCAGCTTGCGCTGGCACTTGCAACCAATTCACAGCCTCGATGCCCGAGCTTGCACCGACGAAGGTCGAAGCATAGCTTTGCGCCGCCTGCTTCACTTCATCGCTCACGGCCTGTGCATAGGACGCATCAGCAAAGACGTCGGCCACGCCCCATAATCGCGCCGCCACTTGAGGCACTTGAAAACGCAACTCAATATTTTTCAGCGCAGACGGAACACGT
This sequence comes from Comamonadaceae bacterium, assembly GCA_947476015.1. Lineage (GTDB taxonomy): Bacteria > Pseudomonadota > Gammaproteobacteria > Burkholderiales > Burkholderiaceae_C > Limnohabitans_A. Next base: position 4,554 of record CANJOS010000006.1, on the reverse strand, counting down.
TCAGCGGCCGGTGTTTGAAGCAACTCACAGGCCCATTTCTGGAGCTTCTCGGTGATGATCATATTCTCGTTGCCATGGCGAATCATGTCCATGATGCGCATTTCAAGCGCGCGAATTTTGTCGCGCAACATTTGAGCTTGACGCTCTTGCAAACTCACCGAACGGTGGTTGTCAGGGCTCATCAAATGAACGCTGGACAACAACTGCGCGTGGCGCTCAAAGAAGTCAGGCGTGTTGGCCAAAAAATCGGCGATGTCGTCCTCGGTAATGGGATTCATCGGATTGATGGAAGTTGAAGTCATGCCTGTCTTTCTGTGTAATTCGATGAAAATTTTTGATGGGATGGGGAGAGCTTACCCAATGCAGGCGCCTCAAGGCAAATTGGGAACCTCGATCTCGCCTTCAAAAACGGACGTTGCAGGGCCGGTCATCAACACCACCTCGGAGAGGTCATTCGATGCAGCGCCTTGCCATTCAATTGTGAGCAAGCCGCCCAGTGTCTGGACATCGACCTTGGCATTCAACAAACCCATGCGGATGCCCGCTACCACCGCTGCACAGGCGCCTGTGCCACAGGCCAGAGTTTCACCAGCCCCCCGCTCATAAACGCGCAAACGCACTGCATCACGGCTTAGGATTTGCATAAATCCTGCGTTAACGCGGTTTGGAAAAGCAGGGTGGTTCACAATTCGGGGGCCATCTTGCTGAACAGCAGCAGTGTCAATGTTGTCGACACATTGAACAGCATGCGGATTACCCATTGAAATCACCACCACATCGGCCGTGCTATCAGCAGGTGGCCCAGACAAGGGTAAGCGCCAAACTTCGCAAGCATTGACGAGGGTGTGATTCAGACCGGTAGGCAAAAAAGGAACTTGAGGCAAATCGATAACGGGCGAGCCCATGTTGACCGTGACCCGGCCATCCGCGTTCATGCGCAGTTCAATTTCACCCTTTTGAATTTTGACGCGCACCGTGTCTTTGGCAGTCAGGCCCTTGTCTTTCACATAACGCACAAAACAACGCGCACCGTTGCCACAGTGCTCCACCTCACCGCCATCGGCGTTGTGAATGATGTACTCAAAATCAAGCGAGGGGGAAGGCGCGGGGCGAACCGTCAAAATTTGATCGGCGCCGACCCCAAAATGGCGATCGGCCAGAAAACGGTATTGGGCCGCAGTAAGGTGGTTGCGCGTGCGCGTTTCGTCGAGCACCACAAAGTCGTTGCCCGCCCCTTGCATTTTTGTAAAGCGAATTCGCATGCTGGAATTATCCTCGGTTCAGGCCCGATAATCAGCCCCATGGTCAGACCCCTCCAACTTTTGCATCCCCAACGAGAGACTGCGGCCCCCAAGCCAGCCGCCACGGTGCTGTTGCTGCGCGACAGTGCCGAAGGCGTCGAAGTGCTCATGACGCGTCGCTCACTTACCGCCAGTTTTGCACCTGGAGCCTATGTTTTTCCAGGGGGGGGCATTGATGCTCTCGACCTTCAGTCGCACGCACAAGCCAAACGGCGCGCCACGCAAAGTGATTTGCGACTCACCCAAGCCATTGCGGCCATCCGAGAAAGCTTTGAAGAACTTGGTATTTTGTTGGCCTATCGCCCCGATCACAGCTTGGCCAATGCCCAAGACATTGAGGCGCTCGACAGAAGTCAGCCCTTCGCAGCGCAATGTCATGCCAGAGGGCTTCAACTGGCGGCTGATCAGGTTTACGTTCTGGCCCACTGGATCACCGACAGAGACCTGCCCAAACGCTTTGATGTGCCCTTTTTAGTCGCCCGAATGCCTGAGGGGCAAACGCCTGTGGCCGACGAGTCAGAGCAGTTTGAGCCCGTTTGGGTTCGACCTGCTGAGGCCCTAGAGCGACATGAAGCGGGCCAATTCTTCCTCATCTTTCCCACCATTCGAACACTGCAACGCCTCAAAAATTTTGACAAGGTCCAAGCCATCTTGGATGCCTGTGCCGTCAACGATGAGCCCTTGTGGGCCAGTTGCCCCCGTGGCGCATGGTTGGCGGGTCAAGAACAACGTTTCATGGAGCACGAAGCACCTTTCGGCGAATTGGCGCTGGTGAGCCCCGATGGCCAAATCGTTCACCACCTCGATTGGCAAACTGATCACCCCGTGTCACTCCTGAAAAATGTTCAGCGACTCACGGCACCCAACCCCGGTGTGATGACCGGCCCTGGCACCAACACCTACTGGGTGGGCGACCCCCAAAGCGGCTACATCGTGATCGATCCAGGCCCAGATGACACGGGTCACATTGAAAGAATTTGGCGCGCCACTGGCGGCAATATTCGAATGATTGTGTGCACCCACTCACACCCTGACCACTCACCTGGTGCCAAACCATTGCAAGCACTTTGCCAAAACCAAGCTTGCGGCACACCCCCCATTTTGGGTTTGCCATCGGCCAGCACAGCCAATGCACAAAGCCAGTTCAGCCCCGACAGAGCATTGACGCATGGCGAGATTTTGCAGGTGGGCGAGCATTCCCTGAAAGTGATCCACACACCGGGCCATGCGGCCAATCATGTTTGTTTGGCTTTGCTTGAAGATGGCTTACTTTTCTCAGGCGACCATGTCTTGAACGGCAGTACCACCATCGTCAATCCACCCGACGGCAATATGAACGACTACCTTGATTCATTGGACCTGATGGCGGCTGAATGCCACACACATTCACTTGACTACATTTTGCCGGCGCACGGCTATGTTCTGGGTTTTGCCTCCCAAGCCATTGCCCAACTCAAAGCCCACCGGTTGAAACGCGAAGCCAAAGTGATGGCGGCCATGCAGGCACTGCCACATGGCACTTTGGAAACTTGGGTGGCCCACGCCTACCAAGATGTGCCCGAACGTTTGTGGCCAGTGGCCGCTCGGTCATTGCAGGCCCATGTGGACCGCATTCGGTCTATGCCAGCTGGCAACAACTGACATGCCATGACTGCCCCAAGTACAAACAAGGAGACCGAGGGCATTCGACTGTCTAAACGCGTGGCCGATATATTGAAATGCTCGCGCAGTGAGGCAGAGCAAGTGATTGTGGGTGGCTGGGTCAAAGTCAATGAGGCGGTGGTGGACGAGCCCGCTCACCGTGTCAGCAATGAAAACATCGACATCCACAGCACCGCTCAGAGGGGGAAAGTGCCCCTGCTCACAGTCATCTTGCACAAGTCAGCCGGTCAAAGTTGTTTGGCCAAGAGCCATGCCAATATTTGGAAATCCTTATCGCCCGAGATGCGATCCAAGCAAGACCGCTCTGGCATCAGCCTCACGCCGCGCCTTCAAAAAATACTGCAATGCGCGGCCGCTTTGGAAGATGCTGCGACGGGTTTGGTCATTTTGTCAGAAGACCCCAGCATGCTGCGCAAACTGCAAGACGAGCGCAACCCTCTAGAACATGAAATGCTGGCCGAAGTGCAAGGTTCGGTCAGCCCCGACCAACTCCACGACTTGTGCGCCACAGGCCTTAAAACCAGCATCAGCAGCGAGAACCCAAGCAAAACGGGTTTGCGCATGGCTTTCAAGGGATACCAACCGGGGTATGCCGCCGGTGTCATTGAAAATACTGGCCTTCGGCTGATAGGTCTCAAAAGAGTCAGGATGGGTCGGGTTTTGATGGCTCCTTTGGCGGCTGGCCAATGGCGTGCCCTCATGCCCTATGAAAGATTTTGAAAAAATGACGCCTTTTTGGCGCATTTTTGCCACATTTTTGACATAGAAGCCCTTGAAATTTATCCGGTCATCCTCAATTGTGCTTGTAAGTTTGAGAAAATGTTCTCCTGATAGTTTCGCCGCTTGCGCCGAAAGGAAGCCACCATGCGTTTGAGCACCAAAAGTCGTTTTGCCGTCACGGCCATGATCGATGTCGCCTTGCGCGAGGACCGAGGCCCTGTTTCGCTCTCGGCCATCAGCGAACGTCACCAAATTTCACTCTCCTACTTAGAGCAACTGTTCAGCAAATTGCGCCAACACCAATTGGTTGAAAGCACACGCGGTCCTGGTGGCGGTTACTCTTTGGCCCGAAATGCCGAAAAAATCACGATGGCCGATATCGTGAGCGCTGTGGACAGTCCTGCAGAATCCGAAGACGCCACCAACGCCGAAGGCAGCACATGGATGAGCAGTGAGTTATGGGCCAGCTTGAACGAAAAAATGTTGGCGCATTTGCAGTCCATCAGCTTGCGCCAGTTGGTGTCTGAACAGCGTGCCAAAGGTGTGACCGTAGAGCCGGCACCCTCTGTGGTGAAGCGCGGTGTGTTTGCCAAGCCCAAAAGCCAACCCGTCAAAATGAACGTGCCCAACTCTGTGTTTGCATTGGCAGCCAGCTTGGTGCCGACGCGATAAAAAGTGTGAAGCCCACCGATAAGCCGGATTCTGTGCATTGACGTTGCCGTCAATGTGACCGCCATTACTCTGGGCCGAGGGTTGCCCACTCGGCTCGGCGCTACCTACCCGCACACTCTCCGGAACCAGATCAACGTGTGCCTACTTGGTATTGCTGCGCGTAGAGATTGCCCGTTTCACCCGAACTGAATCGGCTCGT
>CANJOS010000005.1 GCA_947476015.1 Comamonadaceae bacterium | reverse complement strand
TGAGCATTGAGCATTTCATCGCCTGGTCATTTTGATGTCGCAAGAAATACGATCTGATGTTGTCATTGTGGGTGCAGGCTTTGCGGGCTTGCACATGTTGCATCAACTCAGGGGCTTGGGATTTTCTGCCAGAGTGATTGAGGCAGCAAGTGACGTCGGCGGTGTGTGGTACTGGAATCGATACCCTGGCGCACGTTGCGATGTTGAAAGTTTGCAGTACTCCTATTCGTTCTGTTCTGACTTAGAGCAAAGTTGGAATTGGACAGAGAAGTATGCCGCCCAACCTGAAATTCTGCGCTATATCGAACACGTGGCCAGTCGTTTTGATCTCCGTCGCGAGATCACTTTCAACACAAGGGTTTTGTCTGCCATCTTTAACGATCGTCTGTCTGAGTGGTGTTTGCAAACTGACAGTGGTTTGACTTTCCGTTCGCAATACTGTGTGATGGCAACGGGAGCTTTGTCAGTGCCTCGTTTGCCCGACTTGCCTGGCATTGAAAATTTTGAAGGCCCCATCTATCACACCGGCGCATGGCCTCGCGAAGGTGTTGATCTGCGAGGCAAGCGTGTCGGCGTGATTGGAACGGGCTCTTCTGGCATTCAAGCCATTCCTGTGATTGCACGTCAAGCCAAAAAAGTCAGCGTTTTTCAAAGAACTGCTAATTTTGTCATTCCTGCGCACAATGGGCCCTTGGAAGACGAAGCCCAGGTGGCTTGGAAAAGCAACTACGCAGACCACCGTGCCCGTGCCAAAGAAGTGGGCACTCTTTATGAATTCAGTGCGAAGTCGGCACTTGCAACCCCCACTGCAGAGCGCGTGGCAGAGTATGAAAGGCGATGGCAAAAAGGTGGTGTGAATTTTGTCCATGCCTTCAACGACTTGATGATTGACAAGGCCGCGAACGACACCATTTCTGATTTTGTGCGCCATAAAATTCGTCAGATTGTAAAAAACCCTGTTGTGGCTGATTCACTGTGCCCCACGGACCATCCCTTGGGAACCAAACGCATTTGCGTTGATACAGGGTATTTCGAAACTTTCAATCGAGACAACGTCGAGTTGGTTGACCTGAAAAAAACGCCTGTCCGTGAACTGAGCGGTAATGCGGTGGTGACAACGCAGAAGGCTCATGAAATCGATCTCTTGGTGTGTGCCACTGGCTATGACGCTTTAACCGGAGCAGTTTTGAACATTGACATTCAAGGACTTCAAGGTCAAACGCTGAAAGAAAAATGGGCGCAAGGTCCTAGAACCTATTTGGGATTGATGACGCAAGCTTTTCCCAATTTGTTCTTCATCACGGGCGCAGGCAGCCCTTCTGTTTTGGTCAATATGATTGTCGGTATTGAGCATCACGTGGCGTGGATTTGTGATGCCTTGCAGTATTTGAAGGCGCAGGGTTTCAATTGCATGGAAGCCAGCAAAGACGCTGAAAATAACTGGGTTGAGCATGTCAACCAGGCCGCCAATAAAACACTCTTGCCTTTGGCCAACTCATGGTTTTTGGGCGCCAACATTCCGGGTAAGCCGCGGGTGTTCATGCCGTATGTTGCCAAGATAGGTTTGTACCGCAAGGAATGTCAAAACATCGCGGATCAGGGCTATCAAGGTTTCAAACTGAGCACCTCTTAAGCTCTCTTCCTCATTTCCAATGCAGTTCAAAAGGAAACACTATGAAACTCGGATTTTTTACCATGCCCATGCATCCCATTGGGAAAGATTGGCAGTTGTCATTGCAGCAAGATCGCCAAGCGTTTATTTTGGCGGATCAATTGGGTTTTGTAGAGGCCTTTGTGGGTGAACACTCTACTGACCCTGAAGAAAACATCACTTCTTCTGCACTCTTCATCGCCACTTTGGCGGATGCCACCAAAAACATCCGATTGGGCACCGGGACGCTGAACATGCCGAACCATCACCCCGTTGAGATAGCGAGTCAAATTGCCATGCTGGATCACCTGTTGGGGGGTCGCTTTATTTTGGGCATCAGTCCTGGCGCCTTGCCCTCCGATGCAGAGGCCTTTGGCAACATGGACATGGCACGCCCTGCCATGTTCTTGGAGTGCATCAACATGGTGCTGGACATTTGGGCCAGCAAGCCGCCCTACAACCTGAAAGGGCAGTTCTGGAACGTCAGTACTGAGCGCACTCATATTCCGGAAACGGGCATGGGAACCATTCCTGGGCCCTTGCAGCGTCCGCATCCTCCCATTGTGGTGACGGCTGTTGCGCCTTTCTCTCCAGGCATCACTGAAGCAGCCGCCCGTGGCTGGGATCCTTTGTCGGCCAACTTCTTGTATCCCAAGTGGGTTGCATCGCACTGGGTTAAATTCGTAGAAGGTTGCGAGCGTATTCAGCGGATGCCGAAGGTTCAAGATTGGCGTGTTGCCAAAACTGTCTTCGTAGCGGAAGATGAAGCCACGGCCAAAGCTTATGCACTGGGCAGCGATGGGCCGTACTACTATTACTACCGAACCTTGTTCTCAAAACTGAAACGCCGCGGCGCATTGGGCGTGTTCAAAAACGATCCCAAGCAGCCCGATGAGAGCGTCACATTGGAAGATGTGATGAATACGCTCATGATTTATGGCACCCCTGCGCAAGTGGCCGACAAAGTCCACGCCTTCAAAGAAGTCACAGGCGATTTTGGAACGCTGATGTATGCGGGCGTTGATTGGAAGGATCCTGTTCTTGCTCGAAATTCCATGATTCTCATGGCTGAAAAAGTAGTGCCCCTGTTGTAAATTGGTTTCGACAGTTAAGAGAGATTTTGTGAAAAACGTTCGTCCTCAAAGTCGCACCATAGGCGCGCTGCTTCGCGAGCAGTCGCATCAATTTGCTGACAAGCCTGCCTTGGTAGCCGCCGGTCAGCGCTATTCCTACGCGCAACTGAATGCGGCGGTCCTTGAGGCGGCTAAAGGTTTTCACGCGTTGGGTGTAAAAGCTCAAGATCACGTGGCCATCTTGATGGGCAACAAAGCCCATTGGGTCATTTCATTTTTGGCGTTGCAATCCTTGGGTGCAACGGCCGTATGTCTCAACACCTGGTCGACACCGCGTGAAATGGAATATGCCTTATCGCACGCGGAAGTGAAGTATTTGGTCGCGGTCACTCAGTTTCGCAGAAATGATTATCAAGAGATGCTGGGGCAGATGCGGCCTTATGCCCAGCGGCTGCCTCATCTGAAGAAAATTGTCTGGGTGGTGGAGTCCGGTGCGGCGGTGCTTGATACTGATTCCGGCCTTGAGTGGGATTCGCTGCTGACCTTGGGTAAGGCTGTTGAAGACACCGTCATTGACAAAGCAGTCTTGCTCAATCAGCCAGAGGATGTGGCCGTTTTACTCTACACCTCTGGCTCTACTGCGGCACCCAAAGGTATCTTGTTGCAGCAAGGCAACTGGATTGAGAATTCTTGGAATATTGGCGAGCGTCTTGGCATCACTTCCTCAGATCGACTGTGGCTGGCTGTGTCCTTATTTTGGAGCTTTGGCTGCGTGAATGCCATGCCTAATTTGTTGTCTCATGGTGCCTGCATTGTGTTGCAGGAACATTTTGATGCTGATGAAGCCTTGAGCTTGATCGAAAGCGAAAAATGTTCAGTCATCTACGGTACGCCCAACATGGTTCAAGCCTTGTTGGAGCATCCCAGTCGAAAATCCCGCAACCTTTCCAGTCTGCGCACGGGTGCCATGATTGGCACACCTGAGCAAATTCAGATGGCGGTGACCTTGGGCGTTCATGACATTTGCAATATTTATGGTTTGAGTGAAACCTATGGCAACTGCGCCGTGATAGACCATCGCGAACCCTTGGAAATCCGTGTTCAATGTGTAGGCCAGCCCTTGCCAGGTGTGACGGCTCTAATTTGTGACATCGAAACCGGACAAGCTTTGCCTGTCGAATCCGTGGGCGAAATTCGGATCAAAGGGCCCCTTTTCAAATCCTATTTCAAAGAGCCAGAGAAAACTCAAGCTTCTTACGATTCAGAGGGTTACTTCTGCACGGGTGACCTCGGTATGTTGGACAATGAAGGAAGGCTTTATTACAAAGGTCGCTTGAAAGAGATGGTCAAGAGTGGGGGGATCAACATTGCACCCATCGAGGTCGAAGAGGTTTTGATGCGTCACCCTGCATTGAAGTCTGCTTACGTGATCGGCATGCCTGATCCTCATTTGGACGAAATTTTGGTGGCGCTGCTGGTGGCCAAAGAGGGGCAAACTGTGTCCCATGAGGCGCTCAAGGCTTTTTGCAAGAAGGAGTTAGCGGCTTACAAAGTACCCGCCAAGTTTCAATGGGTGAATGAACAAGATTTGCCATTGACCAGCACAGGCAAGTTGCAAAAAATGATGCTCGCCAAATTGGTCACAGCTTAAACAGGCATGAGGTGAATGAATTATGAATCCAGATCGCTACATCCGTATCTTTGACGTCATTAACCTGCTTGTTCAGCACAAGGAGGGCCTTCGATTGACTGAGATCAAATCGGAGTTGAATTTGCCTGTCAGCAGTGTTCACAACATGCTGCAGGCCATGATTGATGCAGAACTTGCAACAGTCAGTGAAGATCTGCGTTATTCGGTCGGACCGCGCGCAGTGGCCTTGGCTTTGAGAACGCTCCAATCATTGGACATCCGAACCGTTGCCAGACGCTATTTACAAGATCTGGTCAAAGAAATTGGTGACGATGTTTACTTGGCTATCAAAATTGGCAATCGCGTCATTTATGCTGACCGTTGTCTAGGCACACAAAGAATTTCATTGGACATCCGCTTGGGCGAATCGCTTTTTCTTCACTGCACGGCCACCGGTAAATTGTTTGCCGCCCTCGATGCCAAGTTGGGCGCACATGCTTTGATGTCTAAGTTGGTGAGAATCACCCCCAAGAGCATTGCCAACACCAAAGATCTTGAACTGGAATTTGAACGCATTCGTTCGCAAGGCTATGCCAAGAGCGATGGTGAGTCTGTCGAGGGCATTTTCGGTTACTCGGTGCCGATCTATGACGGTGCTGGCGGCTTGACGGCCGCACTTCATGTGTCTGTGTTGCAAAAACGAGCCACCAAGTCCCACGAGCGCAAGCTACTGGATTGCACTCGGTCTTGTGCTGCGCAAATTGAACGGCAACTGGGCAATTACGATCAAACTTCAGCCCGTCCATTAAAGTCTCGACCCGCAGAAGGTTTGGACGGTGTTCGAAACCGCATGATTCATCGGATTGCCGCGTGAACGCATTCATGAATCAGCTTGGAGCGCTTCAACTGCCAGACGCTTGGGTGTTGCTTGAAAACATTTTGCAATCGGTTTACACGGGCACGATCGTCGGATGTATTTATGGGCTGATGTGCGTTGGCTTGGCCTTGATTTTCAGCGTGATGCGTGTGATTAATTTTGCACAAGGTGAATCCTTGATGCTGGGCATGTATGCCGCGTTCTTTTGTTTCACTCAATTGGGCTTGAATGCTTTGTTTGGGGTCTACATTGGCCCCTTCATTTCTGCTTTGCTGTCAGGCGCATTTGTTTTTGTGCTGGGTATCGGTATTTACGAATTACTTTTGCGGCATATCACAGGAATGCGAGTTGCCAAGAGTGAAGGGGAAGGGCACTACCCCCAACTGACCCTCACTTTGGGTTTGTCCCTGATGTTGTCCAATGGCGCTTTGTTGTTGTTTGGCTCGACACCTCAAACCATGCGCACTCCGTTGTCATCGACAGCTTGGGAAATTGGTCCCTTGGGTGAATCAGGCTTGATGCTGTTTTTGAATCAAGGTCGAACTGTGGCGGCCTTAGTGGCTGTTGCTGTGGCCGTGGGTGTTTCTCTCTTTATTTCTCGTTCGCGTGTCGGCACCATGATGCGTGCAGCTGCAGATAATCCTCTGGCCGCAACGTTTGTGGGCATTCACGTTGGCAAATCGCATCGCTTGGCTTTTGCGTTGGGTTCTGCCATCACGGCCATCGCAGGTGGTTTGATTGCAACCTATTACCCATTCCAACCCTACATTGGGGTGGAGTTCATCATCATCATGTACACCGGCGTGATGTTGGGGGGCATGGGAAGCGTTTCGGGTGCTTTTCTAGGGGGCTTAACCATTGGGTTGGTGCAGCAAGTTTCAACACTTGTCTTGCCCAATCAACTTCAAAACGCAGCAATTTTTGTGGTTTTCTTGGTCATTTTGTTGGTCCGTCCACAGGGTTTATTCGGTCGCAGTGTGGAAAGGGTCTGATGCATGTCGTTGCCCGTTAAAACTTCTTCTTCCCTTTCCAACGCCTTGGTTTGGATTTTGGGTTCATCCGTACTTTACGCCGGCGCGGTGTGGATGGTGCAAGACCGCTACTATCAATTGCTCTTCACTTTGGCGCCAATATGGGCTTTGGTCGGTGTGGCATGGAATATTTTTTCAGGGTATTCCGGCCTGATGTCTTTTGGTCATGCTGCCTTTTTTGGTGTGGGTGCCTATTCAGTCGCCTTGCTGATGACCTTCTTTGGAATCAGTCCGTGGTTTGGTTTGGTCTTTGCTGGTTTTGCTGGCGCATTAAGTGGGGTGCTCATTGGATGGCCTACCTTCCGTTTGCGCGGCCATTACTTTGCTTTGGCCATGTTGGCTTTTCCATTGGCACTGCTTTATGTCTTTGAATGGCTCGGATTTCAAGAGGTGACTTTGCCCATGATGCGCGAGAACCCAATCGCCTACATGCAATTTACCGATCAAAGAATCTATGTGCTCATTGCTTTAGCACTGTTGGTCGCTGCCTTGTTGGTGAATTTGAAACTTGCGCGCTCGCGTTTTGGTTTATCTTTGCTGGCCATTAAACAAAATGAAGCTGCTGCCATGGCATGTGGCATTAACCCAGTGCCCTGGAAATTTGCAGCCATCGCTATTTCTGGTGCATTCACAGCCATGGCAGGAGGCTTGTATGCCGTGGTGCTTCTCATTGTGACGCCACCCACAGTGTTTGGTATGTTGTCTTCAGCGCAAGCATTGATCGTCACTTTGTTTGGGGGTATTGGGACCATTGCGGGCCCTGTGTTGGGTGCTTTTGTGCTCATCCCCTTGGGTGAAATTTTGCATGCAGAGTTAGGCCATAAATTTCCTGGCATTCAAGGCGTGGTGTTTGGTGCGGCCATTATTTTGGTGGTGCTGCGGGCACCTGAAGGCATCTGGCCATGGCTTCAATCCTTCAAGCAAAAACCCATCTCACAAGAACCTGCACCTCTGGCCTTGGATGTGCGCAGTTTTGTCAGAACCCATGTGACAACGAAGCAAGCACCCCGACAAATCATGTCGGTGAAAGATGTGACCGTTCGTTACGGCGGGCTTTACGCCTTGCGCGATGTGAGTTTTGATGTTTATCAAGGCGAAATACTGGGCATCATTGGCCCCAATGGCGCAGGAAAAACAACCTTGTTCAACACCCTCAATGGATTTGTGACGCCGCTCACAGGTCAGTGGTCAATGAATGATCAAACCCTTTCAGGCTGTCAACCCTTTGAGGTCTGTCGTGCCGGTGTTGGCCGCACGTTTCAGGTGGTTCGAACTTTTTCGCGAATGACCGTTTTGGACAACGTCATCATTGCTACATTCTTTGCGCAAGCAAATGATCAGCTGTCGCGTGAAATGGCCACTTTGGCGGTCGAACGCGTTGGCCTGGGTCCTCGCCTGAACAGTTTGGCATCGTCTCTCACCACGGTTGAGTTGCGTTTAATGGAATTGGCCAGAGCCTTGGCGCCGCAGCCTGAAATTTTGCTGCTTGATGAAATCCTGGCCGGTCTCGGCACAAACGAAACAGAACACGTTTTGAAAGTCATTGAGGCCATTCGTCAAAGCGGCGTCACAGTGGTGATTATTGAACACACCATGCATGCCATGGTGAGGTTGACCGATCGCATGCTGGTATTGAATCACGGAGTGGTCTGTGCTGAAGGAGACCCTCAAATGGTCACCAGCAATCCCTTGGTCATTGAGGCTTACCTGGGTAAGCGATGGAGTGCACGTGCTCAAACTTGATGCCATTGATGTTTATTACGACGGTTTGTGCGCTTTGTCTGGCGTGACTCTGCAAGTGAAACAAGGTGAATTTATCGCTGTTGTGGGGCCCAATGGCGCGGGGAAAACAAGCTTGTTTAAAGCCATTTCCGGTGTGGTGCCTGTTCAATCGGGTCAGATGTCCTACAACGGCCAAGATCTGTCATTGATTGAGCCGCACATGCGGGCTGAGCTTGGTATTGCGCACGTGCCTGAGGGCCGTCAAGTTTTCGCCAGTTTGTCGGTTAAAGAAAATTTGCAAATGGGCGCACAAACCGCCAATGCTCGTAAAGCTTTGACGCAGACCTTGGATTTCATTTATGGCCTGTTCCCACGCTTGGCAGAGCGCCAAACTCAAGCGGCCGGCACCTTGTCAGGTGGTGAACAGCAAATGTTGGCCATTGGTCGCGGCTTGGCCTCTTTGCCAAAACTGCTCATGTTAGACGAGCCTTCGATGGGCTTGGCGCCTACTGTGGCCGACCAAATTTTTGAATGTGTGCAGCAAATTCACGCAACACAAGGCATCAGCGTGCTCTTGGTTGAGCAGCGTGTGGGTGAAGCTTTGGACAGCTGTGATCGAGGTTATGTGCTGGAGTCAGGGCGAGTCATCATGAGCGGCACTCATGAAGAGTTGTCTCGCAATACAGACATCAAAAAAGCATATTTGGGACTTTAATTTTTTTAACAGGAGACTATGATGAAGAAGACACAACGTCGTGATTTTTTATTGGGTGGTGCTGCCATGGCTGCTGCTGCGGGTTCACCCATGTTGTCGCATGCGCAAGCAAAAGAAGTCAAGGTTGCCATTGCAGTACCTTTGTCAGGCGCTTGGGCTCGCAATGGCGAGCTGCACCTCAAAGGTGCTCAATCAGGCATTGACGACATCAATGCAGCAGGGGGCATCAAGGCGCTCGGCGGCGCGAAAATGAAATTGATTGTGGTGGACTCGGGTGACAGCACCGAGAAAGCCAAAAATGCGGCACAGCGTTTGCTGTCCCAAGAGCCCGACTTGGTGGGGGGTACGGGCGCATTTGTGAGCTCCTTCACATTGGCCATCACTGAAATCACTGAACGCGCCGAGGTGCCTTGGTTGACGCTTTCCTACTCAGACCAAATTACCGCACGCGGCTATAAATATGTATTTCAAACATCGCCAGTGGCGTCCAAACAATCCTTGGACGCATTGCCTGCAATGATGGAAATTGCCAGATTGTCCGGCGGTTCCAAGCCCAAAACCATTGGCATTGTGATGGACAACACGGCATCGCCCATGGCCTTCACCAAGCCGATGCGCGAAGGTGAATTTGCCAAGTTGGGATTGAAGTTGGTTGTGGATGAAGTGTTCACACCACCCTTGGCCGATGCAACTTCCATGATTCAAAAAGTTCGCAATGCACGGCCTGACATGTTGCTCATGCTCACGACCAATGTGCCCGATACCAAATTGGTCATTGAAAAGATGAACGAAATGGGCATGGGACGCGGCAGAGTTCCCATGCTTGGTAACGGGGGTCACATGGGTGCACCTGAGTTACTCCAAGTTGTGGGCAAGCAGCAAATGGAGGGCGTGATGGCTGCCATGGCCAACTGGAGTGGCAAGGGGCTTGAAAAGTTGGTGACTGAATTCAAAGCCAAGCACAAAGAACCTTGGATGCCTCAAGACAGCGTCTCATCTTATGGCGACATGTGGATCTTCAAAGAAGCCATGGAAAAGGCCGCCTCTGCTGATCCTAAGAAAGTGGCAGCTGCCATTCGCGCCATGAACGATACAGGTGGCGCGTCGAAGTACTTCCCTGGCGGTAAGTTGGCATTTGATGCCAGCGGTCGACGTGTCAATGCTGATTTGGTCTTGGTTCAATGGCAAGACGGCGAACCCAAAACTGTTTTCCCTGATTCATTCGCCTCAGCCAAGGCCATCTGGCCAAAACAATAAGGACTCACCATGAAGCCCTCGGTGTTGAAATTACTGGGAGTCTTGGCGTGTTTGCTGGGGATGGGCATGAGCTTGACTGCCCATGCTTATCCAGACAAGCCGGTTCGACTGATTGTGGGTTTCGCGCCGGGTGGCTCTGATCTTTCAGCTCGAATGATTGCACAGCGCCTGTCGGAAATGTGGGGGCAAGCCGTTGTTGTCGAAAACAAGCCGGGGGCTGCTGGCAACATTGGCGCTGACTTTGTGGCCAAGGCACCAGCAGATGGGTACACCTTGCTGTTGTTGGTGAATTCATACACCATCAACACCACCTTGTACAAAAACTTGAACTGGGATTTGATGCGTGACTTTTCGCCTGTGTCGCGTTATGCCAACTCGCCCATGGTTTTGGTCGTGAACGATAAATTACCAGTTAAAACTTTCGCTGAATTCTTGTCGTATGCCAAAGCCAACAATGGAAAGTTAAATTATGGCTCTGCTGGCACGGGAACTGCACCTCATTTGGCAGGCGAAATGTTGGCCTTGCGTTCGGGCCTGTCCATGGTGCACATCCCCTACAAAGGATCGGCGCCTTCTGTCACTGCTTTGGTAGCCGATGAAGTTCAATTTTCGTTTGGTGCCATGAGTGCCTTTGATGGCATGGTGAAAGCTGGCAGACTGAGGCCACTCGCCGTGACCACCACCACTCGATTTGGCCGAATGCCCGAGGTACCCACTGTGGTGGAAAGTGGCATTGCTGGATTTGATGCCGACATTTGGTACGGCATTGTGGCACCTGCCAAAACACCTGTGGCCATAGTGAAAAAAATCAGTGACGACATTGCCAAGGTGGTGGCAGAGCCAGAAATGCAGGCCAAGTTGCGCGACAAAGGCTTAGAGCCGGCCTATCTGGACAGCGCTAAAACTACAGAGCTTATCAAGCAAGATGTATCGAGGTGGAAAGAAATAATTCAGCGCTTGAAACTTTCATTGGATGAATGACAGCCATGACTGTTTCAACTGCCGAGTGGGTTGCGGTTTCAAAATCTTTGCATCCTGACAATTCAAGCACCCATTCACTGACCCAAGTGTTTTCGGGGCTACAGCGACCTGAGTGTGTTCTCACTCATTCATCCGGGGCCTTGATGGTATCGGATGCGAGGGGTGGGGTCATGCAATTGAAAGCGGGTGCTGCGAACTTTTTGTCACACACTTCAACGCTGGTGCCCAATGGCATTGCCCTGATGAAGGATGGCAGCTTCTTGGTGGCCAACTTGAGCCCTGAGGGCGGGGTCTGGCGCTTGTCCTCTCAGGAGGGCGTTCAGCCTTGGCTGATGGAAGTTGAAGGCAAACCCTTGGGGCGTGTCAACTTCATTACTGTGGACGATCACGAGCGTGTTTGGGTGTGTGTCAGCGCTGCCGATGGGGGCGATCTTTATCCCTTGGACACGGCTACTGGCTGGATTTCTGTGGTGGACGCAAAAGGGTCTCGCATCGTGGCAGATGGGTTGCATTACACGAATGAGTGTCGAGTCAGCCAAGACGGACGCCATCTTTATGTGAATGAAACTTTTGGACGCTGCACCAGTCGTTTTGCTCTTTCAGAGCAACTGGTGTTGAGTCAGAAACAGGTGGTAGCCCAATTCACTGATGGCGATTTCCCCGACGGTTTGACGCTCGATGCTGAAGGTGGCTTTTGGGTGGTGTGTGTGGGAAGCAATCGTTTGTACCGAGTAGGGTCCCAGGGCAAACAAGTCACGGTCATTGACGATGCAGTGCCAGAAACTTGCAGCGCCTTAGAACACGCGTTTGAAACACGCACACTGACGCGACCCATGATATCCAGTGCGCGCGGCCGTCGACTGCCCAACATCACCAGCATTGCCTTTGGCGGTGAGGACCTGCGCACAGCCTACATGGGGTGTTTGGCCGGCGATACCCTCACCACCTTCAGGTCCCCTGTTGCGGGACTTCGCCCAATTCATTGGCATTGGCCACTCTGAAACCCTCGAAACTTATTGGAGAGTCCTCATGAAATACCGCGACTTAGGGAAAAATCAATTGAAGGTGTCTGAGCTTTGTTTGGGCACCATGATGTTTGCAGACCAGACCGAATTGGCCGAAGCGCGCTCCATCGTTGACCATGCGAAAGAGCAGGGTTGTAATTTCATCGACACGGCCGATGCTTACAGTTTGGGCGGATCAGAAAGCATGCTGGGCCAGTTGTTAAAAGGCCAACGGGAGAAATGGGTGTTGGCCACCAAAGTGGGTATGCCGATGAGTCAAAAACCCAATATGTCGCCCAATACATCGCACTATTCACGTTCTTGGATGTTGCAGGCATGTGAGGCCAGTCTGCGCCGATTAAACACTGACTACATCGACCTGTATTACATGCATCGAGATTACAACGGTATGGATTTTGAAGAGCCACTTCGTGCCATGGATGACTTGTTGCGCAGTGGAAAAATTCGCTATTGGGGCCTTTCTAATTTTCGAGGTTGGCGCATTGCAGAAATTGTGAATCAAGCCAAGCGCATGAACATTCAGCCGCCTTCTGCTTGCCAACCTTATTACAACTTACTTAAGCGTCAGCCTGAACAAGAGGTGTTGGAAGCCTGTGCGCATTACGGTCTGGGGGTGGTGCCCTACAGCCCGATTGCTCGGGGTGTACTTTCAGGTAAATATGTACCGGGCGCACCACCTGAGACTGGGACACGCGCATCGCGAAATGACAAACGCTTGATGGAAACAGAATTTCGCGATGACACCTTGATGATCGCTCAGCGATTGAGAACCTATTGTGAACCCAAAGGCGTGGCATTGAGTCATTTTGCTGTGGCTTGGGTGTTGGCCCACAAGTCGGTGAGTTCCGTGATTGCAGGGCCTCGGACCTTGGCCCAGTGGCAAGATTATTTTGGTGCACTTGAAATAACGATAAGGCCTGAAGATGAAGCTTTTGTGGATGCGTTGGTTACGCCAGGTCATGCCAGTAGCGCAGGTTACAACGATCCAAATTATCCGCTGAACGGACGTTAAGTTTGCAATTCATTTTTGGGGCATTATTTTGAATTTCGTTTTAGTTCACGGCGGTTTTCATGGTGGTTGGTGCTGGCGCTTGGTGGCAGACCGCCTGCTTCAGCAAGGTCATCGCGTGACCACGCCCACCCAAACTGGTTTAGGGGCTAGACGTCATTTGGCATCCAATGCTTTGACGCTGGCCATGTATGTCGAGGACATTGTGAATCACATGATGTGCGAGGACATGAAAGAAGTGATCTTAGTGGGGCACAGCTTTGGCGGCTTGGCCATTTCAGGGGTGGCAGAAAGATTGCCCAGTCGCATCAGGCAATTGGTTTACTTGGATGCCTTGATTCTTCAAGCGGGGCAAACACCTTATGGCGTGTTGCCCGAAGAAGTGGTGTCACAACGTCGAACCAGCTGCACCAGCTATAACGGTGTGCGTGCATTTCCGCCACCACCGGTCTCGGTGTTCGGTATTCCAGAAGACCATCCTGAAGCCGAATGGGTGCGATCGAATTTAACGCCTCAACCCGAGAGCTTGTACGACACACCTTTGCCCATCACGAAAGCCGTGGGCAATGGTTTGCCTTGCACTTACATTGCTTGCACATCGCCTGTGCTGGGGTCTGTTGCTTCCTCTCAAGCATGGGCACGGCAGCAAGGCCACTGGCATTGGCGCGAGCTGGCAACCGGGCACGATGCCATGGTGACAGACCCCGATGGTTTAACCCACCTGTTGATCGAAATCGGCGAGTAACAACCATCGAGTGATTCAATCAATTAACTTAATATAAAGGAGACTTTCATGTTCAATCGCAGAGATATCGTGGTGACAGGTTTAGGGGCCGCATTGGGTTTAGCCCCCACAGCCCATGCACAACCCGCATGGCCTGAAAAGCCAGTCAAGATTCTGGTTTTTTTCCCAGCGGGGGGGGCCTCGGATGTGTTGACACGCCTGTTGGCAGAAAAACTGACAAGCTACTTTAATCAGACCTTCACCATTGAAAATAAAACAGGGGCAGGAGGCAACATCGGCATGGTGGCCGTGATGAATTCGCCGGCAGATGGCTACACCCTAGGATCGGCCACCATTGGCACCCTGTCGATCAATCAGTTTTTGTATTCCAAGCTGGGCTATGACCCTGCCAAAGACTTTGTTCCTGTGTCCACTTTCTGGGAGAACTGCAATGTGTTTGCCGTTTCTGCAGACCATCCCGCAAAGACTTTGGAGGAGTTCAAAACTTGGGCCAAAGCTCAACCCAAGGGCGTGACCTTCAGTTCATCAGGGGTCGGCACCACACCGCATTTAGCGGGCGAAATGTTTGGCCTCAAGTCGGGTATCAAAGTTGTGCATGTGCCGTTTCGCGGCTCCGCCAATACAGAGGTCATTGCTGGAACGATTGACTTTGCCATTGACAATTTGGCAAGCTATTCGTCCTTGCTTCGTGCAGGTCGTGCGCGTGCGCTGGCCGTGACGTCGGCCGATCGTTGGCCCACGTTTCCTCAGGTTCCCACCATGGCGGAAGCGGGCATGCCTGATTTTGTGATCACGTCATGGGGTGCCTTGGTCATGCCAGCCGCAACTCCTCCCGCCATCACAGCCAAACTTTCAAAAGCAATTCAAGAGATCTTGTCACAACCCGCCATGAAAGAGCGCTTCTTGCAGGCAGGAGCGCGGGCTATTTCTGCTTCGCCCGCCGATACTGCCGCCTTTGCGGCAACTGAGCGACTCAAGTGGAAAGAGGTTGTACGGTTATCGGGTGCCAAGCTCGATTAAGCACACGCTGTTTTCTGAAGGACGTTCAAGTTTCTTGAACGTTCCGTCCCAAAATGTCTTTGAATCTTTGGCTGTAGGCTGGCCAAACCTCCGGATTGAGCAAGCGAGGGGGGCGATGGCCTTGGGCTATCAGCAGCAGTTGTTGGGCAGACATGCTGGCCATTTGACGACGTGCATCCACACTCACACCAGCCGTGTGATAGCTGGCGACCACGTTGTCCAATTTGAGCAGGGGATGAGATGCCTCCGGCGGCTCAACTGACCAAACATCCAGACCTGCACCACCCAAATGACCCGAAGTGAGTGCGGCGTGCAGTGCGTCCTCATCGTGAATGTCTCCCCGTGCAGTGGTGACAAACAACGCCCCCTTTTTCATGGCGGCAAATCTTGCTGCGTCGAACATGCCCAGCGTCGTTTCGTCGCGCGGGCAGTGAAGAGAGATGACATCGGCTTCAGAAGTCAATTCATCCAATGTGACGGCTTGTGCACCGCGCTGACTCATTTGTTCAGCGCTTAGGAAGGGGTCGTGGGCAATGATCTTCATCCCAAGTGCGTGCCCTAGCATGGCCATTTGAGTGCCTGCGTGACCTAGGCCCACCAAACCCAAAGTACGCCCGAGCAGTTCATAGCCCATGCCCTGAACGCGCGTGAATTTTTCACCACGGCGAAGACGGCGGTCGTTCTCATTGATGCGTTTGGACAAGCCCAAAATGAGGGCCAGGGCATGTTCCGCCACGGCACGTGCATTGCTGCCTGCTTGGTTGACTGCGCAAATTCCTGCATGGGTGCAATCTTGAAGATTCACGGTGTCATAGCCTGCACCAAAAGTGGAAACCACCAAGAGCTTGGGACAGTGTTGGAGCAGGGCTTGGTGAGCGAACCAAGGCTGGGGTAAATCATCTCGGGCTGAGGTGATGTGGTAGGCATGAACATGTTGAAACGCTGCCCGAATTTCATCGTCTTGCCCCGTGATATTGAACTCATGCAAGCCTATGCGAGGTTCCACTGAAAGTTTCTCGGCAAACAGGGCGCTGTCCATGGGGAATTTCATTCGCAGGATGGAGAAGTAAGGAGAGGCGTTCATGCGTTTTTTAATCAAATAAAGTGTTGCGTTTATAGAGGGATTTGCAACCCTCAGCAAGCGAGTAACGTCACTTTTCCTGTTCACGATAGCGGGTGCGACGGGGCTTGTGCAAATGCATCTTTTTCGGGTCTAGGGTTAACGCTATGATACCCGCAGGTAAATTTTAAATACCAAATGGTATATTATTCAAGCTTGAGAGAAAATACCCGCCATCAGGCTTGCATCAGCGAATTCACTTACCCATCATTCCCAACGTCAGGAGACACTCATGGTCAATATTCAACCCTCCAATTTCACATTGAAAGAAATGTTTGAACCCGACGTCATGGTGGAAGACGAAAAGTGGTACGCCCTTGGCAAGATGGGCATGGTCCGTCCCTTGATGTTCGATGTGGCAAATGGCGGTTGGATCAGCATTCTCAAAGCCAAAGGCTCTGGCATTATTCAGCGACACCGCCACGCATCCCCCGTCACAGCATGGACCATGGATGGCGCCTGGGGTTACAAAGAACACGATTGGGTAGCGACTGCAGGCAGTTTTGCGTATGAGCCCGCGGGCCATATTCACACCCTCTACATTGACCCCAAAGTGGGTCACATGACGGCATTGTTCCATGTCATGGGACCCCTGGTCTATGTGGATGAACAGGGCAATCCCGTAGATTACGACGATGTCTTTTTGCGTCTAGACCGTTATACCGAACACTGCAAGAAAGTCGGCTTGGGTGAAGCCTACGTCCGATCTTTGATTCGCTAATTCTTTCCCTGTCAAAATAATCTGCCGCCAAGAAAGGTCAGAGACATGAGCTCCAAAATGCATTTGCTGCAAATGCTGGTTCACACCAGCCAGACCCATACGCTTCAAGCATGGGCTGATCCCATTGATCAGCAGTTAGAGGGCTTGCAAGACTACGCTTACTGGCAACACTTGGCGAAAAAATTAGAGCAAGGGTGCTTTGATGGTGTGTTCTTCGCAGACAGTCCTGCTACCCATGGTGTTTACAAAGAAAGCGTAGTGCCATCAGTGGAGTGGGGAGTGGCCTGGCCTAATCACGACCCGATGCCTTTGGTGGCGGTGATGAGTGCCGCCACTCAAAATTTGGGCATCGGTGTCACCTTGTCGACCAATGGCACTTCGCCTTATTTGGCCACGCGCCGCATCTCGACCTTGAATTACCTCAGCCGAGGTCGTGTGGGTTGGAACATTGTGTCAGGCTTCAGTCAAGCTGAGCACATGGCCTGTGGTCTTGGCAAGCAAATTGAACATGATGAACGTTATGACATGGCCGATGAGTTCATGGACATTTGCTATCAGCTTTGGAACAGTGTGCCGGCTGATGCCATTTTGAAAAACAAGCAATCCTTGAAATTTGCCGATCCTGACAAGGTGACGCGTGTGGATTTCAAAGGCAAGTATTTTCAATGCAAGGCCGTAGGCCCTACGCTGCCCTCTGAATATGGTCGCCCTATGTTGTTTCAAGCAGGCTCATCGGGTCGAGGTATGCAGTTTGCGATGAAGCATGCGGAGCTTATTTTTGCCATCCAAAGTCATGTGGAAGGCATGAAAAAAACCATGATCCAGCTCAAAGCTGAAGCTCAAAAATATGGTGTTCCCGAGCGCAAGGTTATTTTTGGACTTCAGCCCATTGTTCGAAGTACCGAGCTGGAAGCACGTCAGCGTGCGGAGGAGTTGATTGAGCGCATTCCTTTGGAAGCCAACCTGGCCCGCATGTCGGGTGTGTTTGGTCTCGACTTGAGCAAATTCGATCCCGATCAACCGTTGTCAGACAGTAGCAGTGCCCAAGGCTCTCGTGGTCTGATGGCTGCGGCCATGACCAACGAAAAGGGTGAGTCTGTCACTTTGAGAGAAGTCACCAAAAAATGGGCGCTCTCAGTGGCCATTCCCCCTGTCATTGGCACGCCTGAACAAGTGGCCACAGAAATTGAACGCGTCTGGCGCGAAACAGGTTGCCATGGCTTCAACTTAAGCCCGACCACCAATCCCGACAGCGTGGATGATTTTGTCGATCACGTGATTCCTATTTTGCAAAAGCGCGGTGTTTTCCGCACCTCCTACGAAGCCAGTACCTTTCGTGAAAACTTGCTGAGCTGAACTCACAAAGAAAAAAGAACATGACCGTCATTCAAATGCCGCACAAAACCGAACTCGCGTTGTCGCCCATTGATCCAGCTGAATTGCGCCGTTGTTTGGGCTCTTTCGTCACTGGCGTGACGGTCATCACTGTGTTGGATGATCAAGGAAACCCCATCGGCATGACCGCCAATTCATTCAACTCGGTGTCACTTGACCCCGCCTTGATTGTTTGGAGTTTGCGCCTCAACGCCACGGCCTTCAGCACCTACAGCAATGCTCAACGATTTGTGGTGAATATCCTTGCAGAAGACCAAGTGGACATCTCCAATCGGTTTGCTCGTTCTGGTTTGGACCGTTTTGAGGGTGTGGCTTGGACCCAGGGCTTGGGTGGCGTGCCCTTGATTGAGGGTTGTGCAGCTTACTTGGAATGCACAACTGAGCAAACCTATCCTGGTGGCGATCACTTGTTGTTCTTGGGTCGCGTTCAACGCATCGTGAATGCAACGCGCAGACCTTTGGCATTTGGTTCTGGCAAGTACATGGTGGTCCACCCCTACGACAACTCGCCCGGCAAGCATGTGGGTTCAGGCCATGTTGCCACTTTAAATGCCATTCATCTGGCGCGTCCTTGTCTTGAAGACCTTAATCGTGAAACCGACAAGACAGTGGGTCTAGGGGTGTGGGGTAATTTTGGACCCACCTTGATATGGTGGATTGAAGCCAAGAAACCTCTCGATGTGCGTTTGCGCTGTGGCATGGTTTTGCCTTTGTTGGGCTCCGCCACAGGAAAAGTATTTGCCGCTTACTCCAACAGATCGCTCACACAACCCTATTTAGATGCTGAAATAACGGCTGCTCAAAAAACAGGCAGCTCAGAATTCATCAACCCCTTCCAAGTCGACCAACACTTGGAGCAGGTCAGACAAGCGAGAATCGGGGATGTTCAAAACGCCATCATGGCCGACATCAACGAAAAAGGTGTGAACGGTTACAGTGTTCCCGTCTTTGATGCCAGCGGGACCATTGTGCTAGCGTTGACCATGATGGGGGATTCAGATGCCTTTCCCAAGGATGATCCCGCATTGCAGGCATTGAAAGAAGCGGCCAATCGTTTGTCCGCTCGACTAGGATGGAAGTCATGAGCAAAGAAGCTTGGGGCCGTTGGGGTCCTGAAGATGAAAAAGGCAGTCTGAATCACATCGGGCCAGAGCAAGTTCGCAACGCATCTTCTTTGGTGAAAACTGGTGAGGTATTGCGTTTGACGCAATTGCTCAGCGCCAAGACACCTGTTCCTGGACATCGTTGTGGTTTGCAACATTTTATGAACCGTGATGGTGGCGACTATGCTGCCGGGCAACGCGTCGTAGGAGGTTTCCAATTTGCCGAAGACACTGTCGTCATGCCATTGCACATCGGCACTCACATTGATGCTTTGTGTCATGCTTGGTATGACGATGAGTTGTACAACGGGTATTTAGGCAACACCATCCGAAGTCTTAGGGGCGCTGAAAAATTAGGCATTGAGAAAATGCCGCCCATCGTCACAAGGGGTGTGCTGCTGGACATCGTTCGTTTGAAAAAAAGAAGCCTGGTGCCAGGGGAAGTGATCACACGAAAAGACTTGCAAGATGCCGCACAGATGGCCGGTGTGACACTGCAAAAGGGTGATGCTATTTTGATTCGAACCAGTTGGCTGGAGTCCCAAAAAGGCAAAGCGGATGTGGATTTCAATTCTGAGCCTGGTATCGACAAAGATGCCGGTTTGTGGCTTGCGCAAAGTGACGTGGCCATTGTGGGCGCAGACAACTTCGCCGTGGAAGTTTTGCCCTTCGCACCAGGGACTATTTTCCCCGTACACCAGTGCTTGATTCGAGATTATGGCATTCCACTCTTGGAGGGGTTGATGCTTGACCCCTTGGTTGAAAGTGGTCGATTCACTTTCATGTTTGTGGCCAGTGCACTGCCCATTGTGGGCGCTTCTGGCAGTCCTTTGTCTCCCGTAGCCATTCTCTAAAGTGATGAAAAAAACCAGACCCCTTGAAGGCATTCGTGTTCTCGAGATCGCGTCCATGATTTTTGGCCCCTTGGCGGGTCAGTACCTGGGTGACATGGGCGCTGATGTGATCAAACTCGAACCCCCAGAGGGTGATTTGACGCGCGCCATCGGCCCCCGTCGAACCCCTCGCATGGGTGCTTTTTTCCTCACAAGCAATCGCAGCAAACGCTCTATTGTGGTTGATTTGAAAACGCAAGAAGGCCGAGAAATTTTGCACAAACTCGTATCTGAAACAGATGTCCTTCTGCATTCCATGCGTACCAACGCCGCCAATCGTTTGGGCTTGGACTACGCCAGTTTGTCAGCCAAGAATCCACGTCTGATTTACTGTCATGTGGCGGGGTATGGCGATGATGGTTTGTATGGGGGGCGCCCCGCTTATGACGACATCATTCAAGCGGCCTCTGGCTTGGCACGATTGCAAACGGTGGTCGCTGGGCAGCCCCGCTTTATTCCCACCATCATTGCCGACAAAATCAGTGGCTTGCATGCCGCTTGGGCCATTGCCATGGCATTGATGCAGCGCTACCAAACGGGTGTCGGTCAGCATGTCGATGTGGCCATGTTTGAAACCATGGCGGCTTTCAACATGATGGAACACCAATGGGGATACGCCTTTGAGCCGCCCATGGCAGCGATGGGGTATGAACCTGTGAGTTCCGCTTCGCGCCGCCCCTATAAAACACTGGACGGTTACTTGGCATTGCTACCCTATTCTGATGCGCATTGGAAGCGATTTTTTGAACTGGCGGGTGAAGCACAAATCATGGCAGACGAACGCTTTTCAACGTTTGCAGCACGACAGAAAAATTTCCGTCACGTGTGGGATGAAATTGAGCGCCAAGTAGCGCGAAAATCCAATGCGGAGTGGCTGGCATTGCTGACCCCTGAAGATGTTCCATTTTCTGTGGTCAACAGCTTAGAAGATTTGGTCGATGATCCTCATTTGAAGAGCATCAACTTCTGGGAAATTCGGGAGCATCCCACGGAGGGAGCTTTGCGCATTCCGCGCGTGCCCATTCAAATGAGTGGCGCTGATACGCACGTTGATCGCCTGCCGCCCCAGCTGGGCCAGCACACTGCAGAAATATTGAAAGAGTGCGGCTTTGAAGACGCGATGATTGAAAAATGGATTGCCGAAGGCGGCCCTTGCCATCCCCTGATCCCATCTACCTGAGATTGAAATGATTCCACGACAGATATTCAGCCCCGATCACGAACTCTTTCGCGACACCGTCAGACGTTTCATTGAAGAACATGTGACCCCCTTTCACGCCCAGTGGGAGAAAGAGGGCCAAGTGCCGCGAGAACTATGGCTCAAAGCGGGTGAGTTTGGACTTCTATGCTGCAATGTTCCTGAAGAATACGGCGGTTTGGGTGGCGACTTTTTGCACAGCGCTGTCTTGATTGAAGAAATGGCCCGCGCTGGTGCTACCGGCCCTACCTTCTATTTGCACTCAGACATCGTCGCACCCTATTTGGTTGACTTTGGCACCGAAGAACAAAAGCGCAAGTGGTTGCCCAAAATGGCCACGGGTGAAGTCATTGCCGCTTTGGGCATGAGCGAGCCCTCCGGTGGCAGTGATGTGCAAGCCATGCGGACGCAAGCCATTCGCGATGGTGATGACTACGTCATCAATGGACAAAAAGTGTTCATCACCAACGGCCATACCGCAGATTTGCTGGTGTTGGCTTGCAAGACGGATCCTAAAGCCCGCGGCAAAGGCGTCAGCCTTATTTTGGTTGAAACCAATCGAAAGGGTTTTACACGCGGTCGCAAGTTGGAAAAAATGGGTTGCAAGGCGCAAGACACTTCAGAGCTTTTCTTTGCCGATGTCCATGTGCCCGTTGAAAATTTGTTGGGCTCCGAAGGCGGTGGCTTTGCGATGCTCATGACGCAGTTAGCGCAAGAACGTTTGGTCCAAGCTATTCGCGGTGTGTCCAGTTCAGAAGCGGCTCTTGAGTGGACCAAAGACTATGTCAAAGATCGGAAGATGTTTGGTGGCACTTTGGGGGATTTTCAAAATACCCGATTCAAATTGGCATCTCTCACCGCAGAGGTTCTCACGCAGCGTGTGTTTGTCGATCGATGCATTGAAATGCATTTGAAGGGCGAGTTTGATGCAGTCGATGCGGCTTGCGCTAAGTTGGTCACCACCGAACTTCAAGGCAAGGTCATGGACGAGTGCTTGCAGTTTTTTGGTGGCTGGGGTTACATGTGGGAATACCCCATTGCGCGCGCATTTGCCGACGCCCGCATGTGCCGTTTGGGCGGTGGTACGGCAGAGGTCATGAGGCAAATCATTGGCAATGCTATTTTACCGCGCGCTCCCAAGACCACCGCATGATCTCTGATTGCAAATTAGCTTGATGATGACGCACATGCAACCCACTTCTCAAAAACGAGTGGCTGTGATTGGTGCTGGCGCTGCTGGCTTGTGTGCAGCCAAACATTTGCTGGCCAAGCAACATGACGTGGTGGTCTTTGAAATGGGATCTCACGTGGGGGGGCTGTGGGTCTATGAAAACGACAACGGCATCAGCCCAGCCTATCGTTCTTTGCATTTGAATTCTGAGGCCCGTGTCACGGCCTATCAAGATTTCCCGTTCCCAGAAGGTACGCCCCTTTACCCTGATCATTGGCAGGTCCACAGTTACTTGAAAGCTTACGCTGAAAAATTTCAGCTGTTGCCTCACATCCGCTTCCATTCACCTGTTGTGAAATTGGAGGCCCAGGATCAATCTTGGAGCGTCACGGTCAAAGGCAAAGCAGCAGAGCACTTTGATGCCGTGGTCATTGGTACGGGCCACCAAGGCAAGCCCCTGCATCCTGAGTGGGCTTCTGAATTCAAGGGCGAGTATTTGCATGCGCACAATTACCGCGTGCCAGAACCCTTTCGCGACAAACGTGTGTTGGTCGTGGGCATGGGCAACAGCGCCGTCGACATAGCTTCCGATATTTGCACCATGACCAAGGCCACGGTGATTTCCGCAAGATCACCCGTTTTGGTCATGCCGCGCGTTTTGTTTGGTGTTCCCACCTCGCGTGTCTTGGCCAAATTGGAAAAACCCTGGATGCCTTGGCCTGTTCGGCGCACCATTCGCGAAGTTTTAACGCGCATTGTGCACGGCACCATGGAGCAGTGGGGATTTGTCACCCCGAAGTCGCGAACACACCCCACCAGTCATCCCAGTTTGATGGCGCACTTTGTGTGGAACCGCGTGCGTGCCAAACCTGGCATCAAAACAGTGCAGGGTCAAACGGTGACCTTCACAGATGACACGCAAGAAAGCTTTGATTGCGTGATTGCTGGAACAGGTTATCAGGTTGATTTGCCATTTCTCGATTCGGCACTGGCACCCTTTCACAAGGGGCACCTCGATCTTTTCTTGCGCGTGGTTCATCCCACACAAAAAAATCTGTTCTTTGCGGGTATGTTCAATGTGGCTGGGGGTGGCAACATTCGCATGATGGACGATCAGGCTGAATGGATCAGCGACATGGTGAGTGGCAATTACAAAGTACCCTCAAGCGAACAGATGCAAAAAACAATGGACGAAGAACAAGCGTTTTTGAGAAGGCATTACCCCAAGAGCGTTCGCTATGCGCTTGAGTTAGACCCTGTTTTTTACCGGCAACAAATGTCGCGCGAGCGCCAACGAGCGGCGCAGCATTGAGATGAAGGATCAATATGAGCCTTAAAGACAAAGCCTGTGTCACAGGCATCGGTGAAACCACCTACATGCGAGGTTCAACCCAAACGGCTTTTGAACTTCAAATTGAGTCTTCGCTGAAGGCCATTGCAGATGCTGGACTGAAGCCGACTGACATTGATGGTGTGATTCCAGTCGGTATTGTCAGTGGCACAGCCGATGACTTTATCGAAAATTTTGGCATTCCCGATTTGCGCTTTTCTGCCGTTATTCCGCATGGTGGCGCCAGCCCTGTCATGGCGCTTCAATGTGCTGCTGCTGCCGTTGCGTCCGGGGTCTGCCGTCATGTGCTGATCACCTTTGGTCGCAATGTGAGCATGGGCTCGAACAAGGCAGGGGCTCGCATTCACAACATGCCGCAATTTCACTATGTGACTGAATTTGAGTACCCCATGGGTGCCATTGCACCTGCGCAGTTGTATGCCCCCATGGCCAGACGTCACATGGAACTTTATGGCACCACCGTGAAGCAATTTGGTGAGGTTGCGGTGGCCTGTCGTGAACATGCTTTGCTGAATGGCAACGCGGTGATGAAGAAACCCATGACCTTGGAAGATCACTTCAATTCCCGCATGATTTCCGATCCCTTTCGGCTGCTGGACTGCAGTTTGGAAAGCGATGGTGGTGCGGCAGTCATTGTGAGTGCCTCAGAGTGTGCTGGTGACATGGCTCAACCCAAGGTTTACATTGCAGGCGTGGCCGAAGGTCACCCCGATTCTCCCGGTGCTATCACCCAGCGCCCCGACATGACGAGCCTGGGCATTGGCAAAGCAGCCAAGCGGGCTTTCGCAATGGCCGGTGTCACGCATGCCGACATCGACGTGACTGAAATCTATGACTGCTTTACCTACGCAGTCATCCGCCAGCTTGAAGACATGGGCTTTTGTGGCAAAGGGGAGGGAGGTGCTTTTGTGGAAGGGGGTCGGCTCAAACTAGGCGGTGCCTTGCCCACCAACACCCATGGCGGCTTGTTGTCCCAAGGGCATGTTTGGGGCTTGAATCACGTGGTTGAATTGGTACGCCAGTTGCGCGGCCATGGTGGTGCAGCCCAAGTCAAAGGTGCAGAAGTTGGCCTTGTGACAGGTTATGGCGACATGGGCGATGGCGCTTTGGCGATTATGAGAAAAGCTTAACAACATGAACGCAGTCTCCAAACCCATTCCCCAACCTAGCCCCATGACACAAGCCTTTTGGGATGCGGCGGCGCAGGGCCGACTGGTGCTGCAAACTTGTGCATCTTGCGGCACGGTCCGGCACTATCCCCGGATGCTGTGCACCCAGTGTTATTCTCATGAACACTTTTGGCAAAACTCCTCAGGCTTGGGGGTTGTTCACAGTTGGACACGCTGCCACCATGCATTCCATGCTGGCTTTGCCGCCGATGTGCCCTACACACTGGTCACGGTTGACTTGGACGAGGGCGTGAGATCCTTGGGCATTTGGAAAGGTGACCTTCCGTTGACCATTGGTTTGAGAGTTCAAGGCCGTTATGACAACAGCCGGGGTGACTTGGAGTGGCTGTTTGAGCCGCAAATGAAATAAGCCACTGGAAACTATTTACAATCCTTATATGAACACAGTCAAAGCGCCTGCTAAAACGGCTAAGAAAACAACGTCATCTTCGTCGCCGCCCATTGATGATATTCGGGATGCGGTCACCAAACTTAAACGTGAACGCATCATTTCTACTGCGCTAGAGTTGTTCAACCAAAATGGCTTGACCAACACCACGCTCGACGCAGTGGCCGAGCAGATGAATGTCACCAAGCCCTTCATTTACACCCACTTCAAATCCAAAAACGAATTGTTGTCGGAAATTTGCTCACGCGGCATTCGCGCTTCCTTGGATGTTCTAGACCGTGTGGTGGCCTCCAAAGATTCGCCTACGGTCAAGTTGCGTGTGTTGGCACATGATTTCATGATGGCCGTGATTGAGAACCAAAGTCACATTGCCATTTACACGCGAGAAGAAAAACATCTTTCACCCGAAAGTAGCAAGGCCATCCAAAAAATGCGCCGAGAATTTGATCGTAAATTCTGTGCATTGCTCGAACAAGGCGTCAAAGATGGCGAATTTCAAGTCGATGATGTGAAACTCACGTCATTGTCCATTGGCGGCTTGATCAGTTGGTCCTATGTTTGGTATCGCCCTGATGGTCGCTTGAGCAAAAATGAGACTGCCGATCATGTGGCTGAGTTGGTCATGGCCATGGTGAAAGCCAAGCGCTGAATTGAAATGATCCAAATTCAAAACTCGCTGGATGCCCGAGCCTCAAAAAAAACGGTTCGCAAAGATACCTTTGAAGGCAGCGTGACGGACTTCATTGCCACGCATGAAATTCGACAAGCGGGTGCCCAAGCTTTTTTAGTGGAGCAATTGCCCCATTGGAGCACGCCTTCGCATTTTCATTTGGAGCATCAATTTCAAGTGGTTGTGGCGGGAGATGGCGCCATTGGAAGACACCCTGTTGCACCCTTAACGGTCCACTACGCTGCGCCGGAGACGGGCTACGGTCCGATACAAGCCGGGCCAGCGGGCGTGTCCTACCTCACCCTTCGTGCCACAGGCGATACAGGCGCCTGGTACTTGCACAAGCCCGGTTCTAGAGAGCGCATGCAAAAGGGTCTGAAGCGCGAGCAGCAGCACGGCGAACCTCAAGACGGCATTCGAGAGACGGCACTGTCAGCGCTCAAAACTTCGCAAGAACAAGACTTGATTTCGTTGAGAGAAGATGGCTTGTCTGCTAAATTGTTTCGATTGCCAGCAGGTGAAACCTTGAATTTGCCCACTGAAAAAATACACGGCGGTAGATTTTTTGTGATCACTGATGGCGTCTTGGAGTCTACTGCGGGTCAAAGCCCGGCACTCTCTGTGGTCCACGTGCCGCCTGAAGATACCTTGAATGCAAAGGCTGGCGCTGAGGGCGTCGAAGTGCTCGTTTTGCAATTCCCTTCACTCGGCACATGACCCTCCCATCGGAGAAGCCGATGACAGGGGCTGAACTCAAAGCATTGGGCCAGCGAAAAACTTCAGCTTGCAATTGTTCGCTCAAAATCTGTGATGGATGGGAAAGTGTGAGCGATGAGCGCTGGCCAGCCTATCAATTGAAACTTGAAGGCACACTGCGCACGCCTTTGCCTGAAGGGCAAATGGACTTGAGTTTTGAAGAGTATCACCCACAGGGCACCCGATACGATTCGGCAAATGCACCCATTGCACCTCCCTACTTTCCCTACAACCGATGCGATGTTTACGCCTGTAGCAACTGCCGTTGCGCGGTGCTGAAGTACACCGAATATGGAGGCTATTATGTCGACCACCGTGTTAGGAGGGTGGCCCCCGATTTGGTGATCGACAACTGATCCAATGTCCCCTTGAAGCGATATTGGGTCAAAAAGCTAAGCGTTTAAAGCCTCTTGTGTTAATTCACATCTGAGCAAGTTCAGCAGCGCTTCGACTGAATGGGGCAGGGTGTTGCCACGCCAAACCACATGCTGATCGGTTCTGCACAATACCAATTTGTGTTGATAGGCTTCGGGCTTCTGAGTTTGGTCGCCAAGCTCAATCAATTTGATGGGCAAGCCTAAGCGATGGGCTTCGTCTAACAAGGATTGCACATTGACCGAAGTGTCAAATTGCAACAAGCTGTAGCCCTTGCCCAATGCGTCGTAGAGTGAACTGCCATCGTTGAGCCAGAAGTGGGGCGCACGGCAACCTGGCAATGTGGAAGGTGTGAAAGCCCCCATTGAGTAAGCGGGTGCGGCTTCTGACTCGTGCGCAATGATGGGCGACTTCTCATAGAAGTAACCAAAGTTAAGGCCTTCACAACAAAACTGTTGCACATTCAAGTCGTAGGCCTCAGCGCCGACCAGTGCGCGGGCAGCATCAGCTTCCGCGTCGAAGCTTTCAATGTTGTAAGGCACCGCTTTTCTGGCCTTGATCATTTTTTGTGCATGGTTCATCACAAAATGCGAGACTTGTTCCGTGATGGGATGACGTTCAGCTTCATAGGCATCCAATATTTTTTCGTTGGCCCACCCCTTCACTGCAGCATCTAACAGCCATGCCAAGTTGGTGGCATCGGCAAGGCCAGCATTCATGCCGTAGCCTGCATAAGGAACCCAAAGGTGTGCGGCATCTCCCGCTAAAAATACGCGCCGATCTCTGAATCGATTGGACAACAATCTGCGGCCGACCCAATCCTCTTTGGTGATGATCTCGTATTGGAAGTTTGAATCTACACCCAAGATGTTGCGAATAGATTGATCACGGTCGACGGAATCAAACTCAGGTTCATCAGGATGTAAATGGTTGTGTACCAGCCAAGTTTCTTGGCCATCAATAGCAAACACCGTACCGCATCGGCGGGTGTTGACTGAGTAATAACACCAAGCGAGTTTGCCAGGTAGCATGGCAAGCAATTGTGGCGCACGAATGAACGTGGACTGCACCCTTTGAATCACTTCAGTGCCTTCTAGCTTGGCGCCAATTTTCTTGCGCACCCATGAACTGCCGCCGTCACAGCCCGCCACATAGCGCACCCTCACAGTTTGAGAAGTTTGTGTGTCTAAATTCAGAAGAGTGACGCTCACCCCCTCATCGTCTTGCACCATGTCGATCACTTGCGTTCTGTTGTGCAACGAGACGCCCTCATGCGACACGGCGTGCTTGAGCAGCAGAGGCTCCAAGTAGATTTGATTGATACGGTGTGGCGGCTCGGGCGTCGCCCAGCCAGCATCTGGCCCTACTTTTTCTGTGTACCTGTTTTTTCTGCAAGGAATGGGAATGCGTGTCAGCTCGATACCCGTCATCGACGTTCTGAAGACAACATCGTTTGGAAAAATTTCTGGCAAACCGGCATTGCGCAGCGTGGCAGCCACGCCCAGTCTTCTGAAGTGTTCCATGCTTCTGGCAGAGACGTGATTGCATTTCACATTGGGGGGCTCGGCAAATTTCCGAATTTCAGCCACTAGCACTTTCACACCCCGTTGCGCCAAATCTGTGGCCAAGGTTAAGCCCACGGGGCCAGCACCCACCACCAGGACATCGCTGTCAAATTTCATCGTCATGTTTCTATTCAGTTCAGTTTGATGTTGGCTTGTCGAATGACCTTGGCCCATTTTTGTGTTTCGCTTTTGATGTAGGCTTCGAAACCTTCAACGCTTGTGACAATCGGTTCCATGCCATTTTGACGCATTTGAGCTTTCAAGGATTCATCGTTCAAGGCCGCAGCAAATTCAGTGTGAAGCCTCTGAATAATTTGCGGCGAGGTGCCCACAGGTGCGACCAAGCCAAACCATCCAGTGGCGTCGTAGCCTGCAAGTCCACTTTCAGCGAGGGTGGGCACATCGGGTAAATTACTCAAACGTTTGGGACTGGTCACTGCAAAGGCTTTGAGCTTGCCTGCCTTGATGTGGGGCAGTGCTGCAGCCAAGTCTGTCATGGACAATTGAATTTGACCAGACAAGGCATCCATGGCGGCAGGACCTGAGCCACGATAGGGCACTTCAATCAGTTTCAGGTCTGCCATTTGCGTGAAGAGTGCCGTTGACAAATGCATGGCCGTCCCGTTGCCGCCATGGCCAATGGCAATTTTGCCGGGCTGCGACTTCGCCAGTGCAATGAGTTGTTGCATATTGTCTGCTGGCACGGAGGGGTGTCCCACCAAGACAAAGGGAATGGCCGCCAACATGGTGATGGGTGAAAAATCTTTAGCGACATCAAAAGGCATTTGGGGGTAAAGGCTTGAATTGGCCGTCAAACCACCCGCAGCGCCAACACCTAGCGTGTAACCATCCGGCGCAGCCTTGGCCACGGCACTCAAACCAATGTTGCCGCCTGCACCGGGCCTGTTGTCAATCACCAAAGCTTGGCCTAATTTGTCATTCAGACGGGTAGACAAAATGCGAACGATGGCGTCAGAACTGCCGCCCGGTGGAAATGTCACCACAATTTTGATGGGCTTGGTTGGGTAGTCAGTGGTTTGTGCGCCAGCTGAAAATACCATGATGATGGCCAAAATTGAACTTGAAAGCCAACGAAACCAACGAACTGAAATGGTGTGCATAAGGTCTCCTAAGGAGCCCGTACTCTAGTCGCGCATGGTCTCCATTGCAATCAGTAATTGAACGGATTCAGGCTTCTTAAATTGGTCAGTGTCGTCGGCCTGAAATTGGGGTTTTCATCATTCCGCCAAGCCAGCACTCGTGCTACCTTCTGGGCTGTTTGCATTCACAGAATGGTTTTATATGCGTCTGAAGTTTTTGCGCTCCTTTTCCATTTGTTCTATTTGTCTCATCACATTTTGTTTGTCGCTGACGGCCCAAGCGCAAGAGTGGCCTTCCAAGCCCATTCGAATTGTGGTCCCTTACCCTGCAGGTGGTGGCGTAGATTCCGCGGCGCGTCTGGTTGCGCAGCACTTGACCACCGTGCTGGGTCAGTCAGTCTTGACCGATCCAAAACCTGGTGGCGGCACAGTCATTGGCGCTGAAATGGTGGCGCGTGCAGCACCTGATGGCTATACGTTTCTGCTGGCTGGTGGCTCTACCATGGCTTTGTTGCCGCTCACCCATCCAGGCAAATTGCCATTTGATTCCTTGACCGACTTTGCGCCTGTCGGCATGGTCTCTCGCTTGCCATTTTATCTCGTCACTGCCACTTCAAATCGCTACAACACTGTCAAGGAGTTGATGGCCGATGCCAAAAACAAACCTGGTCTCTTGCCCTACGCCAGCAATGGCATCGGCGGCATGGGACATGTGGGTACCGCTATGCTGACACAAAGCGCTGGTGTGGACATGATTCATGTGCCGTACCAAGGTTTCCCACCGGCAGTTTCAGACCTGATCACGGGCCGTGTGGTCATGGCGATGGCAGATTTGGCACCTGTGAAGGGGCAGATTCAAGCGGGCAGTTTGCGGGCCTTGGCCGTCGCATCGCAGAAGCGATCGCGTTTCATGCCAGACGTCCCAACGCTGGCTGAGGCGGGTTACCCAGGCACGGAGTTTGAAATTTGGCTGGCCCTTTTTGCCCCTGCCAAAACACCGCCAGCCATTCTGGCGCGCGTTTCCCAAGAATTGAAAAAGTATTTGGAAATGCCTGCCACGCGGGAGGCGTACAGCAAACTGGGCCATGAAAGTGACAGCGCAGGACCCGAGGTGGTTCGTCAAAGAATTGAAACCGAACTTAAACAGATGCTGCCGGTTGTGAAAGCAGCCGGGCTTTACCAGAAGTAATGTATGTCTGATGTTGATACACGCACGGCTGCCAACGACTTGCTTCAAGGTTTGGTTGATTCAGGCATTGACTATTTATTTTGTAATCTGGGCACAGACCATGCGCCCCTCATTGAAGAGATGGCGCATTGGCGCGAGCAAGGCAGAAAATTCCCAAGTTTGATTTTGTGTCCGCATGAAAATACGGCTGTTCACATGGCCGGTGGTTATGCCTTGGCGACAGGTCGCGGTCAAGCTGTGTTGGTTCACGTCGACGCAGGCACAGCCAACGCTGCGATGGGTTTGCACAATTTGTGCCGTGCACGTATTCCGATTTTGCTGATTGCAGGTCGCGCGCCCATGACGACGTTTGACAACTCAGAAGGTGGTCGAGATACCTACGTTCATTTCATTCAAGAACCATTCGATCAAGGCAGCGTGGTCAGACCTTATGTGAAATGGGAATACAACTTGGCATGGCCGTCCATGGCGCATGAAGTAGTCTCGCGTGCGGTTGCTGTGATGCAAAGTGATCCCACCGGGCCGGTTTACCTGACATTGCCAAGAGAGGTGTTGGCTGCTCATGTGGATGCTGCCAGCATTGGCGCTTACGGTTTGCAGAAACATCTGCCAGTGAAAGCGCAAGGGGCAGATCCTGCCAGCATCAAAGCCATCGCCAAAAAATTAATTCAATCTGACAACCCCATGATGGTCACCGCCTATGCAGGACGAAACCATCAAGCACCCGCCCAGATTGAAAAGTTGGCGGCCTTGTGCGGCATGCGGGTGTGTGAGTTCAATACGGCGCACATGAATTTGCGCCGTGACTCCCCCTTCTTTGGCGGTTACAACCCCGCGGCCTTCACCGAACAAACTGATGTTGGTCTGATGGTCGATGTCGATGTGCCGTGGATCCCCAAAACCACGCGCGTCAATCCAAATGCCTATTGGGCGCAGTTTGATGTCGATGCCATCAAACGTGACATTCCCATGTGGGGCTTCCCCTTGGATGCACGCATTGAAGGCGACAGTGTGCGTTTGATGGCGCAATTGATTGAAGCTGTGGAAGCCATGGCCACGCCTGAATTTCAAGCCAAAGTCAAACAACGAACCCTTGAATTGAGCAATGCGCATGCGAAAAATGCGCAAAGGGTGGCGCTGCTTGCCAAAGAACAAGGCACTGTCAATGCCATCAACCCCCACTACCTGTGTGCCGTTTTAGGCCAGCATTTAAATTCAGAGGATGTGGTCCTGAACGAAGCCATTCGCAACACCATGGCTGTGTTTGAACAGATCCCGCGCAACACACCAGGAACTTTGGTG
Source organism: Comamonadaceae bacterium (assembly GCA_947476015.1). Taxonomy (GTDB): domain Bacteria; phylum Pseudomonadota; class Gammaproteobacteria; order Burkholderiales; family Burkholderiaceae_C; genus Limnohabitans_A. The sequence goes on along the minus strand of CANJOS010000005.1, from coordinate 12,908 downwards.
GGATTGATGGGGGGTGGTCTCGGTTTTTCTGCAGGCACTGCCTTGGGCATGAAATTGGCTCAGCCCAACAGGCGTGTGGTTCATGTGGTGGGTGATGGCTCGTTCTATTTTGGTAACCCAAGCGCTGTCTACACCATTGCAGTGGAAAATCAATTGCCCATTCTCACGGTGCTGTTGGACAACGGCGGTTGGTCGGCTGTGAAGGAATCTACATTGCGCATGTACCCGCAAGGGCAAGCTAAAAATACAAATCAATTTGCATCAGTGTTGGGCCACGGCACCGACTTTGCCGCCATTGCCGAAGCGGCAGGCGCGCACGGTGAGCGACTGAACGATCCGACACAAGTGAATGCCGCCATTGCACGCTGTGTGAAAGTCCTTGATGAAGGTCGCAGCGTTTTGCTTCATGTTCGCATTACGCCGCTTTAAGAAAAACAGGAGATATTGATGAAAACAACTGATTCAACTGCAGTCTTGCCAAGCAAGCGCATGGCACTCTTGTTGAGTGCTGTCGCTATTTTTTGGGTTCCCACTTTTGCGCTTGCGCAAGCTGCGTGGCCGACCAAGTCGGTGAAAATTGTGGTGCCTTACGCCCCTGGCGGTGCCAATGATATTTTGGCGCGCGTGGTGGCCGAAAAATTGGCGCCTGCATTGGGCCAGCCTGTGGTGGTTGAGAACAAACCGGGCGCTGGCGCTGCAATTGGGACCGAGTTGGTGGCCAAGTCTGCACCCGATGGTTACACCTTGTTGATGGCGGCGAGTGGTCCCATTGTGTTCAACCCTGTTCTGGTGGCCAAGCTCTCCTACAACCCTGTGACCGATTTAATGCCAATTTCCTTGGTGGGTTCATTTCCCATGATTTTGGCGGTCAACGAGGCTTCCAGTGCCAAGACATTTTCAGAATTGGTCAATCTCACCAAAGCCAATCCCAGCAAGTTCAATTACTCGCATCCCTCAGCTTCCTTTCAGTTGGTCATGGAGTTGATCAAAACGCAAACGGGCCTGAAAGCTTTGAATGTGCCTTACCAAGGCAGCGCGCCTTCTATCAATGCAGTGCTCACCCAAGAAGTACAAATGACACTGATTGATTCGGGCCCCATTGCCGCTTTGTTGAAGGCTGGCAAATTGCGAGCATTGGCTGTGACATCCGAGCAGCGCTTGGCCGCATACCCCCAAGTGCCCACCCTGAAAGAGCAAGGCGTTGATTTGTCAGTGAATTTTTGGAGTGGTTTGCTGGCGCCTTCTGGTACGCCGCCAGTGGTTGTGAAACGTGTTCAAGAAGAAGTTGCACGCATCATGGCCATGCCTGATGTGAAAGAAAGAATGGGCAAGTTGGACATCAAGCCTGTCGGAGGAGCCTCCGCTGATTTTGCCAAAGTTATCTCACAAGAAATCCAGCTATGGACCCAAGTCGCCAAAGACAACAACATCAAAGCGGAATGACCGACAGACGGATTGCCATTGCAGGCGCAGGCATTGCCGGTTTGGCCACAGCCCTTGCATTGTTACAGCAGGGTTTCAAGGTTGATGTTTATGAACAAGCCAGCCACCTGGCCGAGGTGGGTGCTGGCTTGCAGATCTCTCCCAATGGCTCACGTATCTTGATCGATTTAGGCTTGAGAGAAGCCTTGCAAGGCTTGGTTTGCGAAGCCAGCGGCAAAGAAATTCGAATGTGGAACACGGGTCAACGATGGAAATTGTTTGACCTTGGCAATGATTGTATGGTGAGATTTGGCGCGCCATATTGGCTGGTGCATCGCGGTGATTTGCACAAGGTGCTGCTGGATGTTTATGCCGCCAGGTCGGACAGGCCGGTCCAATTGAATGCACGCGTCGTGTCGGCGCAAAGCACCTCGGTTGGCGTGACTTTTGATTTGCAAGACGGCACTTCACATGTGGCTGAAGGTTTGATCGCAGCCGACGGTGTTCATTCTGTTTTGCGCGAACAACTTTTGGGCGAAGACAAAGCTCATTTCACTGACTTGTTGGCATGGCGAGGTTTGGTGCCAGTTCAGCATATTTCAGCGCATCTGCAAGCCCAAGTGGGTACCAATTGGGTGGGACCGGGCGCTCACGTCATCACCTATCCAGTTCGCGGTGGACAACTCATGAACGTGGTGGGCATTGTGGAGAAAGATGGTTGGCGAAGTGACTCATGGAACGAGCGCGGGAGTCATGAAGAGTTGTTGAAAGATTTTGGTCATTGGCATCCCGATGTGCTTGAATTGATGCAAAAAATTGAGCAACCCTTTAAGTGGGCATTGTTAGGCCGAACACCTCAAAAAGGGTGGGCTCAGGGTGCTGTTTGTTTGATCGGCGATGCCGCGCATCCTACCTTGCCATTTCTGGCACAAGGTGCCAACATGGCCCTTGAGGACGCGGCAGTGATGGCGCGGTGCTTAGCGGCACACTCGCAGGTTTCAGAGGCATTTGTTCAATTTGAATCTTTGCGTTGGCAGCGCACCGCTGACATTGTGAATCGATCCAGCGACAATGCCTTGCGATTTCACAATCCTCAATTGTCTGATGATGCCAAAGCGGTCAGCTATGTCTCCTCTGAATGGGCGCCAGAAAAAGTTCGCACCCGTTACGACTGGTTGTTTGAGTACGATGCGCTTCAAATCCCGTCAATCTCCTCAGCGTTGAATCACTGTTAGTTGGTAGAGGCCACCAAAAACAGAGCTTTGCCGCTTGCAGGTCCAATGCAAGTCTTGAGGCAAAAAGTCTTCGATGTCTTGCTCCCATAAGTCCATCGCAAAAGGTTCCAGGTAACGAAAAATCAGTCGAATCAAAGGCTTTAAGGGGTGCATAGGGTGCGGCTTGTGGTAATCGATGATGACGATTTTCCCTCCGGGCTTTACCACACGCAAGGCTTCTCGGAGGGTGGCGCGTCGGACATCTGCGGGTTGTTCGTGCAATAAAAAGAAAAGCAAAACTTGATCTTGGCTGGCATCGGCATCTGTGAGTGAAGCAGCATTGCAACGTTCTAGGGAAACTCGGGGATCGGCTTGTAATTTGTGTGCCAAGTTGTCCAACTGAATTGGCAAAATATCCACCACCTTGAGCTTGCCTTCAGGCGCCAGTTGCTCAATCAACTTTTGAGTGAGATTGCCATAAACGCAAGCCACTTGAAGTGTTTGGCCACAAATCTGGGGGCCCAATTCAGCCAAGGCAAGACGCCTGAGCAGCCCGTAATGACCAAAAAGGATGAGGTTAATCAGCCACTCGCGCTCAAAGAGACGAACTGCATTGGGGTGGACATAGGCCCACCCATATTCAGTTTGGAGGTAGGCTGGAATGGCAGGGTCGCAATTCAGATTTGCAAGGGGGGATGTCAAGGAGGCAGGTGCATGGGTGCTTGTCATGCCCCCGAGTTTGGAGCTTGCAAGAATTTAAATATTGACGTGAATCAAGATTTAGGCGGCGGTGCCAGATTCTGGGTGGTAAAGAGCCGCAGACTGTCCACGCTCTCAATCGAAACCTCTGCAGATCCAGGCAGTCGTGATGCGGCCTTGTTGGCAATGTCTGTGGTTCGATAAGGCCCATCGACCACCAGAAATTGAAGGTCGGGTTTGTCGTTCGCATAAATAGGCACAATTTGAGCTCTCTTCAACAATTCGCTCGACGCAATAAATTTCTCTGCGTTGCTGACATTTGAAAAAGTTTGGAATTCCAGAAGAAATTGATCGCCGGGTAAACCTTGCAGCCATTTGAGGCCTTGTGCGGCCACCTCAGGCATTTCTGAAAGTGAACCCCGCTTTTTTTTGACATCTTTCATGTCGCGCTGATCTGTGTTTCTCACCACCAGTTGAGGTTTGCTTTTGAAGCTCAGAGCTGCCACCAGCCTGTCGCCTAAATCGGGGTGCAGGAATGCAGATATCCCTACTGAAATCAACAGAAGTCCAGACACAATCAGGATGGCAGGCCCTACTTTTCTGCTAGAAGTTTTGCTTGCTGGTGGCGGTGTTGATCGGGCCTTGGATGCTGCCGATGGGGGAGGTGCAATGGCTTTCTTTTGCGCAATGGCCCATTGCTTGAACAACTCGAGCGCTAAATTTTCATGGCCGTTGCGCCTCGCCTGTTGCACCGCATTCAGCTTTTGCTCAGCAGTAGGCATTTCAAGTGCCCAGGTATTGAATTGGGAGGCATCATGAAAGGCGGTGGACCCAAGGTCTTGATCTGATCTGAACATCACCAATGTACTGATACCAGCACCTGGAAAGTTTTGAATCAGTCTGACCAAAAGTTGCAGTTCACTTTCGCCAAGCGCATGGCCATCTTGGATGATCCAAATTTTGTCAGGGGGGCCTTTGGCGCGAGGCTTGGTTGCAGTGTCGAATGACTGAGTGGTTAAAATGGCATTGAAGCGTTCCAGCATCTCGTCAGAGTCTGCTGGCATGAAAAATTCCAAGGGTACTTCAGGGAACTCATTTCGCAGCCGATGAACCACGACATCGCCATAGTAGGACAGCAGTTCCTGATGTTGGCTGAGAATGGCCAGACTTTTGTTGCCATGCTTCAATGCGCTCAAAAAACTCTCAACCTGCAAGCGGTCAAAGGCTCTGAAAAAAATTTCAGGCTCAGGCGCCTTGTTTTGACCTCCCGATTCACTCATGAATCAGATGGCCTTGGGGGAGGCCTTTCAATTTAAGACATTCGACCAATGGCGCAACTCACAAAAGATTTGGCATTGGTCAGGCCTGCTGCCAAGCCAGAAACAGAACCCTTTTCTGGGTAGCCCATGGCGCGCAATTTATCAATGACCGTTTGTTTGATGGACTCTTCGCCAGTGAAACTCACCAACTGCTTTTCACGATCGATGACCAATGCAGACACCTCTGCCACGCTGTGGATACCCTTGACGATGGAGTTTTCACAGCCGCCGCATTTGATGTTTTCCACTTCGACTTGAAATGTGTGTGACATTTTGAATTTCCTTCCCAGATCCCCGCTTGGAAAATTTCCTTAGCAGTATGACTGAAGTATGTTCTAAGGGGTAAGTTTATCGTATGATTTAAGTCAAGGCTCTGCTTGTATCCTGCGCCTTGAGAATCGACTGCCGCTGCTGCCCACTATTTGGTATAGAAATGCTAACCCTATGAGCCTCAAAATCCTTGTTTACTCAAAGTCCGCATGCCCTCAATGCGAGTCCGCCAAGATGATTCTCAAGTCCAAATCTTTGGCTTATGAAGAAATCAAAATAGACGATGAAGCTGAGCGCATGGCTTTTTATGAAAAGTGCGGCCCCTCGGTTCGCCAAATGCCACAAATTTTCATCAATGATCAGCGTGTGGGTGGGCTTGCGGGTTTGCAGGCTGCATTGGCTCAACTGGGTTGAGTGAATTCCAAGCGCAGCAAATGGCGACTGCTTTTTAGGAGATTCAATTGAATTTGAATGATCTGAACCCCTCGCAAGTACAAAACGCGTTGCTACTCTGCATCATGGTGGGCTATGCCCTTTCAGAATTCATCAGTCAGCGCTACAAGAACACTGTGCATGCAACGGCCAACGACACCAAGCTCGAACTCTTGATCTTTATCAGCTTGGTCGCCATCACTCAGCCCTTGGCCTTGCTGGCCACCGCAAACCTGGGCGCATGGCTGGCGCCTGATTTCAAAGACGTGTTAGCAGATTGGTCATGGTGGGCCATGGTGGGCGTTTTAATTTTGTGCGATGACCTCACGCAGTACTGGTGGCATCGTTTGTCTCACTCGCCTTTGCTCTGGCCATTGCATCGCGCACATCATTCAGCGGCCTACATGAGTATTCGTGTCACCTTTCGAAACAATTTCTTCTACTATTTGATGATGCCCGGCTTGTGGTTCGCTGGAACCTTGATTTATTTGGGGATTGACGGCATGGTTTACGCCTTGTACATGGTGGTGAAGCTGACCGTGATTTTGGGTGCCCATTGCGCTTGGCGTTGGGATGAACCGCTTTACAAAATCCCGGCCTTGCGTCCGCTCATGTGGGTCCTGGAAAGAACCATTTCAACCCCCGCCACGCATTGGGCTCACCATGCCATCACAAACAGAGATGGTGTGGGCCATTACAAGGGCAACTTTGGCAACCTGTTGTTCATTTGGGACATTATTTTTGGCTCTGCCCACATCACTCGAATGTATCCCATGGAAGTAGGACTGAAGGATGACCAATTGTTTGGCCCGGAGCATTGGTATCACCAAATTTTTTACCCTTTGTTTCACTCAAAGCGAGAGTTTTCTGCTTTGAGGTCTGGTGGAAAAATTTACGCAGATGAAGAATGATCGGAAACTGCACTCAGGTTTTCGGTGCTAATTTGTCTTGTGTACGGTGCAAGAAATCAGAGGCATCATGACGCTCGTGCAGCTGCATTTCCAAAGGCCCCATCACGCGGTTGACCATGCGCCCGCGTTGCACGGCCGGACGAGCTTCTATTTCATCCGACCACCGAATCACGTGAGTGTATTCGTGAACTTGTAAAAATTCACCAGAATCGTAGCGCTCACCTTTGGCCAGTCCGCCATACCAAGGCCAAATGGCCATGTCTGCAATGGTGTATTCATCGCCCCCAATAAACCGATGAGTGGCCAGTCTTTGGTTGAGCACATCCAATTCGCGTTTGACTTCCATGGCGAAGCGATCAATGGCGTATTCAATTTTGGTAGGCGCATAGGTATAGAAATGCCCAAAACCACCACCTAAATAGGGTGCGCTGCCCATTTGCCACATCAGCCAAGACATGCACTCAGTTCGCTTGACTGCATCGGTTGGCAAAAAAGCTTTGAACTTTTCTGCCAAATAAAAAAGAATCGAACCAGATTCAAAAACCCGAATCTCTTCGGGACCACTACAGTCCAATAACGCAGGTATTTTGGAGTTGGGATTGACGTCCACAAAACCACTGCTGAACTGCATGCCTTCGCTGATGCGAATGAGCCAAGCGTCATATTCCGCACCTTGATGGCCCAAGGCCAACAATTCCTCTAACATCACCGTCACTTTGATGCCATTGGGTGTTCCCAAGGAATAAAGCTGAAGGGGGTGCTTGCCACGCGGCAGCGCTTGCTGATGGGTGGCGCCTGCGACAGGGCGGTTGATGTTGGCAAACCGACCGCCATTGGCTTTTTGCCAAGTCCAGACTTTGGGGGGGATATAAGGTGACTCTGACATTCCATGTCCTTGGATGATTCAAATGGTTCAAGCCTACACGACTTCAGGGTTTATTGACATATCGCATAGCTCACATTGCTTCGCGGAGCGCACATTAATGGGCTCATTCTCTGCCCATTTTACGAAACATGCCGCTATGTTAATCAATGAATTGCCTTTGTTCGAAGCCTTGCACCAAAGTTGTCTTGAGTCGGGGATCAAAATGTTGCGCCTCAAAGAACGAATTTTGTTGCCAGTGGTGCAGGGTGGAATGGGCGTCGGCGTTTCAGCGGGGGGCCTGGCTGGCAGCGTAGCCAATTTGGGAGCGATGGGCACCATTTCATCCGTGGATTTGCGGCGTTTGCATCCTGATTTGATGGCGATCACAGAAAAACTCGACAAGGAGGCTGATGCTCGCCTGCGAATTGAAAAAGCCAATTTGGTGGCCCTTGATCGGGAAATTCAACGAGCGAAAAAAATAGCCAATGGTCACGGCCTGATTGCTGTCAACATCATGAAGGCATTGAACCAATATGCGGGCTACGTTCAGCAGTCTCTGGCCTCTGGGGCGGATGCCATTGTGGTGGGCGCTGGCTTGCCCTTGGATCTTCCCGATTTGGCCAAAGATTTTCCTCATACAGCCCTCATTCCCATCCTTTCAGATGCGCGGGGAGTTCAACTGGTGGTTAAGAAATGGGAGAAAAAGGGCAGGCTTCCCGCTGCCATCGTGATTGAGCATCCTAAATTGGCAGGGGGCCACCTAGGTGCCGCCAATATCGAAGATCTGAACGATCCCCGATTTAATTTTGATGTGGCCATTCCTGCCATCTTGGCGTTCTTCAAAACAGCCGGTCTAGAGGGGCAGATTCCTTTGATTGCAGCAGGTGGCGTGTCATGCAGGGAGGACATTCTTCGATTACAAGGACTGGGTGCCGCAGCTGTTCAATTGGGCACAGCTTTTGCGGTGACTCAAGAATGTGATGCACCCCTGGCTTTCAAGGAAGTCTTGGCCCATTCTGAACCCAGTGACCTGCAGGAGTTCATCAGCGTTGCAGGCTTGCCCGCCAGAGCTGTGAAGACGCCGTGGCTTGAAAAATACATGCGCATTGAATCTAAGTTGCAGGAGCGAGCGCATGTGAAGAAAAAATGCAACATGTCTTTTGATTGCCTTCAACACTGCGGTCTTCGAGATGGGCATTCTAAAATGGGTCAATTTTGCATTGATCAGCAATTGGGTCATGCCCTTTTGGGAGATGTTCAAAAAGGTTTGTTTTTCAGAGGGTCGGGGCGTTTGCCATTTGGTGACAGCATTCGCTCCGTCAAAGAATTAATGACTTGGATGGTCAGTGGCTAAATAGAAAGGGGTGTTCTGGTCATGACTTGGGCGCTAAAATTGGCGCAGCATGAACTCCAAGACGCCTATCCCAACAAGCATCGTGCCATTGGCCTCGGTGGCGCAAATGAAAGCCTCTCTTCGTCAGAAAAGCCAACTAAAAGGTCGGCAGGCGGATGAAATTTCATTGAAGGAGGTCAACGCATTGCTGATGCTGGATGCCAAGTCGCTGCGTCACCGACGCGATCTGATGATCGAGCATCTGCACAAAATCAACGACACCTACCGCGGCCTTCATGAAAGGCATTTGGTGGCCTTGGCCAAGCTCATGAACACCCCCATGGCCGAAGTGTTTGAGGTGGCCACTTTCTACCATCACTTCGAAGTGATTCGCGAGAGCGAGCAAGCACCTCGCTTCACAGTGCGGGTGTGCGATGGCCTCAGTTGTGACATGGCAGGGGCTTCTACACTGCTCAACAAATTAAAGGCAGCTCTCGGCAACACCCCTGTCAAAGTGATGCCTGCACCCTGTATGGGGCGCTGTGAGCAGACCCCGGTAGCTGTGGTGCATCACCATGAAATAGGTCATGCATCCCTTGAGAAAATCTTGCAGGCCGTAGAAGTCCAAGCCATTCATCCCGTGGTGCCTGACCACATCGATTTGAATGCGTATTTAGCGGAGGGTGGTTATGCTTTGTTGCAAGCGGTCTCCAATGGCCAGCAAGACAAAGAAACCGTGTTGCAGGCCATGGAAGACTCAGGCTTGCGTGGATTGGGCGGCGCAGGATTTCCAGCAGGCCGCAAGTGGCGCATTGTGCGTGAGCAAGCCGCACCTCGATTGATGGCGGTGAACATTGACGAAGGTGAACCTGGCACCTTCAAAGACAGAACTTATTTAGAGCGCGACCCGCATCGTTTCTTAGAAGGCGTGTTGGTAGCAGCGCAGGTGGTGGGCATTGAGGCCGTTTATATTTATTTGCGCGATGAATACCACGGATGCAGAGCGCTTTTAGAAAAAGAATTGGAAAGCCTCCAAGCGAATCCGCCTTGCCGCTTGCCGCACATTGAATTGCGACGAGGTGCGGGAGCCTACATCTGCGGCGAAGAGTCGGCCATGATTGAAAGCATTGAGGGGAAAAGGGGTGAACCGCGCATGCGTCCCCCTTACATTGCGGAAGTGGGCTTGTTTGGCAGGCCCACGCTTGAACACAATTTCGAAACGCTTTACTGGGTGCGCGACATCGTGCAAAAAGGACCCGATTGGTTTTCAGGTTTCGGTCGCCATGATCGCAAAGGTTTGCGCAGCTTCAGTGTCAGTGGTCGTGTCAAAAAACCTGGTGTTAAATTGACGCCTGCTGGCATCACCCTGGCCGAGCTCATTGATGAATATTGTGGTGGCATGCTGGAGGGCCATGATTTGTACGCTTACTTACCCGGCGGTGCTTCAGGTGGCATTTTGCCAGCGTCATTGAAAGACATTCCACTCGATTTCGATACCTTGCAAGCTTACGGGTGCTTCATCGGTTCTGCCGCTGTGATTGTGCTGGGCCACCAAGATTCAGCTCGGCATGCAGCATTGAACATGATGCATTTCTTTGCGCATGAGAGTTGTGGGCAGTGCACGCCCTGTCGCGTAGGCACTGCCAAAGCTGTTCAACTCATGCAAGCGCCAGTTTGGGACACTGCCACCTTAGAAGATTTAAACCAAGTGATGGCTGATGCGTCCATTTGCGGTTTGGGGCAGGCTGCGCCCAACCCAGTGCGATGTGTCCAAAAATATTTCCCTCAGGAGATTGCATAAATGAATGCACCTGTGCCTCAAAAATTGCTTGCCCCACCCAGCCTTGAGTTCAAACTCAATGACCAAACGGTGAAGGGCTATGAGGGCGAGTCCATCCTGAATGCGGCCAAGCGCCACGGCATCGACATCCCCCACCTTTGCTACAAAGAAGGCATGCGAGCCGACGGGAATTGCCGTGCATGTGTGGTGGAAATCAAGGGCGAAAGAACGCTGGCGCCCAGTTGCTGCAGAAACGTCAGACCTGGCCTTGAAGTATCGACTCACAGTTTGCGCGCCAAGCAAAGCCAAAAAATGGTGCTCGAGATGCTGTTGTCCGACATGCCCGACCAGGGCTACCAATGGACAGAACATGGCCAGCATGGTGCGTTAAGTGAATGGGCGCACAAACTGAATGTGACGGTTCGTCCAGAGTTGCAGGCAGTCAGGCGAGAGCAACCTGCTTGCGATCTGTCGCATCCCGCCATGGCTGTCAACCTCGATGCTTGTATTCAATGCAAGCTTTGCGTGCGAGCTTGCCGCGAAGAGCAAGTGAACGATGTCATTGCTTATGCGCACCGCGGCGCACAGAGTCAAATTGTGTTTGATTTGCAAGACAGCATGGGCAGCAGCAGTTGTGTCGCTTGTGGAGAATGTGTTCAGGCTTGTCCTACGGGTGCTCTCATGCCAAAGTCACAAGTGGGATCGCAAGTGGTCGATCAGAAAGTCGATTCCGTGTGCCCATTTTGTGGCGTAGGTTGCTTGCTGACTTACAACGTGAAAGACAATCAAATTGTGAGTGTGGAAGGTCGAGATGGTCCGGCCAATCACAATCGTTTGTGTGTCAAGGGTCGCTTTGGTTTCGATTACATTCAACACCCCCAACGTCTCACGGTGCCGCTCATTCGAAAATCAGGTGTCAGCAAAGACCCTGCCTTCATTCAGCAACTCAACCAAAACGCTGCCGACTGGTCTTCTGTTTTTAGAGAAGCCACATGGGAGGAGGCCTTGGCTTTGGGGGCAGGCAAGCTCACACAACTGCGCGACACTTTTGGACCCAAATCATTGGCAGGCTTTGGTTCTGCCAAAGGCAGTAACGAGGAAGCTTACCTTTTCCAAAAGTTGGTTCGAACGGGCTTTGGCTCCAACAACGTCGATCATTGCACCCGCTTGTGCCATGCCTCCAGCGTGTCTGCCTTGCTAGAAGGTGTGGGCTCGGCTGCAGTGAGCAATCAGGTGAACGATGTTGAGCATGCCGGCCTCATTTTTGTGATTGGCGCCAATCCTAGCGCGAATCACCCCGTGGCCGCCACGTGGATGAAAAATGCGGCCAAGCGAGGCGCCAAAATTGTGTTGGCCGATCCGCGCATCACAGACATTGGTAAATACGCTTGGCAAACACTTCAATTCAAGCCAGACACAGATGTGGCCATGCTCAACGCCCTCATTTACACGGTCATTGAAGAAGAGTTGGTCGACCAAGAGTTTGTTCAAAAACGTGCTAACAATTACGAGGCACTGAAACACAACATTCAGGGTTACAGCCCTGAAGCAATGGCCCCCATTTGCGGCATACCTGCAGAAACACTGCGGATAGTGGCTCGCGAGTTTGCCACCAGCAAAGCTTCCATGATTCTCTGGGGCATGGGCGTCAGTCAGCACGTGCATGGCACCGACAATGCACGCTGCCTTATTGCCCTGGCAACGGTCACTGGCCAAATTGGCAAGCCCGGCTCGGGTCTTCACCCTTTGCGTGGTCAAAACAATGTTCAAGGTGCCAGCGATGCAGGCTTGATCCCCATGATGTACCCCAACTATCAGCGCGTCACGAATACCGCTGCTCACGAATGGTTTGAAAAGTTCTGGAACACACCCTTGGACAGACAACCGGGCTATACCGTTGTGGAAATCATGCACAAGGCCTTGGCGGATGAAACAGATTTGCACAAGGTTCGGGGCATGTACATCATGGGTGAGAACCCCGCCATGAGCGATCCCGATTTGAATCATGCTCGGCATGCACTGGCTTCCTTAGAGCATTTGGTGGTGCAAGACATTTTCATGACTGAAACCGCTTGGTTGGCCGATGTGGTTTTGCCGGCGACCGCATGGCCAGAAAAAACAGGGACTGTGACCAACACCGATCGCATGGTGCAAATGGGTCAGCAAGCGGTGCAAGCGCCAGGACAGGCCAGAGCTGATTTGTGGATCATTCAGCAAATCGCCAAAGGCATGGGTTTGAATTGGCATTATCACGGTGAGCACCATGGTGTGGCAGAAGTTTACGAAGAGATGCGCCAAGCCATGCACGAAGTGATCAGTGGTATTTCATGGGATCGATTGGTGCGAGAGTCGAGCATTACTTATCCATGTCTCACAGAAGAAGATCCAGGCGAACCAACGGTGTTCAAAGAACGTTTTGCGACGGCGGATGGCCGTGTCAATTTGGTGCCGGCCGACATCATTCCAGCCAACGAAAGGCCAGACGAAAATTATCCGTTTGTGCTCATTACGGGGAGGCAACTTGAACATTGGCACACGGGCAGCATGACGCGCCGTGCCACAGTTTTAGATGCCATTGAGCCCGTGGCCATGGCTTCTGTTTGCGGTGAAGACATGTTGGCATTGAATGTCAATGCGGGTGATGTGATGACCATTGCCTCTCG
>CANJOS010000004.1 GCA_947476015.1 Comamonadaceae bacterium | reverse complement strand
AGGCCAAACAACGAGGCCTTGCTCGCGCGCCGCTTTCCAAATAATCAGCCAACAATACAGGCCTCACTTCTTCGGGTTGAAGACCCCAAGCCTGAGTGAGGTAATCAAACACAGCATCCACCAGATCCTCGGGTGTCAACCCATAAGTTTTGCCGGTGCTTAACCAAAGAGCATCAGAGAAATGCATGAATGCCCAAAACGATGAATACGTCGGCGACCGATGGACCAAAAGAAGAGGGAGAGATTTTTTAAAGCGCCCCGAGTTGGCCACCAAGTCCCAATATTTGGCCATCCGAGAAAAGCGTTTCATGTCATGTGCATTCACCACCTTGGATTCCAGAACCACATACGGTGGCTGAATGTCGTACACCATGCCGTGGGCTTCGGTATGCCTTGAGATGGGCGTCCCTCGCAAGCGTTTCAAAATGCCCAGTTGAATTTCTTGCGGGCCGATGTCAAGCAAGCGATCAAAACCTTGAGCAAAACTTTCAATGGACTCACCGGGCAATCCAAAAATAAGATCAGTGTGCAAATGAGCATTGGAATTCGAAAGCAACCAACGCAGGTTAGCCTCTGTCTGCACATTGTCTTGACGTCTTGAAATTAACTGCTGCACCTCTGTATTAAAACTTTGAATGCCCACTTCAAACTGCAAAACACCGGGCGGGAACTGAGCGATCAAGTGCTTGAGTCGATCCGGCAAATGATCTGGAATGACTTCAAAATGAACCAACATTCCTTTAGACGAATCTTCATTCAAACGATCTAAAAAGAATTGGAGAATTTGAACAGACGCATCAATTTTGAGATTGAAAGTTCGGTCTACAAATTTGAAATTTCTTGCGCCACGTTGGTAGAGCGTATGAAGCTCAGCCAGCAGCGACTCGAGTTCGAAGGCCCAGGCAGTTTTATCTAACGAACTGAGGCAAAACTCGCATTTGAAGGGACAGCCCCTAGACGCTTCGACATAAAGCAAACGGTGCGCTAAATCGCTGTCTGTGAAATGACTGTAGGGCAATTCAATTTGATCCAAGGGAGCTTGCTCGCCTTGAATCACCTTCATGAGCGGCTTGGGACCATGGATCAATGCCAAGCACAATTTAGGAAAACTCACATCCCCCCAGCCCGTGATGACGTGATCAGCCCATTTCACAATTTCCTGTGACTCTGTCTCATGACTGACCTCAGGCCCGCCTAAAACCACCTTCAAGGAGGGTCGTTTCAATTGAAGCTGGCGAACCAGCTCTGTGGTTTGAATCACATTCCAAATGTAGACACCGAAACCAATGACCTGAGTCGCACCTGCTTTTTCGTCTCCCAAAGTGGCAAGCAAATCAGACACCATGTCCTGAATGGGGCGTGCGAGGGTGTATTCCACCAAACGTGTTTTCTCAGCCAACGCCTGACTGCCATGACGCGCCATATTGGCCAGCAGATAACGCAAACCCAGTGAAGCATGGATGTACTTTGCATTCAAAGTGCAGAGGATGATCTGAGGAGGTGAGGAGGTGCCGTTCGACATGCCCCTATTATCATCTGTGAATGGGGATTGAACTAAATTCCAAACTGATGAAAAGTGCAACTAAGAAGCCATGAAACCGCCATCGACCGACATGGTGATGCCAGTGACATAGGCCGACATTTCAGACGCGAGAAATATGACGGGCCCGATCAACTCCTCAGGCTGTCCTACTCTGCCCATGGGGGTACGGGACATGAACTTCTGCATACTGGCAGGGTTCGATCGAGTAAGTGTGGTGAGGGGGGTTTCAATCACCCCAGGTGCAATGGCATTGACGCGTACCCCATCTTTGGCCAACTCAATGGCCAAGGACTGAGTTAACAACTTAACAGCCCCTTTGGAAGGTGCATAGCCAGCGCATCCTGGTTGCCCTGTAAAGGAAGCAATCGAACCCAAATTGATGATGCTACCTTGAGTAGAACGAAGTGCAGGCATCCAAGCATGCGTCACGTTGAAAGTGCCATTCACGTTGATGTCCATGATCTTTCTAAAATTGTCGTGCACTTGAGGACTGTCAACACCTTCGCGAATGATGGCACCCGCGTTGTTCACCAAAATATCAAGTTGGCCTTGGGCAGCGCCCACTTTTGCAGCCAATGCGTAACAAGCTTCAATCGATGTGACATCAAGAACATAAGCCCATGCATCGCCTCCGGCAGCACGAATTTCATCTTGAACTTTTTGAACAGCGTCTGTATTGATGTCGGTGACGACAACCTGAGCGCCCGCTTTTGCGAGTCCAAGTGCAATGGCGCGACCATTGCCCTGCCCTGCACCTGTGACTAACGCCAATTTACCTGAAAGAATTTGCGGCGCCATGTTGGAAGAAATGTTCATCGAAGTCCTTTAGCAAAAAATGGGCAAGACCCCAGCGACAATTTTTTTATTGTCTATCTATTTAAATTTCATCATATCGACATTTAATTTCGAGTGCAAACTTAGCGCAAGGTCAGGTTGCAGATTTTCTCTGAATAAAAAAGTTGCTTTCGGGAATCTGAAAACCAAATTCCACTGCAGCCATTCTCAAGACTAGGGTTACTCCTATACAGGGCAAAGTTTCAAACAGCGATAGTGAGTCGGTTCTCAACACACAAGTGCCAACATGAAACTCAATTCCCTCAGCCTTTTGACTCTCGCTTTCATTAGCACCACGACCGCTTTGGCCCAACCCGCAGAAATCATCCTGACCCAAGGCAAGATCATCAGCGCAAACGAGAAAGAAAACATCTTTCAGGCTCTGGCTATTCGAGATGGAAAAATTGTGGCCCTAGGCAAATCAAGTGACATGAAATCTTGGCAAGGCCCGAATACGCAAATCATCGATCTAAAAGGCAAAACAGTCATTCCAGGCTTGATTGACTCCCACATGCATGCCATCCGTGCAGCGCTAAGTTACAGCAAAGAAGTTCATTGGTTTGGCCTCACCTCGATCGATGCGGCGCTCAGCAAACTCAAACAAGCTGCAGCGCAAGCTCAACCAGGTGATTGGCTCATCGTGGCAGGTGGCTGGACTGAAGAGCAATTCAAAGAAGGACGCCGGCCCACTCAGGAAGAGCTCATTCAAGCTGCGCCCAACAATCCGGTGTATGTTCAGTGGATGTATGAATGGGTGATGCTCACGCCTGCAGCCTACAAAGTTTTAAACATCCAATCAGAAACTGATTTGCCTGGGGGCGGAAAGTTTCAGCTTGATGCCAATGGGAAACCCACGGGGGCCATTCTGGGGGGGATTGTTCCCCTGTTTGACAAATTACCGAAACCCACCTTTGACGACAAAGTCAATGGCACGCAAAAATTCTTTGGCGAACTCAACCGTGTGGGCGTAACAGGCGTGATCGATCCAGGAGGCTTCAACATGGCTCCATCTGAATACGCGCCCCTCTTCAATGTTTGGCGCAACAACAAGTTGACTGTGCGGGTAAATTACAGCTACTTCGCGCAAAAGCCCAACAAAGAATTTGAAGAGTTCAAGGAGTTGACGCAACTTTTGCCCATGAAATTTGGCGATGACATGCTGCGCTTTAACGGCATCGGCGAGCGCGTCACTTTCAGCATGTACAACAATGACAAAGCCACACCTGCAGACCAAGCCAAATTGTACGAAGTCGCAAGATGGGCTGCTCAAAATGGCTACACACTCACTCAGCATTGGCAAGAAAATGCATCGGCGGCATCCCTGCTAGAAGTATTTGAAAAGGTCAACCAAGAAATTCCAATTGCCAAACTCCGTTGGTCTATTGCCCATTTGAACAATGGCACTGAGGCCACATTCAACCGCATGAAGGCGCTTGGGGTTGGCTGGGCCATGCAAGATGCCATGTATTTAGATGGGGACAAAGCACTGCACCGTCATGGCGAAAAGAACCTGGAGCGCATGCCCCCCATCAATACAGCCCTCAAAATGGGCATCAAAATTGGTGCTGGCACTGATGCGCATCGTGTAGCTGACTACAACCCCTTCATTGCACTGCGTTGGATGTTGGATGGTAAATCGGCATCAGGAAGAAAGCTGCGTGGCAATGAAGAAATTCCAACACGGATGCAAGCCTTGAAAATGTACACATCGGGCAGCGCTTGGCTTGCACACGATGAAGCCAAACGCGGCACGCTGGAGTTAGGAAAATTGGCTGATTTAGCCGTTTTAAGCGACGACTACCTCACTGTGCCTATTGAAAAAATGGCCAACATTCATTCCAAACTCACCATGGTGGGTGGGAAAATTGTTTACCAAGAAGCAGCCAAATAAAAATCAAAGATGTCAATTTTTCCCAACGTTTTTACCAATTCGTTTGAATAACTTGCAAATGAGATTTCGAACCCAGATATGACGCGAGTCGTTGTCGGTACTTTTGTGCCAAACCATTCGCACCTCATAGACTGGGGCGTCGGTGATGTCCCAAATGCGAAGGTCTTGACGCAATTGCAATTCACGTACAAACATCTCCGGAATGATTGCAATCAAATCTGTTTGCCGCGCAATATCGGGCATGGCACTGAAGTGCCTTGAGCGCAGCACAATTCGATCTTCTAACTTCATTTTTGACAACATTTTTTCTACACTGCCATGAAATGTGGCGGTGGGTGATGCCACTGCAAAGCCAGACTGCCTGAGTTGGTCCAAGCTCAAGGTTTTGCCAACTCTGCCGCTCAAGGGCTTCCAATCGAATGACGTCACCGCCATGTACCGTTCATGGAACAACAACTCTGAGCGAATGCCGCGATGCTCAGGCGCCAAGATGCCCAATGCCAAGTCAATCTCGCGCGACTCTAGTGCAGCAGTCACTTGAGCCGCGTTGACTGAAATGTTAGACAAGCGGGCATGCGGAGCCTCAGCCCGCAAAGCTGCTGCCAAGCTTGGCAAAAACATCATTTCGCCCAGATCAGACAAGGATATTTTCCAATGCACTTCGGATCGGACAGGCTCAAAGTCTTGGCGTCCCACCAAAATAGACTCCATGGCCAGCAATTGCTCATGCACATCCGTTGCCAACTGCTCGCACAATCTTGTGGCTTTGAGTCCTGTCGGCGCGCGAACAAATAACTCATCCTCAAAATAATCACGCAAGCGTGCCAGCGCATTGCTGGTGGCAGGTTGAGACAGGGCCAAGGATTTGCCCGCTAAAGTGACCGAGCCAGTTCGGTGAATGGCCGCCAAAACACGCAAAAGGTTGAGATCAAGTTGTCGAAAATTCACACCATTTACCTCCTCAGGGTTAGGCCTTATTATTCACGAAACCAATGGACAACATTCGATTTATCCATTTGCCGAATGTAAAAAACTGCCCTAAATTGATTCAAATTGTGAATTCACGCTCGATTTCATTGAAAAAGGACAGGCAAAATGGCAGAACGTTCATTCCTTGCAGAGGTCGAAAAACTCAAGCTAGGTGCCGGCGAAGAATTTCACGGCGAAGGTATTTTGGCGGTGACCAAGGCTTTGCTTCAATCCGGCGTGTCTTACGTCGCCGGCTACCAAGGTGCTCCCATCTCACACTTAATGGACGTCCTGACCGACGCTAACGACATTTTGTCGGAATTGGGCGTCCACTTTGAACACAGCGCCTCGGAAGCCACCGCTACCGCCACCTTGGCAGCCTCTGTGAACTACCCGCTTCGCGGCGCAGTGACCTTTAAATCAACAGTGGGCACCAATGTGGCGTCCGATGCCCTGGCCAATTTAGCTTCGGGAGGGGTCATAGGCGGTGCCATGCTCATCGTGGGCGAGGACTATGGCGAAGGCTCTAGCATCATGCAGGAGCGTTCACATGCATTTGCTATGAAATCTCAGGTTTGGCTGCTAGACCCCAGGCCCAATTTGCCCAGCATTGTCAAAGCCGTGGAAAAAGGCTTTGAGTTGTCTGAGGCGAGCAATACCCCTGTGATGTTGGAACTGAGAATTCGGGCCTGTCATGTGCATGGCCACTTTCCAACGAAAGACAATGTGCGCCCTGCCTTCACCTTGAAGGATGCCATTGAACATCCTAAACGCGATGTAAATCGCATTGTGCTACCACCATCGAGTTACTTGCACGAACAAGAAAAGGTGAAAGATCGTTGGCCAGCTGCCGTCCAATTCATTCAAGATCATCAGATCAATGAATTTTTTTCAAGCTCAGCCAAAGACTTTGGCATTGTCATGCAAGGCGGCATGTACAACGGCGTCCTCCGCGCGCTGGAAGTATTGGGCTTGGCCAATGCCTTTGGTGAATCGCAAATTCCGCTTTATGTTTTGAATGTGACCTACCCACTTGTGGACGCTGAGTTCAAAACTTTTTGCACAGGCAAGCGCGGGATGCTCATTGTGGAAGAAGGACAACCTGACTTCATCGAGCAAAACATCCACGCCATCTTGCGCAAAGCTGATTTGCAAACGCGCGTCCATGGCAAAGAGTTTTTGCCCATGGCGGGCGAATACACAGGCGGCATCCTTTTGCAGGGTGTGAAAAGTTTCGTTGAACTTTATGCACCCGCCTTGTTGAACGAGGCAGCGCCAGCTGAACCACCCGCTCAAAGCACTGCCCTGATGATTCAAGCTGTTGCAGATGCCACAGCCCAGGTACTACCGCGCCCTCCTTCTTTTTGCACCGGTTGCCCTGAGCGCCCTATCTTCACAGCCATCAAACTCTTAGAAAAAGAACTGGGGCCGCGGCACATCAGCTGCGACATAGGTTGTCACCTCTTTTCTATTCTGCCGCCCTTCAACATCGGCGCCACCACCATGGGCTATGGACTGGGTTGGGCTGGCGCTTCAGCCTTCAACACGCCAGAAACCGAGCACCGCACAATGGCCATCATGGGCGACGGTGGTTTCTGGCACAACGGACTGACCAGCGGCGTAGGCAATGCGGTTTTCAATCAAACTGACAATGTTTTATTGGTGGTTGACAATGGCTATTCAGCAGCGACAGGTGGCCAAGACGTTTTGTCTTCCAAAGCCGTCAACCCCATTCGCAACACCAACAATCCGATTGAAAAAGCTGTGAAAGGCGTGGGGGTGGACTGGGTCAAGACCGTCACAAACACTTACAGCCTTGATCAAATGCGAGGTGCCCTTCGCGATGCTTTGACCACGCAAAACAAAGGGCCCAAAGTGGTTGTGGCACAAAGTGAATGCATGCTAAACCGCCAGCGGAGAGTGAAGCCTCAAATTAAGCAACGCATCAAGCAAGGTGAGCGTGTTGTGCGAGAAAAGTTTGGCGTTGACCCAGACACCTGCACCGGAGACCACTCCTGCATTCGCTTGTCGGGCTGCCCTTCTCTCAGTATCAAAGCCAATCCAGATCCCTTGCGAACGGATCCGGTTGCGGCAGTGGCCGATAGCTGCGTAGGCTGCGGGTTGTGCGGGGAAGTGGCTCACGCTGCAGTTTTGTGCCCTTCTTTTTACCGCGCTGAAATCATCAACAATCCCAGCGCTTGGGACATGTTCAAAGAAAAAATTCGCAAGTGGGTCATTGGCCGACTGCAGAATCGAATTGAGCGTCGACTTGAGGGCATCACGGTCGTGGCCTGATTGACAAAAAATGAACCCAACTAATTCTCAATCTCGGGCCATCACCATTGCCATTTTGGCGATGGGGGGTGAAGGCGGTGGTGTGCTAGCAGACTGGCTGGTCGATTTGGCGGAACACAATGGCTTTGTGGCTCAAACTACTTCTGTTCCAGGCGTGGCTCAACGAACCGGCGCCACTGTTTACTATCTTGAAATGTTTGCCAAGACCAGCATTCCTGAGGGACGCCAACCGGTCTTCGCGCTCAGCCCCTTTCCGGGTCAAGTCGACATTGTGCTTGCCTCTGAATTGATGGAAGCGGGCCGCGCACTTCAGCGCGGATTGGTGAATCCACAACACACCACCTTGATTACATCTTCTCACCGCGTGTATGCCATGAAAGAGCGCATTGCCATGGGTGATGGGCGGATGGACTCTGACAAGTTGCTGGCTGGTGCCAAAGCGGCCGCTCACCAGTTCATCGCGGCTGACTTTTCAGCCATGGCAGAAAATTTTGGCAGCTTGATTGGACCCGCTTTGTATGGCGCGTTGGCAGCTTCTGGCCAACTGCCCTTCACACGCCAGCAATTTGAAGAAACCATTCAAAGGGGCGGCATCGGCGTGGCGTCAAGTCTTCAAGCGTTTGCCGCTGCTTTCAATGAAGCTCAACGTCAATTGGGGGCAAGTCCATCCGACTCCCTGAATCAATCTGATGATAAAGCTCAGACCAAGCAAGCAAGGGTAGGCCCGCGTCTTCAAGCCATGGCCCACAGAATTCAGACAGAGTTTCGACCCGCCGCGCATGCCACCCTCTTGGCAGGCATTGCACGTTTATCTGACTATCAAAGTGAAACCTACGCCACTCTTTATTTAGACAGGTTGGTGCCGCTTACCCAAAACGCTCCGATCAACGACTTGGGCGACGAGATTGTGGCTGAAGCAGCAAGGCATCTGGCCTTGTGGATGAGTTATGAAGACACGGTTCGCGTGGCCGATCTGAAAATCCGTCGGTCTCGATTTGACAGAGTCAGTCAAGAAGTCAAGCAAAGTACTGAGCAACTGCTAGACATCAACGAATTTTTGCACCCGCGCTTGGAAGAAATTGCAGACACCCTGCCCGCCGCCTTGGGCCGGTGGTTGCTTCAAACGAGATGGGCACGCCAACTGGTGGGTCGATTTACTCAACAAGGGCGCATTGTGAAAACTACTTCTCTGAGGGGTTATTTGCTGTTGTACGTCATTGCCTCACTGCGCGTGACGCGTCCTTACTCTTTGCGCTATGGGGTTGAACAACAAAGGATCAATGCATGGTTAAACTCAATCACAGGCCTGCTGAAAACCAATGACAAACTGGCACTGCAATTGATTCGAGCCCAACAATTGGTCAAAGGCTACGGCGATACTCACAGCCGGGGATGGCGTAATTTCCAACGCTTGATGACGGCGCTGCCACAATTTCAAAATGAACCTGATGCCGCGATCAAACTTCAACAACTTCAAAAAATTGCACTCAGCGACGATTCTGAACAAGAACTGTTGACAAGCTTGAAAGCTCAAGGTTTACTGCATGCAATCTGATACTGACCAGATTCACAGCCCCATTTCGATTGACAACATAAACCAGGAGACACCCACCATGAAAACAAAACTCATTAAATCGGCATTGGTTTTGGCCCTTGCGGCTTCTAGCAGTGCAACTGTTTTAGCCCAAGAGGTCACCCTTCGATTGGTCAGCGCCTTTGCAGAAAATGGCATCTATGTTCAGCACATGCTGCCTTGGATCAGCAAGGTCAATGCTGAAGGCAAAGGGGTCTTGCAAATCAATTTCATCGGGGGCCCCAAAGCTATTCCGACTTTTGAGGTCGGCAATGCAGTGAAGACTGGTGTGGTCGACATGGCCCTGAACACGGGCGCTTTTTATACCAATGTCATGCCTGAAGCTGACTTTTTGAAACTCACCCAAATTCCAGTGGCTGAACAACGCAAAAATGGCGCTTTTGACGCCATCAACAAGGTCTGGAACGATAAAGGCAACATGCAGTATTTGGCCCGCATGGTTGAGAACCAACCCTTTCACATTTACACCAACAAAAAAGTAGACAAGGCCGATTTGAGTGGTCAGAAAATTCGCATCACACCGGTTTACCGCGATTTCTTTCAGGCCCTCAACGCCAATGTGATCACCACCCCACCGGGTGAGGTTTATACAGCTTTAGAGCGTGGTGTTGTAGATGGTTATGGTTGGCCCATTGGCGGTATTTTCGATCTGAATTGGCACGAAAAAACAAAGTTTCGCATTGACCCCGGTTTCTATGATGCCGAAGTCTCCTTGGTTATGAACCTGCCTGCTTTCAAAAAGCTCACCGATGCACAGCGCAACTATTTGCAAAAACAGTTGCTTGCCTTAGAAGCTGAAAATACCTTTTGGGGGAAATACGGTACAGAAGAAACAGCACGCCAAGCCAAAGCTGGCATTCAAACCATTGCCTTTGATGCCGCAGGCTCAAAGGCTTTCAAAGACAAAGCCTATGACATCGCATGGACTTCAGCATTGAAGCAGAGCCCAGAGGTTGCAGGCAGGTTCAAATCTTTGTTCACTAAATGATTGGCAAACTTTCTGATGCCTATGGGCGCTTCATTGCAGCCCTGGCTTTGTTCGGATGCCTGATGTTGTTGCTCATGATGCTCATCATCGTGACCGACGTGGCCTTGCGGAACTTTGCAATCAGCGGAGGTCCTCAAGGCATCGGCTGGAGCAACGAGGTTTCAGAATTTATTTTGTATGCCGTCACTTTGAGTGTTGCGCCTTGGCTTTTGCGGCAGGGTCAACACATTCGTGTCGACATTGTGTTGCAAGCCCTTCCCAAAAGGGTTGCTTGGGGATTCGAGTGGGTCGGTGATATCTTGGGATTGGCGTGTTGTCTGATCATGGGCTTTTATGGTGTTCAAGCCACATGGGCCAGTTACAGCGCCAACTCGCTGAATATCAAAACACTGGTGACCCCTGAATGGTGGTCTTTGGCACCTTTGCCGCTGGTGTTTTCCTTGCTGAGCATTGAGATGCTGTTTCGAATGCACCGACTTTGGTTGGCCGAACGCGGCCCTCGCAGTGACGCGGTGAGCGCAGCATGAACTCATGGCAATTTGCAGCTTGCCTGATGTTAGGCGGCTCCACGGTTTTGCTCTTTATTGGCATGCCTGTGGCCCTCACCTTCATCGGCATCAACATTGTGGGTGCATGGCTTTACATGGGCGGCGAACCGGGCATGGTTCAGTTGGTTCGCAGCAGTGTGAGCTCGGTCATGGCCTTCTCCTTAACCCCTATCCCCCTCTTTGTGCTGATGGGTGAAATTCTGTTTCACACGGGTTTGGCCTTTAAAGTCATTGAAGGTGTCGAACGACTCATCATGCGGGTTCCCGGTCGCTTGGCCGTGGTGGCCGTGGTGGCGGGCACAGTGTTCTCCGCCATCTCTGGGTCGACCATTGCCACCACAGCCATGCTGGGCTCGCTCATGTTGCCCGTCATGCTCGCCAGGGGCTACCACCCCACCATCGCCACCGGTCCCATCATGGCCATTGGCGCCGTAGACATGCTCATCCCTCCTTCAGCATTGACCGTTTTGCTGGGTTCCCTGTCAGGCATTTCTATTTCAAAACTGCTGATTGGCGGCGTTTTACCTGGTCTATTGTTGTCCATCTCATTTGTGGCGTGGATCATTATTCGGGTTCGAATCAGCCCCCACCTGGCACCCAATGAAACCAATGTGCTTGAACACAAAGGCTGGGACCGCTGGCAACCTTTCTTTGCCTATGTGTTACCCACCCTTTCAATTTTTGGGGTGGTAGTCGGCGCTTTGGCGGCGGGCTGGGCAACGCCCACTGAGTGTGCCGCCCTTGGCGCTTTTGCCACCATGGTTTTGGCCGCTTTCTACAAAGCCTTGAAGTGGGATGCCGTTTTGAAATCTCTCAAAGGCACAGCCGGCATCTCTGGCATGATTTTGTTCATCATTTTGGGCGCAACCACCTTTGCCCAAATCCTGTCATTCTCTGGCGCCAGTACCGGATTGGTGCAGTTCATCACAGGTCAAGGACTGTCGACCGCATGGATCGTGGTCGGCATGATGCTCATCCTTATTTTCTTAGGCATCTTTGTCGACCAAGTGAGCATGATGATGATTACCTTGCCTATCTTCATGCCCATCGTTACCAGTTTAGGAATTGACCCCATTTGGTTCGGTGTGATGTTCCTCATTTGCATGCAACTGGGCTTGTTGTTACCGCCTCACGGTTTGTTGCTCATGACCATGCGGGGTGTCGCGCCGCCTTCCGTCACCATGGCGCACATTTTCTTGGCGGTTGGTCCTTATGTGGTCATGAGTTTGATATTGCTGCTTGCCGTCTTTTTCATTCCAGGCATTGCCACATGGCTACCCGGATGGATTGGCTAAGGAGTTGACGGATAAAACGGGAAAACCCTGATTTCTATCCTCTTAGATTTCTGCAAAGAATGGCAAGTTGCCCTTTGGGCGCGCTCTTTCTTTTTTTTATCGGTTTCATTAGGAGTTCACCATGTCTTTTCCGCTAGTTAAAAGTCTTGTCACCCTGACGGCAGCAGCCACTTTGGCCATGCAACCTGCCCTGGCTGCCGATAAAGTAAAAATAGGCTTTGTCAGCACCCTGTCCGGCCCTTCTGCGGCGTTGGGCGTTGACATTCGCGACGCCTTCCTGCTGGCCGTGAAACTCAATGGTGGAAAACTGGGAGGCTTGCCTGCCGACGTTTCTATTTCCGACGACCAATTCAAACCCGATGTGGGCAAACAATTGTTTGAGCGCTATGTCAAACGTGACAAAGTTGATTTTTTAACTGGCGTGGTGTTTTCCAACATCATGTTGGCTGGCCTGCCTGAAGCGGTGGACAATAAAACCATCTACCTCAGTCCCAATGCGGCGCCTTCGCCCATTGCAGGCGCACAGTGCACACCCTACTTCTTTGCGGTTTCATGGCCCAACGATGCCTATCATGAGGCTGCAGGCCAATATGCCACCAATCTCAAAGTGAAATCCGCCTATTTGCTTGCACCAAACTACCAAGCAGGCAAAGACTCCTTGGCTGGTTTCAAACGCTTTTTCAAAGGCAATGTTTCTGGCGAGGTTTACACCAAATTGGGCCAATTGGACTATTCAGCAGAACTGGCTGAAATTCGTGCTGCAAAACCTGAAGTGGTCTACACCTTCCTCCCCGGCGGCATGGGCATCAACTTCATCAAACAGTTCATGGCAGCTGGCTTGAACAAAGATATCCGCCTCATTCAGCCGGGCTTTGGTTCCGACCAAGACGTGATTCGCGCAGTGGGCAATGACATGCTTGGTATTTTTGACACAGCGCACTGGGGTCTTGACTTGCCCAATGAAGCCAACAAAAAATTTGTAGCCGAATTTGAAAAAGAATACAAACGCCTGCCCACCTTGTACGCAGCCCAAGGCTACGACACGGCCCTGCTGATTGACGCCGCAGTCCGTGCAGCCAATGGCAAGATTGAAGACAAAGAAGCCATGATCAAAACGCTGAAGACTGTGAAGTTCAATTCTGTGCGGGGTGATTTCCGCTTCAACACCAACCAATACCCCATCCAAAATTACTACTTGCGAGAAATCCAAAAAGACTCACAAGGTCGTTTGGTCAACCGCATCGTTGGACAACCCGTCTTGACAAACCACGGTGATGCCTACGTTAAAGACTGCCCGATGAAGTAAATGGGGGGCTAAAATCTCCCCATGAGCAGTATTCTGATGTTGGAGCAGGCCTTGAATGGCCTGCAATTTGGTTTAATGTTGTTTTTGCTAGCGTCTGGGCTCACGCTGGTCTTTGGCATCATGGACATGATCAACTTGGCCCATGGTGCCCTTTACATGGTGGGCGCCTTTCTTGCGGCTTGGCTGGTTCAATTGACGCAGTCATTCCTGTTGGGGGTCTTGTTGGCAGTGGGCCTCACCGCCGTGGTGGGCATGTTGCTGGAAGCCACACTTCTCAGAACACTTTACGCACGCGATCACCTGTCTCAGGTCTTGGCCACCTTTGCACTGATTCTGATCATCAATGACTCAGTTCGAATGATCTGGGGCTCTGATTTGGCCCTTTCAGCGCCTCAAGCCCTGTCGGGGCCTGTTCAATTACTCCCTGGCTTGTTGTACCCCAGCTACCGCTTGGTCATCATCGCGGTAGGCTTGGCCATTGCTTTGTTGTTGTTTGTGCTGGTGACCAAAACTCGCGTGGGTGCTTGGGTTCGCGCAGGCGCCTCCAATCGTGAGATGGCCATGGCCATGGGCATCAACATCAAAGCCCTGTTCACCGGTGTCTTTGGTATCGGCGCCGCGCTGTGCGCCGTGGCGGGTGCCATGCTGGGCCCCTTGCTTGCCGTTCAAGTTGGCATGGGAGAGAACATCCTCATTTTGGCATTTGTGGTCATTGTGATTGGGGGCATTGGCTCTGTCTGGGGTGCTTTTGTGGGTGCCATTTTGGTGGGTTTTGTTGACACCATGGGTCGCACACTGCTGCCCCACTTATTTCGTGAAATTTTCTCTCCCCAGTTTGCGAGCGCAGCGGGTCCTGCCGTGGCTTCTATTTTGGTCTATCTCTTGATGGCCGTTGTGCTCTTTGTTCGCCCTCAAGGGCTGTTCTCAGGTCGCTCTTAGCGCAAGGTCAAGATGAATCGCGAAACTCCTCCTTGGCTTTGGTCCTTGTTGCTGGCACTTGCCGTTGCCCTGCCCTTGGTGTTGCATGCGCGTGGCCAAGACTATTACATCAGCATGATCAGCCGCATGATGATTTATGGCATTGCAGCGTGCAGTTTGAACCTCATTTTGGGATTTGGTGGATTGGTGTCTTTTGGTCATGCGGCCTTTGTTGGCATTGGTGCCTATGCTGTGGGCATCATGATCACAGAGGGTGTGACGAGCGGTTGGCTTAACTTTGCGGTGGCGATGGGTGTTTCAGCACTGGCCGCTGCAGTCATTGGCGCCATCTCTTTGAGAACGCGCGGTGTTTACTTCATCATGATCACATTGGCTTTTGCGCAAATGATTTACTACTTGGTGAACTCCATCAAAGCCTATGGTGGCGACGAAGGTTTGAACATCAAGTCGCGATCCAACTTTGGCATGGGGCTTGATTTAAAAAATGATGTGACCTTTTACTTTGTCGTGCTGTTCGTTTTGGTGCTCACCTTGGTGATCATTTCGCGCATGATGAAATCGCGTTTCGGCCGCGTTATTCTGGCCATTCGCGACGATGACACGCGTGTAGACGCCATTGGCTTTCCGGCATACACCTACAAATGGGTTTTGTTCATCATTGCAGGGACATTGGGCGGCTTGGCAGGTGCCTTGATGGTCAACCATCAAAACTACGTCAGTCCCAACCTGATGCACTGGACACAGTCTGGCACCTTGATGGTCATGGTGATTCTGGGCGGCGTGGGCACACTGTCGGGCGGCCTCTGGGGCGCCTTGGTTTTGCTCATTTTGGAAGATCTGATCGCCGAATACACCGTGTATTGGCAGTTCTATATCGGCTGGTTTTTATTGGCGGTGGTGCTGTTGGCGCCTCGTGGCTTATCAAGCTTCTTCAACCGGCCTAAAAAGCTTGAAACAAAGGGTCATGCATGAGCCAGCAGCCTTTGCTCGATATTCAAGACTTGGTCAAAAGCTTTGGCGCTTTGCTGGCCACAGACCATGTCAATCTGCAAGTTCTGCCGAATGAAATTCATGCCCTGATTGGCCCCAATGGCGCCGGCAAAACCAGTCTCGTGGCGCAATTGTCTGGCTTGCTTTCCAGCGACAGCGGTCACATCTTGTTTCAAGGTCAAGACATCACCGCCATGGCTACCCATGAGCGTGTCCGACTGGGTTTGGCTCGCTCATTTCAAATCACGCGCCTGTTCAAATCGTTCACCGTCTTAGAAAATGTCTCGCTTGCCATCCAAGCACGAACAGGCAACAGTTTTTCTTTTTGGCGGCCTGTCAAGCAAGAAGCCGAACTCACCGACAAGGCCATGAGCCTGCTGAATGAACTGGGATTGGCACCCCGCGCCCATCATCACGCCAGTGAACTCGCTCATGGTGAGCAACGTATTTTGGAACTGGGGTTGGCCGTCGCCACACAGCCCAAATTGCTGTTGCTCGATGAGCCCATGGCAGGCGCAGGCCCCGTTGAATCTGAGCGTATTTTGAATCTCATTCTTAAATTGCGCCAGCAATCTGCCATCTTACTGATCGAACACGACATGGACGCGGTGTTCAGATTGGCAGACAGAATTTCTGTGTTGGTCAGCGGCGCCTTGATTGCAACCGGTACACCGCAAGAAATCAGACATCATCCCCAGGTCATTGCTGCTTACTTGGGGGAGGAAAACGCATGAGCTTGCTGCAAGTAAAAAATGTGCAATCGGCGTACCAAGAGAGTCAGGTATTGTTTGGAATTGACTTCAGCCTCAAGGCAGGTGAGTCGATGGGATTGCTTGGCCGCAATGGCATGGGAAAAACAACCTTGATCCGAAGCATCTTAGGACTCAAATCGATTCAGGGCGGGCAAGTTTTATTTGATGGACAAGACGTCACCCATCTCACGGCAGACAAAATTGCACGCATGGGCATTGCTGTGGTGCCCGAAGGCCGGCAGGTTTTTCCAAACCTGTCAGTAGACGAACACCTCACCGCCTTTTTGAGCAATCGCCACAACAGCAAAACTCTTTGGACTCCCTCCCGTGTCTACGAATTGTTTCCCCGGCTGGCCGAGAGGAAATCCAACTTAGGCTCTCAGCTTTCTGGGGGTGAACAACAAATGCTGGCCATCGGTCGCGCCTTGGTCACCAACCCGCGCCTGATCATTTTGGACGAGGCCACAGAGGGTTTAGCGCCCCTCATTCGAGAAGAAATTTGGAAGTGTTTAAGGCTGCTCTGCAACGAAGGGCAAACCTTGATCGTTGTCGACAAATATGTCAATCGATTGGTAGAGATTGCCTCACACCACCTGATTCTCGAACGTGGACAGGTGGCCTGGACTGGAAGCTCAGAAGCACTGAGAGATGATCGGCAATTGTGGACACGCTATCTTGGCGTTTAATTTTAAAAAGTTTGTGCCACTGACTTCACTGCTTGCATCAGTAGTTTACTGGCGGGACTGAGCGTCCCTTTGCGACGACGGGTGAGGCCTACTCGCCTTTCCCACTGATTGCCTGTGGCCTCAAGTGCCTTCAGTTGCCCTGCTCTAACCTCCCAATAAATCAATTCATTGGGAATGAAGGTTAAAGCATCACTCTGCATCACCATGGACTTCATCAGCACTGTGGAGGTGGTTTCAACTTGGGCCACGGGTGGCTCTAAATCGTGCGAGGCAAAGTAATCGTCAAACGCGAGTCGCTCTAATTCTCGCTGTCTTGGCAAAATCCATGGAAACTTCACCAACATGCTGGGGTTGACCACTTTGTGTTTTGCCAAGGGATGGTCTGACCGGGCTACGACTGTGGCACCCTCTGTTGAAAGGTAGTCATGCACCAACTCTGCATCTGTTGATCTGGCAGGCACCGAAGACAATGCAAAGTCCACCTCCCCTTGCTTGACCCAAGGCATCAAGGCCTCATTCAAACCATAAAGGACTGTCACATGAACTTCGGGGTTCTGGGCTGCCAAAATCTTGAGTGCTAGAGGCAATAGACGGGTCGCTTCTGTAGGGCCGCAGCCAATCATCACGTGACCCCGCTGAGCGCCGCGCATCGATTGAATTTCACCCACAGCATTTCGCATTTCTGCCTCTATGACCCGGCCATGCTCCATGAGTGCCTGACCAAAAGGCGTGAGACTGACCCCGAATCGACCACGCTCCAGAAGCCGAACGCCCAAAGTTTTCTCCAAGGCTTTGATGCTTTTGGACAAGGCAGGCTGAGAAATTTCCATCGAAGCAGCGGCTTCGGTGAGATTGCCGTACCGAGCGGCCGCTAGAAAGAGTTGAACTTTTCTGTAATCCATAACCTATGGTAATGGAAAAAGCATGAATTGTTGTAGATCTAATGCTTGACCTCGGTTAAGTTATGGTTTCGTGTTCATCTCAAGCGCCGAAATGGAGTTTTCATGCAATCGATAGATTTAGACCATCTGGTTCAACCTGACCGCGTTCACAAGAGCGTCTACACCGATCAACAATTGTTTGATCTTGAAATGGAACATATCTTTGAGAAGGCTTGGGTCTATTGCGGGCATGAGTCTCAAGTGAAAGAGAGTGGCGACTACTTCACCATGCAAATTGGCCGTCAACCCATGGTCATGGTCAGAGACATCGACAAAAGTGTGAAAGTTCTCTACAACCGCTGCCCCCATCGCGGTGTTGAACTTTGCGGCAATCAAAGCGGCAATACAGGCAAGGGCTTTGTCTGTTCCTACCATGCATGGAGCTTTCATTTGAATGGCAAAGTCAAAGCCATTCCCTTGGTCAAAGGCTACGACGGCACACGCATGACCCCCGACAACCCAGATTGCAGCATGGTTGCGGCTGCCCGAGTCGACAGTTACCGCGGCTTTGTGTTTGCCAGCTTGTCCAAAGAAGGGCCAGGTCTGGTTGAATTCTTGGGTGAAGCCAAAGTGGCCTTTGACGACATGTGCGACCGCTCGCCCTTGGGAGAAGTAGAAGCCGTGCCTGTCTGTCACCGTGTCGTTCAGCATTCCAATTGGAAGTTCTTCATGGAGAACCAGCTGGACTCACTGCACCCCTCTGTCACGCACCAATCTACTGGCGTGTCTGCGCGCAAAGTGGAACAACGCTTGAAGAAAGAAAAAGGCGAGGCGCCTTTGTTTTTCCATTACCTTTCCACTTTTGCTTCCAGCTTTGATCAATGGGACTCGGTTCAAACGGTCAACTTCAAGTACGGCCACGGCATTTTGAAAGCCTACATGGGCTTGCGCCCTACCGACCCAGACACGGTTGAATATGAAGCTTTGATCAAAAAGGCCTACGGCGAAGAAAAAGGTGAGGAGTATTTGGCGCGAAGCATTCACCACGTGCTCATCTACCCTTACCTGTCTGTTCAATCACCTTTGCAACAACTGCGATGCTTGCGCCCCTTAGCACCTGATAAAACATTGTCTGAAATCTGGCACTTTCGACTCAAAGGGGTGCCCGAAGCCATCTACGAACGATCACTTTGGTATTTCAATCTGGTGAACTCGCCAGCCACCATGATCAATGCGGATGATTTAGAAAACTGGACCAAAGGCCAACTGGGCCTGCAATCCAAAGGTGGCGAATGGGTGAGCTTCCACCGGAATTACGGTGGCGATACTGAAAAAGATGGCGTTCTGTATTCCAACAATGGCACCAGCGAAGTGGTGATGCGCAATCAGTTCAAGGCATGGGAATCTTATATCCGCGCCGCCATTCAACCTTCAGCAAAAGCCTGAACAGGAGTCACCCCTCATGAAAACCAATGAAGTTAAAGCAGCACTCGGCACCGGTGTCGTGATTGAAGCCATCCAATCGATGTCGGGCGCAGACTCCATCGAGCCGGATCACATGGGCCGCGGCCGACAACCCAGTCAAGGCTACATTCCCAAAGCCATCCGTGTGGATTTCGCCTTGCAACGCCAAGTAGAGGAGTTGTTGTTCCATCAAGCAGCGCTGCTAGACAACAAAGCTTGGGGCGAATTTGGCAAATTGTTCAGTGACGATGGTGTTTACTGGATGCCTTCCACGCCCACACAAACCGATTGGCGGCGTGAGCCTTCCATTTTTGCAGAAGACAAACTGCTCATGGAGGTTCGTATGAGCCGGCTGCTTCATCCCAACGCATGGTCACAAGCTGCACACTGGGGTACCAATCACATGGTGGGTAACATTGTGATTGAAGCGGTCAGTGCGACCCACATCGAGGTCTACTCTCGCTTTCAAATGATGGAAATGCGCCGTGACGACATCCGCCATTTTGGTGGCAGCTACCGCCATACCTTGGTCAAGCTAGGCAGTGATTTGAAAATCAAATTGCAACGGGTCGACATGACCAACGGCCAAGCAGCCTACGACTACGTGCTGCAAGCTTGGGTTTGAAGCTTCAGCAATCAGACAGCCATTTCAGCATCGACTCAGATACTGCTTGCGGTCTTTCCATGGGGGCCATGTGACCGGCGCCGTCAATCATCGAGATGACGGCGTGCGGCACCTGGTGTTGCATCGCTTGGTGTTGCGCCGGTGTGGCCCATGAGTCTTGCAAGCCACACAAAATGAGCGAGGGAACTTGAATGCTTTGTAGCACTGGCGTGGCGTCAGGTCGTTCAATCAATGCGTGCAGTTGATTGGCGAAAATTTCGGCAGACTTTCTTTCAAACATCTTGAGGATCGCTTCCAGCAAGACCGAATCGCTCAATCGATTCGGATGAACCATGCCTTTCACCCATTCTTGCGCCATGGCACGAACGCCTTGTGTTTGTGCGATGTGCAACAGGGCCATGCGTTTTCTGACCTCTTCATCGCCCTCTTCGCCGTCAGCCTTGGCCAAATAACCCGTGTCCAATAAAGCCAGACCTGCGACACGATGCGGTGCGATTCGAACAACCTCCATGGCAACGCGCCCCCCCATGGAATGTCCTGCCAAAAGAAATCTGTCGGGTGCTTCATCTAGCAATTGAGCGGCCATTTGACCAAGGGTGTTGGTATTTCGATGGTCAACAACGCTGCAAGTTCTTGAAGCGCTCAATGCCGGGATGACGGGATCCCAAACGGTGTGATCGCACATCAGGCCGGGGACAAGCAATAAGGGTAAAGAGTTCATTTATTAGATTTTGACAAGGTTCTGAAACAATGAAAAAAGCACTGAACTTTTGAACTAACCCAAAAGGTTGGATTGGTGTCCAACTTTTGGGGTGCAGTTCATTACGCGGTGATTTTTTATGGCTACAAACACTTTTTGAACTTCAAAATATGGTTTGCTTGACTGATATCTATGGATGAACGGACTATTTCGTCAAATCCCTATGGAGTGGAATAAGTTGGATATTTTCAAATCACAGCGGCTTTAACCGCAATCGGCAATGCGCTCATTCGCGGAATGCCACTGATAGGATCGCGCTCATCCATACCCACCAAACGGGTAACCGAACCCAGATGCAGTTCGTCGTCTGGGCCTGCATGGGTCGATGACCCTCCAAACCCGTGAACCACCGAAACCAATCCAACCCGCAGGCTGTCGTCTGCTTCAACACGCGCCATCATTACCCCATGACGCGAACGCACCTCGATCAAAGCACCCTCTGAAATTCCGATCGCTTCGAGATCCTGCGGATGCATGTAGGCAGGTGTATGAGTACGACCTCTATCTAGATCAAACAAGCCTGCTCCAACTGAGTTCATGAAGTTGTTTGCACGCCGGCAGACCAGCATGAAGGGATACTCCGAATCGGACTTCCACTGCGCGCTGGCCGGGTGCAGATCTCGCAGTTCCTGCAGCATCATTGGATCGGCAAGCTGCAACATGGCGCTGCACTCAGGTTCACGCGGCAATACCCTGACATCCAGTTCGTAGACCTTACCATGTGCGTGAGATTTAACCTCGCCCAATGGAACACGTGCATCGTTGCATGCCAAGTCAATCATTTCCTCAGGGGTCGGAACATGTGACATGTCTAAGGGAATGGTCTGTGAAGGACCTTCCAAATTCGGTCCCTGACCACGCTGGTTGATCCAGTCCAATTGCAGACCCATACGCTGCGCCAGTCCGAAGAAAAAGGCGCCATCTTCAATCAGGTCAGAGCCTACAGGGACATCCGCAATGGCTGGTGTGTATTGAGCCCAGGGCATGGAATAGCCACGGGATACACCGTAGTATTTGAGAGACTCGACCATCTGAGTCGTTCCCGGCAATTCAAGCGACAGCGGAGGCGGAACCACGTAATGGGCAAATTGTGCGGTGGCTGTCATCCTGTAATCCAGTACGACCAACAACTCGAGTTTACTGAGGGCTGCTTCGGTTTTTTTCTGGTCTGGCCAAGCCAGCACTGGGTTGCCACCAAGGCACAACAGTACCTTGATCTGCCCTTCCCCATCCAAAAGAATTTCATCAGCCAGCGCTGCAGTGGGCACACCGCTTGCATTCTCCATCAGACCGTGTACTCGCATCGGCCGGTCGCTGACTACCGGGTACGGTGCGAAGGGCTGGGCACGGGGTTGGAATGCAGGCAACAAAACATTAGGATTGGGGGCGATATCGCCCTCCCTTGCCCAACGGCCACAAAGCGTGTTCAAGCACAGGGCAAGGTAGTAGGTCAGATTGCTGTGAGTGGAGAAGCTAGGCCCAGTGGAGCAGACTACACCACCCCTCTTGCCACGACCATACATTCGCGCCGCAGTAAGCAACTGATGCATTGGCACATCGGAAACTGCAGAGACAAACTCGGGTGTATAGGGCGACACCTCTTTGCGCAAAGCATCGAGTCCCACTGCATTCGCAGCCACGAAATCAGAATCTTGCAAGCCATCTGCCAGAATGATATGGATCAGCCCCGCAAGAAGCACCGCATCAGTGCCCGGTCGCAATTGCAAATGAACAGCTGCACGTTTTGCGGTTTCGGTACGGCGAGGATCAATCACAATCAATTGCATGCCACGTTGCTGCGCCTCCTTTAATCGGGTCCCAGGGTTGTTGAGTGGGCCCCCGTTAGATTTGGCAATCACAGGGTTGGCACCGACCATGATCCATGTATCAGACGTCTCAAATGTCTGCAGCCCCGCATGCCAATTACCGTGCATGGCAACGGACGTGTATTCTGCAGGCTTGTCGATACTGGCCGCAGAAAAATTCATGCGCGAACCGATGGCTCGCAACCAAGCGCCCATGATCGGTGCACTGCTGGGGTGCGAAACTTGTCCGCTACCACGGTACATTGCAATTGCACGGGGTCCGTGGAGTGCCAGCACTTTTTGTACCTTCGCGGCCACTTGGTCCATCACAAGACTGGCGTCTATCAAGGTGAAACGCCCATCAGATTGGCGTTGCAGACAATGTGTCAGTCGCGCTGGGTCATTGTGCTGGGCTGGCAAGGCGCGGCCCTTGGGGCAACTGTACCCATCGAATGCAGGCGCCTCTGGGTCACCCGTGACATGGACAGCGCGACCGCCCTCAACTGTGACGAGGATAGGGCAGTAAGCAAGGCAATTGCGGCAGATACCGGGGACAATTTTTTTTTCCATGTGCTGACCTCACATTGTTGGAATTTAAGTAGATTATCTACGCAAAATTTTTAAAATTTCAAGACCTCAGTCACCGAGTCATCAAACTTAGGCAGCGTACCATTCACCGACATTGCAATAGGTATCTGTGCGCCTGATTTGACAAATAAAGGCAATTGATTTAAAGGCGCTTTCACTGTATGTCTTTGACCCGCCTTCAAGGGGGTCTTGTCGTAGAAGTCAAACCAATATTCGCCAGTCGGCAAATGCGGCAAATAAACCTCTCGCGTTATGGCACTCTGCACTACCACTGGTGCGACAAGCAATGCGTCACCCAACATGAAATCGTCTGAATCCTCAAAACACTTCAAGTCATTGGGGAAATTGAAAAAGGTGGGGCGAATGATGGGCACATGTTTATGGCTGGCAGCTTCAAAACACTGCCACATATAAGGCAATAGTTGGTAGCGCAAACGGATAGCCTCGATCACAGCCTGCGTGACTTCGGGATGCATCCAAGGCAAATTGCTCACATTGCCAGCTTTCCAAGAGTTCATCACCATGCGAGGGTTCAAGCTACAAGATTGCACCCAACGCAAAAACAATTCAGCATCGGGAATAGGGCCATAAAAACCACCCACGTCATGGCCGATGTTGAACATGCCCGACAAACTCATTTGGAGTCCCGTGCGGATGTTCCACTTCAAGCTGGCCCAACTGGTGGTGTTGTCACCCGACCAAGTCTGTGCATAGCGCTGAATGCCAGGGGGGCCCGCTCGCGTGATGGTAAAGGCCAGATCTGCTTGTGAAGTTTCTTGCGCATGTGCCTTTTGCGATTCAAAGGTGGCACGGGTCATCAAAAGGCCGTGCAAGGGCCTGCTTCTGTGCATGGGCAAACTAGCGCCCATGCCAGCGCTGATGGCGTCTTCCGCTTGTATCGCGTATTCATTGTTGTCGTTCCAACCTACATCAATCCCGCGCTGCAATATTTGTGTTTTAAGTTGCGATTGCCACCACTTAACTGCTTGCTCACAGGTAAAGTCCAAGTGGGAGCCTTGTCCATCCCAATAGGGCTCCACCACGGGCTGGTGGGAAGCTTCATGCTCAATGAAAGCACCCTGCTCAGCCAACACTTTGTAGGCAGGGTGATCGTCCAACAAGCAGGGCTTGAGATTGGCCACTACTTTCATACCAGCGGCATGAAATTTGGCATTCACTTCTTCGGGGTTGGGAAACTTGCTGGTGTTCCAAGTGAACACATAACGTTGTTTGCCCCTGCTTGAATAACCCGAGCCATAGTGGAAAGCAGAAATGGGTACTTGGTGATACTGACACTCGTCAATGAAGGACGACAACATTTCTTGGGCATTGGCTGAATCGGCCAAGCCCATGGCGGTTTGGGCATACCCCAAGGTCCAGCGGGGGGGCAACAATGTACCTCCCACCAATTTCACAAATTGTGCAATGACCTCTTCGGGCGTTGAACCCACCATCAGGTAGTAGTCCAAGTCGCCATCGTCAATTTCAGTGGTGCGAAACAGGCCATGGTAATTGTCGTGTTCGCAACCCAAATCAAATGTGCAAGCTGACAAGGTGTCGTAATAGGTCCCGACCCACAAACCATCCACTGTGCGCGTGATTAAAAAAGGCCAATGTTTGTAAAGCGGATCACCTCGTTCAGGGTCGTAACCGATTGAGTCTTGCCCCAGACAACGCAAACGGCGCCCGTGTAAATTCAAAGGACCTGTTTTGTCGCCCAGGCCAAAGTAATGCTCAGACGGATCTCGTTCTAAGCAATGGCGAAGCAAACCCGTTCGATCTTCGTTCAAATACGCACTCGTCACACGGTCGCTTTGAAATGGCTTGTTGTTTGCAGGATCGGTCCAAATTAAGCGAATAGGCTCACCCTCGCCACCCGTCCAATTCACACGCAGTTTCGAAGTTTCTAAGCTCTTGGTATCGGCTCTTGGCGAAAGCTTTGGGCGATCAAAGCCCGCTAAGGTTTCACGGGGTCGGCCTTCCCAAGCCACGTCCTGACCTGATACGGGCGCGATAGCCCATGTTCTGGGTTCTTTGAAGCCTTCAGAAGATTGCCATGTGACACGCGCCATTGTTTCTGATAAAAAAACCAAGCGCAGTTGACCGCCCTCTTTCAAGTCAATGACGGCATCAGCGCTTGATTCCCCGGGCGAGGAAATCCAAGCAGAACCAGCAATGGGTTTCATACTGCATCCTTTTCGAGGCGCTGTCCCTGTTTATCAAATGCATGAACATGGTGCGCCGGAGCGTTCATTTCAACGGTTTGTCCTGGTATCAAATTCATTTCACCTTCAACCAACACCTCCACGCGCGATTGATCAGACAGTTGTGCGTGAACCAAGCGCTGTGCACCCAAATACTCCACAGTTTTGACCACCATGACCAAGCCCTCGCCAGGCCCGCAGGGTTTCCAGTGCTCTGGCCGAATTCCAACCTGCACAGCCTGAGGAGAAATTGGCCATGCAGCGGCTGCTCGCACCAAGTCGACTGCGATGAAGTTCATGCGCGGACTGCCAATGAAGCCAGCCACAAAAGTGTTGCAGGGTTTTTCGTACAAGTCGACTGGCGTTCCCACTTGTTCAACCAAGCCCGCTCGCAACACCACAATTTTGTCGGCCATGGTCATCGCTTCCACTTGATCATGTGTGACATAAATCATGGTGGCACCCAAGCGTTGGTGCAATTCACGCAATTCATTGCGCATGGAAACGCGCAGCTCTGCGTCTAAGTTAGAAAGTGGTTCGTCAAACAGAAATATTTTGGGGCTGCGCACAATGGCACGGCCAATGGCCACTCGCTGACGCTGGCCGCCAGACAATTGGGTAGGACGGCGTTGCAGAAGTGGGTCTAGGCGCAGCAAATTGGCCGCCTCTTGGACTTTCTTCTCAATCTCTGAACGGGGCACTTTGGCGTTCTCTAAGCCAAATGCCATGTTGTCATAGACCGACATGTGCGGATACAAAGCATAGGATTGAAAAACCATGGCACAACCGCGATCAGCCGCACCCACTTCGTTCACACGTTGGTCATCAATTCGCACTTCGCCCTCGGTGGGCAAATCGAGTCCGGCAATCATTCGAAGCAATGTAGATTTTCCGCAACCCGAGGGCCCGACAAACACCACAAATTCGCCGTGCTCAACTTTTAAATCTATGCCATGAATGACCGCTGTTTGGTCAAACTGTTTACGGAGAGATCGCAATTCAAGGGTAGACACAATGCACAACCTGACAGAAAAAATTCAGTAATAAAACCGTTATTTCACACCAGCGCCCGCGATGCCGGTGGTGATGTAACGTTGAAGGAAAGCAAACACCAAAGTGACTGGCAACAAGGTGATCACAGTCATGGCCAGAAGATAATGCCACTGGGTGTTCAATTCGCCCTGAAATGAATTCAAGGCCAACTGCAGGGTGAAAAACTCATTTTTCGAGAGCACAATGAGTGGCAACAAAAAGTCGTTCCAGCGCCACATCACGGAAAAAATGGCCAGAACGGCCAGCGCAGGCGCAGACAAGGGAAGCACAATGCGCCAGTAAATGCGCCACTCACTGGCATGGTCCATTCGCGCAGCTTCAATCAACTCATCGGGAATGGTGAGCATGTATTGGCGCAGCAAGAATACCCCTGTGGGCGTGGCCACAGCCGGCAAAATGACACCCCACAAACTGTTCAACAGGCCCACTTCATTGATGACTAAAAAAACCGGCACCAAAATGATGGTGGGCGGAATCATGAGCGTTGCGATGATCAAAAGAAAGACACTTTTCTGACCTTTGAATTTGTACTTCGACAATGCAAATGCCGCCATCGAGTTAATGAGCAAAGTGAGCAAAGTGGCCACCACCGTGATGAACACACTGTTCCACAAGTAAGTGCCGAATGTGAACTTGCCAAACAAGTCGGTGTAGTTGTTCCACGCAAATTTCATTTCATTCACAGGCTCGCGCTGGCGAATGTTGACTTGCAAACGCTGTTCGGGCGCTGCTGGATCAATCATGTTCGCCATAATGCCAATGCGATTGACCTGCGCCATCTCTTTTTGGCTGCCATCTTCCCGCTTTACCAAAAACAAAGGCAAGGGCTTGGCATGGCCTTCCACCATGACCGTTTTTTGTGCATAGGGCAAAAACGAGGGTGGGAACTGGCTGATAGCTGCCTCAGTTTTGAATGACGACATGACCAGCCACACAACAGGCGCAAACATGGTGAACAAGCCAATGACCAAATAGGCATAGCTCAAAACA
Source organism: Comamonadaceae bacterium (assembly GCA_947476015.1). Lineage (GTDB taxonomy): Bacteria > Pseudomonadota > Gammaproteobacteria > Burkholderiales > Burkholderiaceae_C > Limnohabitans_A. The sequence continues at coordinate 20,437 of CANJOS010000004.1, read as the reverse complement.
TCGGTCCAATCAAGCGACTGACGACCTCGTGTGCGAAGGAGAAAGTTAAGGGTCGACATGTTCAACGCACTTTCTGTCCTGCTTCGCTAGCGCGCGTTAAGCGGAGCTGCGCCAGCGTGAGGATGATTAAGAAAAATGCCAATGCCAAAGATGCAGCCGCAGCCAGACCATACAAATGTATTTGCTCAGCAAAACCAGTTTGGTAAATGAACTGAACAATGAAAGTGGTAGCAGAACCAGGACCGCCGCCTGTGAGCACGAACACTTCATCAAACACCTGGACTGCACGGATGGCAGCCAACACCAGGACCACAATCAAATTCGGCATGAGCAAAGGCAAGGTGATGCGCGTCAATGTGCGCCAGGGACTTGCACGGTCCATTTCAGCAGCTTCATACAAATCTTTGGGAATGGCTTGCAGCCCAGCTAACAAAATGAGTGTGTAAAAACCCATGTGTGCCCAGATTGATACAAACACGGTCCAGAAGAACGCCCAGCCTGAATCGGTGAGCCATTCAATGGGCGCAGAACCCCACGCCACCAAGCCTGCATTGAAAGCCCCTTGGCTTTGCAACAACCATTTCCAGATGAGCGCCACCACCACGGGTGACAACAACACCGGATAGAAAAATACACCACGCCAAAAACCACGCCCGATGATTTTTCGATTGAGCACCAAGGCAGTGGCCAAGGACAACAGCACCATGAGTCCCACCTGAATCAGGCTGAACTTCAGAGTGTTGAAAACAGCGCGCCAAAAAATATCTTTGCGGCAAGTCGATAAATCTAGGTAGTTGTCGCATTGAAAGAGAATTGCAAAATTCTCTGCACCAGTGAAAGGCCGCGTGAAGGGCATCAAATTGACCCCTCCCGTCACGGCATACACCAAGTTAATCAAGATAGGCAAAAAGCAGAAGAGCCCAAACACGACCAAATTGGGAGTGACAAAAAGCCAGCCCACACGCTGCAGGCCCAGCAACTTTTGTCCAAGCCTAAAAAATGGCTCTAACAAATTAAAAAAGAAAGCTATGAGTCGCATCAAAAATAAATCGCCCCAACTGACAAGTCAGGGCGATAGGTGGTCCCCAAAAAACAAAGGTGTGGGTCATTGTTCATGCCCACACCCCCATGGAAGCGCTCAAACCAAGATCACTGTTGAGCTTGCTTCAGAGCGTCCTGCATGTCTGTGTTGATTTTACTGACAGCGTCGTCAGTGCTCATTTCACCTACGATGGCTTGCGTGACACGGGTCACCGTTGGCAACATGATGGCACGGTTGAATTTGTAACCTTGGAAAGCATAGGCCACAGGTGCCAATTGAGACACGCCACCGCTGAAAACGCCTAAAGCGGCTTTGGCTGCGGGTTCTGCGTTGGTGTAATTGATGCCTTTTTTCGCCAAGCCTGCATGTGCAGGAATGTTATTGGTCTTGGCTGTGAACTCAGCGTAATTTGTCTCAGAGGCCATGAAGTCCAAGAATGCCGCCACTTCTTTAGGCGACTTGCTGGTTTTCAAAGCCACCCAAGCTGCGCCGCCAGGAATGCCTGAGCAAGCGGCAGGACCGCAGGGGTTGGGCACAGCGACCCAATCAAAATTGGTGCCGACTTTCTTTTGCAGGTTACCGATTTGCCAGCTACCGGCCAACACCATGGCCACGTTGCCATTGACGAATTCATCGATGGAGGAAGCGTAGGTAGAACCGCCTGTGCCAGCCCACACTTCGCGCATCATGCTGCCATCTTTGTGCCATCCCACAAACTTGGTGACTGCATTTTTGTAACCTGCATCAATGACAGGGTTGCCCTTGGCATCAAAAATCTTGGCGCCGTAGCTGATGGCGGGGCCTGCGAAACGGTGACCGGAACGGTCCCATGCGCTGCCTGCTTTGATTTGGGTGGCTTTGGCAACTTGTGTACTTGCTTTGATCCAGTCATCCCAAGTCGCCTTGGGGCCGGGAATGGCCACCTTGGCTTGTTCAAACAAAGTCTTGTTCACAAAGGGGCCCGTCATGGTGAGCTGCGACATGAAGCCGTAGATGCCTTTGTCGGTAGCACTGGGGCGCAGCCAAGGTGTGGTGGCACCAAAGTTGTCATCCCAGTATTTGCGATTTTTCAAATTGGGGGCAATGTCCATGTAATATTTGGACAGACCACCTAAGTCGGTCACCCGGGCAATGTCAGGGCCTTGGCCTGCAGCCAACTGAACTGGCAACTGCTCCACAATGGACTTATAAGGAACCGTGTCAATGATCACCTTGGTGGCAGGATTCAACGCTTCAAAGCGCTTGGCAATTTCAGCCGTGACTTCGCACTCCACGCCGTCTTGGTAGCACATTACACGAATTTCGCTGGCCATCGCAGCGCTTGCAGCAATGGTCATTCCAAGCATCAGAACCAATGGGCGAATATGAACGGTTTTCATGGGGATCTCCTTGATAATTTGGGCATCGCGCGACTATAGCCTGTTAAGGCACCCTTCTGACTAAGCGTTTGTACGAATAATGAATGAATTACCCCCTACCCTGAGCCAGGCAGCAGACCTTGATGGACAACTTTTAGCCCTCTTTGGCCAAGCCTTGCCAAGTGATTTACCTGTTCAGGTTGAATGCATGCATCAGCTTCAGCAAGCAGACCGGGAATTGGCACTTTGGCAAGTCCGAGTTGGCAAGCTTCTGAATTGGACCTTGACCTTGGTCTCCCCCCTTTCCCGCGATCAGGTTCCCATTTTGTTAAGTGGCGACGGCTGCTGGCCTCAAGTGATTCATGGGGAAGGCATTCAGGCCGTTCTGAATGAGGGTTGCGCCTTGGCTTGGTTCAATCGAACAGAATTGGCTTTTGACAACGGCCAGCGCAAAGGGCCCATCTGGGCTCAATGGCCATCGCTGTCCACAGGCTGTATTTCAGCTTGGGCCTGGGGCTATCAAAGGAGCTTAGACGCCTTGGTGCAAATCAGACAGGCACACAGGCCAGACCAAATTCAGGCGGCCCTTGGCCTTGTCGGTCATTCCAGAGGCGGTAAAGCCGCCTTATTGGCCGCAGCCACCGACCAACGTGCTGCCGCCGTCATCTCTCACAACAGCGGCACGGCAGGTGCAGCGTCTCTGGCAGTTCAACGTCAGGGTGCCGAGAGCCTGACTGAATTGATCAAGTCATTTCCGCATTGGCTCAGCCCTGAGCTCAACACAACTGTGCACATTCAAAATATTGTGGCCTTAGACACGCCTAGGCAAATGCTCGCAACCATCGCCCCCAGAGGCTTGTGCTTGCTACAGGCTAAGGACGATTTATGGGCTAACCCGGAAGGTACCGAATGCATGCACCAAATGCTGAAAGCCAGCTGGGCAGGTCATGAAGCGAATTTGAAATGGGTCGAGCGTCCTGGCGGGCATGCCATGACCCCAGCAGATTGGCAACAAGCAGCGAAGTTCCTGGCAGGCTTTTAAATTTGACTCAGCGCGTAAGCACCTTGCGTCAGGTCAATGGCTTGGCCCGTTCGAGCAGACTCTTGAGCGGCCAAACCGATTAACACCGCTGTTAAGCCATCCTGCAAGCCCACTTCAAGGGCACCATGGCCCCGAACCAGTGCATTGAAACGTTGATGTTGGTAAAGGGTAGAACCGTTGTGATCCCCCGCAGCCAAGGCCACTGGATCGACGGGCACCTCCAGCTCTCTGGGGCCTTTGGGATTGCGAGGGCTGATGACCACCTTGGGTGTGGGCGGCTCACCCAAATGATCGGGCCAGAACCGACCGGGGCCTGGCACAAAACACTCGACTTTGCCGTTGGCGCCCACCACCGAAATTTCTTCTTGGTATCTTGCCCCCTCAGCAAACATACACAACTCGAGCAAAGCACGCTGGCCACTTTGGAAATCAACGATGACGTAAGCGTTGTCCAAAATATCGGGCACACCGTCTGGATAAGATTCATTCATATGGTTGTGGGCCACTGAGGCTGAAGCGTAAACGCGAACAGGATCGCTCTTCAATATATGGCGCATGAGGTCGAAGAAATGGCAACATTTTTCAACCAAGGTGCCACCGGTATAACGGTTGAAACGGTTCCAATCGCCCACCTTCACCAAAAACGGAAACCGATGCTCGCGAATGGAAAGCATGGTGACAGGGCCCGTGTTCTGTTGATGGTGCGCCTCCTCTGTCAAGGCTGTGACAGGGGGCATGTAACGGTATTCCATGGCCACCCAAATGGGGGCTGGGTAATTGCGGTGGAGTTGGGCAAGTTTTTTCAAATCTTCCAGCGAAGTGCAGGCAGGCTTTTCAAGCAAGACCGGCAAAGGACGGAGCAAAGCGATTTCCGCCATTTGTTCGGCATGCCTGAAGTTGGGGCTGGCAATGAGCAAACAATCGACGTCCTGGGCCGTGACCACCTCTGCCAAACTTGATGCGCGCTGGCTTCCCTTTGCGAAGGCCAAACTGGCCGCTGCCATGGTGTCGTCGGGTTCAAAAATACGGGTGACGGTGGCACCTGGCAACAGCGCAATGTTGCGCAAATGTTCTTGGCCCATCATGCCGCAGCCGATGATGCCGTAACGTATGTTTTGAGGGTTAGTCATGAAAAAAGGAGCTCTCCGTCAACATTTCGATGTCTTGAAACACCTATTCTAGCGACCCTCAAAATTTTAAAATTGATCCATTTCTCGACTCTACTGACCCGCGATGAACCCCTTCGCTTCCAAATGGTCGACTACCGATTCAGAGAAACCCCAATCTAGAAAAACATTTCTGGTGTTGGCACCCATCGCAGGTGCAGCATGCTTAATTTCTGATGGCGTTCGACTAAAACGCGGCGCCGGATTGGGTTGAACAACGCCATCAATTTCAGTGTAAACGTGCCTTTCAATACTGTGGGGGTGTTGCGTCGCCTCCATCATGTCCAGGACAGGTGCAAAACATGCATCCGTTCCTTCTAGTAACTCACACCATTCAGCGCGTGTCCGTTTTTTGAAAGCTTCACTTAAGTGCTCACGAAGTTCAGACCATCCTTTGGGATCGTTTTGCTTTGGAAGCGGCGAGTCCTTCAAACCAATGCGCTCTATCAACTCTTCATAGAATCGCCGTTCAACGGGTGCCACTGAAATATGCTTTCCATCAGCAGTTTCATAAACGTCATAAAAGGGGGCTCCCCCATCGAGCAAGTTATGCCCTCGAGGACCTTTCCATGCGCCCATTTGTTTCAAAGCGTATTGCATGGTCATCAAACTGGCCACGCCATCAACCATGGCAGCATCCACAACCTGTCCTTGGCCGGACTTTTGCGCTTCAAGAATTGCCGCAAGAATACCCATTGCCAAATACAGAGCGCCGCCGCCAAAATCACCAATGAGATTCAAGGGCACACTGGGCTTTCCTGCTGCAGGGCCAATGCTGTGAACAGCACCGGACAGGGCAACGTAATTTAAATCATGGCCCGCAGCTTGTGCCAAAGGCCCCTCTTGACCCCATCCTGTGATTCGCCCATACACCAACTTTGGATTTTGGATTTGGCACTCAACAGGGCCTAAACCAAGTCGTTCCATCACCCCTGGGCGAAACCCCTCAATCAGCGCATCAGCGTGACCCATCAAATTAAGAAGAGTCGACTTGCCCTCTTCAGTTTTCAAATCAATGGCCACCGAGCGTTTACCGCGGTTGAGTAAATCAAATTGCGGCAAAAAATCAATCCCCCGGTCACCCACAGTCAGTCGCTCGACTCGCACCACATCGGCCCCCATATCAGCCAACAACATGCCGCAGAAAGGCCCTGGTCCCATGCCTGCCATCTCAATGATTTTGAAGCCCTTTAAGGGACCTGACATCTGAAGACTCCGTTAAATTTAGACCTCGTGTGGGGCCATTTTTTTTGTTTTAAATTGAATGGGAACAGCCTTAGCTGCGCAGGCAGGCGCACAGGTCTCGCCTAACAACGCAAGGCGCTCAACTTCTTTTTCAATCAAATCAACTTGCAAGCGCTGACTAGGCCCCAGTTGACGCAAATCATCCAGCGCAAAAAGCGCAGCGCCTAATGCACCAGCAATTTGCGGATGAGACGGAATAATGAGAGGGGCCTTAAGTGACATCTCAATGTGTTTCACCGCTGCGATGTTTCGAGCGACTCCCCCAGTCATCACAATGGGCATGCGCTGACCTACGCGGCTGACCAAGCCCACGATTCGATTGGCAACAGCCGCATGAACGCCGTCCAAAACAACAGATTTGTCTGTTCCTTCAGCCAGCAATGCAATGACTTCTGTTTCTGCAAATGTTGCACACATGCTGGTGATTTTCACGGATTCAGTGGCAGACAAGGCTGCAGCCCCCATCTCGTCAAGTTCTACATTGACGGCACGGGCCAACACTTCCAAAAATTTACCTGTACCCGCTGCGCACTTGTCATTCATTGCAAATTGGGTGACCAAGCCCGACTCATCCACCGCAATGACTTTGCTGTCTTGGCCTCCAATGTCAATCACCAAGCGTGCTTCGGGCACCATGGCAACGGCACCCCTTGCATGACAAGTAATTTCTGTGATGGTCCGGTCTGCCATGTCCAGCATACGGCGTCCATAACCCGTAGAAACACAACGCTGAATGTCTGTAGGTTGAATACCGGCCTCTGCAAATGCCATCTGCAATGCAACTTTCACGCCTTCATCACTCACAGCACCTTTTTGTGACACGCTGGCGGCCAGTACCTCACCCTCTTGGTTGAGAATCACAGCCTTACCTGTCGTGGAACCAAAGTCGATGCCCAGAACGTATGCACTCATGGCCAAAGCTCCTTTTAAAACTCAGCGATTTCTCTGACGTCTGGCTTCAATTTGTTCTAGCATGGCTTCAACTCGGCTGTTGACCAATTCGTCTTTGTAAAAAGATTCATCAACCATGTCACCTTCAAACATCGCTACAGGCATTCCCATGCGTTTTCCAACGGCATCCGCCAGTAAGAACTGAGGGTAAGAAAACGCCCGGCAGGTTCTTGCGCCATGCAGGACAAGCCCGTCGATTTCGTAATATTCGCAATGTTCAATCACTTTTTCAATAACCTGGGGTGCAGAAATACTGATGGGACAAGTGAGAAAATTCTGAGCCATGCCATCCAGGGGGTCACGCAAATCGATGACCTCAGTTTCGTGCCAAAACCCCATGTGCGTGTAACGACCCGCAACCATGCATGCATCAAATCCAGCAAACTTGTCGGAAAGCCATCCGATTTTGTTCCAGTTCATGATGCCGTCCCAGAAAAGCCTGTACTTTTCATCGGGGACTGAACCTACACCCAGCGTGATGCGCTCTTCAATTTCAGCCTTTTTCTTTTGAAAATAATCAACAATCTCAGGACCGCCAGGCAAGAAATTGACAGGGGCAATGCTGTTAGTCCATTCAAAAAACGTTGCGGGTGAAGGACGTGCTTTGCACAAGCGCTGTGCTTCAACTTTTAACTCAGCCGCAGTCTTCACATAGCCCATGATCTCACGCAACCGATCATGGTCAAATGTTTTACCTGTGACCCCCTCAATGAACTTGATGCATTCGCGAAGTTGGTGAACCAAGAAATCTACCGATTCTCGATATTCAGGCCCACTCATGTATTTAGCAGACGGATTATTTCCCCAGATCCAAGGCAAAGAAATATTGAAGATGGGCACTTTTTTCCCAAACGTTTTATACAGTACCTCGTCCCACTGTTGCCCAGTGCTACAAAATGGGTAGGCGCTGATGATCATGTCGGGCAAGGGAATGCGTGCAGCAAGTCCACGTCGTGCGTCCTGAGACTCTGGCAGCATTAAATTTTTAGCCTCCTCAGTTGAGCGCTGGCTAAGGACACCACACCCAATGTGAGTTCTTGCATAGGAGCACAATTCACGATCGTAACCAGCCTCCTCCGCAGCCTTTTGCGCGGGACCTTCTTCCTTGCGCGCAGCCAGCAAAGCGGCAGCGGCTTCTCCATGACACCAAGCCAAACCTGCGGCTTGTAAAATGGGATTTATTGCCACCCCTTCATACCAACACACCATCTTGCCTTGCTCTTTGGCAGTGAACAGGTCCTCCCAGTATTCGGTGACCATTTTGTTGTTCAATTTGGTCGCTTGCAAGCGATTGGCGCGCTTCACAGGTGGCATTTCATTAACGACTGTATTCATGGTGGGACTCCTTAGTTTAGGCCGAGGCGGCCAGTGATTTTTCTGATTGACGTTTGATCATTTCAACGAAAGATTCAACACGAGTTCGAATGTTTCCGCCAGCTACCAATTCGTGCTCTGTTTCTACCAAGAGATGGGGCACACCATTGGATTCAAATGTTTTCTTGATACGAGGGTATTGGAAGTAATGGGGTTCGCAAAATTTAGCCATGAGCACAATCATGCCCATTGCCCCGCTGTTGCGCGATGCATTCAAAAGCCACTCATCCCAATCTGATTTGGGATCCAAACGTGTTGGGCATGGGGCATTCCAATTTCGATCGATGTACCAACGCGCCAATGCGCGCAATGGGTCGCTGGTGTCGTCGACATCGGTTGAGACATATCGCCAGCCATGGTAGAGGTCATCGTCCACCACATAGGCGCCGCATTCCTCAATCATGGCCAGCACTTCAATTTTGGGAGCTTGGCAAAGATGGCCAGACAAATAGACAGGGATACGTCCAACATGTTTATCACCCGTTCCTTGCAAATCATTTGTCAATTGTTTGATCAATTCATTGTGCGTGGCCTTGTCCATGATCATGCTGGACTTGACAATGTGCTGCATTTCCATCGAGGACAGTTTGATAGACCCTTCGCGCCGCTGAGCATACAAGTGGCGAATTAACTGACGATTTTCGTTGAAGAGAGCAATGCTGTTTCGCAAAGAGTCTTCAGTGATGGTGACATTGAGCGTTTGCTCCAAAGCAGTGGTCAGTCGACGAAGGACTGATAAGGCATTGTCTTCAGACCAAGCATCTTTCAATGAAGCAATTAACTGATAAAAATGAACCTTCATTTCAGGCTTGCGGACACGGATCATGTCAGCAGCACTGAGAACTTGAACACAGTGATCGCCAAACATGATGGCATCGACATAATCCAATTCATCTTTGACTGCTTGATCTACAAGACTGCGGGTGTAACCACAAAAGAAAGGATAAATCGAGGCATGGCCCACTGTGATGGGCTCATCATTTTCTTGCAGAATCACGGGAAGAGCGCCCGCCGCATGAACGGCCTCTGCAGGGAAATGCATTGGGAAAGAGCCAACCACTTTGCCTCCAGTCGCTTTTTTCCAAGCTTTGGCCGTGCCCGCTGGGTCGGCCGCTGCCGCTGCAAGTTGTTGAAGAATGGGGTGCATGAGGAAAATCTCCCGCTGAAAGAATGATTTAAAAAAATAGACTCAGAAAACGAGGGGCCTCTATCAGGCCGCTGAAATACCACCGTTAGGGCTAATTGCTTGACCCGTGATTCGGCAAGCCTCCGGACTAGACAAAAAGACAATCAAATGCGCCAGATCTTCTGGCTGACTTAAACCCAAATGAGCCATTCGAGCAGCCTTCTCAAACAACTTGGCACTAAAGCCATCCCGCATGACTCGGTCATATGTCAAAGTTCCTTCAATCAATGAAGGGGTGATCACATTTACACGGACACTATCTCGTTTGGCCTCCATCGCCAAAGTTCGGGTGAACATCACAATTCCCGCCATGGCAGCACCAATCACAGACTCACCAGGAGTGGCTAATTTTCCAGCATCTGAAGCGATGTTCAAAATCACACCGCTTTTTTGAGTCTGCATGATGGGTAACACCAAACGACTGGTCAATAAAGGGCCTAACATCTGACCGATGAGCATGTCAGCGATTTCTTCAGGGGGTGTTTGATGCAACAGTCTGGGAACAAATGCAGCCACTGTCGAATTAACCAATACGTCAATGCGGCCCATGTGCTGATGCGCTTGGATCACTGCGTTAGTTGCTTGTTTCAAATCATTGGCATCAGCTGCAATAAACAATATGTTGATGTCTGGAAATTCAGTTTTAACAGCATTGCAAGCATCATTGCCGCGAGCCTCATCTCTTCCCACCAAGGCAATACAGGCAACGCCTTTGCGTGCAAATTCAATGGCGGTTCGCAAGCCAACCCCTGCCGTTCCGCCCATGATTAACACATTGCTTTCACTCAAGGAGCGAGGCATTGAAATAGGACGATCATTCATAAATATTAAGTTCGACTCACCAGAGAAAAATTATTTATCTCCTCTGGAATATGACATATTTTAGGAAAATATCAAGCAAATTTTATTTTTAATGAGTAGTACTAACCCTAATTGGCTTCTGCGAGTTGCTTCCTAAAATTCATGAGCGTAAAACTTTCTGGGCGCATCAAACTGCCCTGTTGACCCATGACTCAACTCACTGTTAGCAACGCACAAATCTTCTACGATGGTGCCATCGAGGCGGTGCGCGACGTCTCGTTCACAGTGCCTCGTGCTCAAGTAATCACCATCTTGGGTGCAAACGGTTCAGGAAAGTCAACTTTGCTCAAAGCCATTTCAGGTATTTTGCAGCCTGAAAAAGGTGCGTTGGTCGCAGGCAACATTCAGTTTGACGGCGCCGATTTGTCAAGCGCTTCCTCTGACGAGATTGTTCGAAGCGGCATCGCACACGTCCCCGAAGGACGCCGTCTGTTTGCCAACCTCACTGTTGAGGACAACCTGATCATGGGTGGCGCCACACAGGGCTTGAGCGCCAGAAAGGCCAAGCTTGAACAGGTCTATAACGTCTTTCCAGACCTGACCCAACATCGATTGCGCATTGCTGGCTACCTCTCTGGTGGGCAACAGCAAATGGTGGCCATTGGGCGAGCCCTCATGTCAGACCCCAAGTTACTGATGCTAGATGAGCCCTCATTGGGTTTGGCTCCGAAAATTGTTGAACAAATTTTTAGCATCATCACTCGGCTTTGTGAGGTGCAAGGAATTTCTATTTTGCTTGTCGAACAAAATGCTCGCTTGGCTTTGTCGGTAGCGAATTATGGCTACGTCCTAGAACGTGGACGTGTCGTATTCGACGGCACGGCCCAAACCCTCAACAACAGCACCGAAATTCAAGAGTTTTACCTTGGCATGAGCACGGCCAGCACTCGCCGTTCCATGCGCGATGTTAAACATTACAGGCGCAGAAAGCGGTGGCTTTCATGACCCAATCAGAGCCAATTCTCAGCGTTCAAAATTTGAGTAAAAATTTTGGTGGCGTTCAAGCCCTGTCAGATATTTCACTTGACGTATGCAAAGGGGAAATTGTCAGTGTCATTGGCCCCAATGGCGCTGGAAAGACCACCCTGTTCAACATGATTTGTCGTTTGTACGACCCCAGCAGTGGTCAAATTGAATTTAACAAGACGAACCTTTTGAAGCATGCCCCCCATGATCTTGCGGGTCGTGGCATCGGGCGAACATTTCAAAATTTAGCACTTTTCCGCCACGGCACTGTCGTTCAGAACCTTTTGGTGGGTGTCCACTCTAGGCTGCGTACAGGCGTACTCGAGTGCGCTTTCTATCTGGGAAGAACCGCAAGAGAAGAACGTGATGCCCGAGAACAAGTCGAAGAGATCATTGAATTTCTTGAAATAGAAGAGATTCGGAATCAACGTGTTGACAAACTCTCCTATGGACTCCAAAAAAGGGTCGAACTCGGACGTGCGATGGCCATACGCCCCAAACTCTTACTGCTGGACGAAATGGTTTCAGGCATGAACCAAGAAGAAACCGAGGACATCGCGCGCTTCGTTCTTGACATTCGCGAAGCCTTGGATACCACGATCCTGATGATCGAGCACGACATGGACGTTGTGATGGACATTTCTGATCGTATTCATGTCCTTAATTTTGGTCGACGCATCGCCTCTGGCACACCGAAAGAGATTTCTCACAATCAAGAAGTCATTGAAGCTTATCTGGGGGTTTCGAGTTCATGAACCAAACTCACGAAATGGTGAAAACCACCCTGCCGCATCTTCTGCGATATCGCGCCAGTACATTGACCCACCACATCGCTATGCGCGAAAAAATTAGAGGTGTATGGCACACCATCACATGGGCAGACTATGAAGAAAGCGTCATGAGATTTGCCTATGGACTTCAATCCTTAGGTTTCAAAACTGGTGATCGCTTGTGTATTTCCTCAGAAGACACTCCCGAGTGGATATTTGCCGATATTGCTGTTCAAGGTCTAGGGGGTATTTCGGTGGGTGTTTACCCAACCAACTCTTGGGTTGAAGTTCAATACATGGTGAGACATTCCGAGTCACGTTTTCTGGTTTGCGGTGATCAAGAGCAAACAGACAAAGTCATCCAAGCTTGTACGGATGAAGGCGGTATGCCACTCGTTGAAAAAATTATTGGTGTTGACATGAAGGGCATGCTTCACTACAGGGACCATCGCCTATCGTCCTTCAGGGAAGTTTGCGAAATTTCCAAGGATGTGTCCATCGAGACTCTCAGCAACTGGTGGCAATCATCCCTTCAAAAAATCAATACCGACCAAATCAGCGTCATTGTTTATACCTCCGGCACAACCGGGCATCCTAAAGGCGCTCAATTAACGTCTCACAACCTTCTGCATTCTGCCGATTCTCTTGCCAAACGCTGGGGCATCAATGAGCACAATTATTCAGTCCTTTGCTACTTACCCTTATGCCACGTGGGAGAGAGGATTTGCTCTATTACCATGCACTTGCGAACAGGAGGTGTGGTCAATTTTGCTGAATCTATTGACACTGTGCAGCAAAATATTTGCGAAATCAGCCCCTCCTTGTTTTTAGGCATGCCTCGCATCTGGGAAAAACATCGCCTGAATGCAATCATCAAACTCAAAGAAGCTCGCTGGTATCAGCAAAAACTTTTCAACTTTGTATTTGAACGAAGTTACGCCAAGCTCGCTCAGCGCGATAAAGCTCGGCCAACTTCTGAAGGCTTCTTGTCAAAACTTGAAAATTTTATTTACAGAACACTGATTTTCCGGAGTGCCATCAAACACATGGGGCTTGATTACTCCATTGTGAGGATTTGCGGTGGCGCTGCTGTATCACCCGAAACACTTCGTTTTTTCGAAGTCTTGGGTTTGCCCGTTTATCAAGTTTACGGCTCAACCGAAAGTGGCGGAATCACCTTTGCGCAGCACGCCCTTTCGCGAGTTCATGGTGCGGCTGGACAACCCATCAATGAGATTGAATTCAAGCTCGACCACGATGGCGAAATATTGATCAAAGGACCTAACGTGTTTGCCGGTTATCTTTTTGATGAAAAGGGGACTGACGAAGTTCTCGACAAGGATGGTTGGCTTCGAACGGGTGACATTGGTGAAATGGTTGAAGGCGGTGAAATTCGCATCATTGATCGCAAGAAGGCCATCATCATCACCAGTGGCGGAAAAAACATAGCGCCTTCTGAAATTGAAAACGCACTCAAAGAATCACCTTACATTAACGAAGCCATCATTCTTGGCGAAGCTAGGCATTTTGTTGGGGCACTCATACAAATCGATCCAGAGGTTGTTGGAAAGTGGGCCCAAGAGAATGGTTTAGCTTACACAAATTATCGATCACTGGCAGCATTACCTGAAGTTTACAAACTGGTTTCGGCCGACGTCGAACGCGTCAATGGTCGTTTTGCACGTGTTGAGAATGTTCGTAAATTCGTCATTCTTAACAAAGAGCTTGATCACGATGACGGCGAATTAACGGCGACTCAAAAAGTCAAGCGATCTGCCATTGAAAAGAAATTCGCAGCAGAAATTGCTCAAATATATGGAGATGGATCCCAATGAACTACTTCAACAGCTTGGTCGTGTCAGGCTTGGTAGTGGGTACGCTCTACGGACTTGTTGCGATGGGATTTGCCATCATTTACAAAGTCAGTCGGGTTCTAAATTTCGCTCAGGGCGAGGTCATGATGCTCATCGCATTTATTGGCTATTCCGTGGCTTTAAGAACTGACGGCAGTCAACCCATGGTCATTTTGGGTGTCATGCTCAGTTCAGTGGTCATTGCGGCCATCATTGAGCGATTGATTATTCGTCCGATGCTGGGTCAACCGATATTTTCAATCGTGATGATGACCATCGCGCTGTCTGTTTTGTTGAAATCTCTGATCAGTTTGATTTGGGGTTCAGATCCCATGCGGATGCCAGGTGTCACCTCAGTTGCCACACTTGAATTCATGGGGGTCATGTTGCAACCTGCGCAACTCGTCTTGATCGCTGTCTACCTCCTTGCTTGCTTCAGTATTTGGGCTTTTTTACGATTCACACTCATGGGCATTGCCATGCGAGCCTGTGCAACGGACCCGACAGTCACCATGCTGATGGGTTTGTCAATTCGCCATTTGTACAGACTGGGATGGGTTATTTCGGCGATGTTGGCTGGCCTGTCAGGCTTGATTTTTGCCAATATTTACCACGTGGGATTGGACATGGGGCATGTCGGTATAGCCGCATTTCCAGCTGCTATTTTTGGGGGCTTGGACTCCGTCCTTGGGTCTGCCATTGGAGGCCTTGTCATTGGTGTGGCTGAAAATTTAGCGGGTGGCTACATAGGGTCAGGTTACAAAGAAGTTGCCAGTTTTGGAATTATTTTGTTGGTTCTCATGATCAGGCCCCATGGTCTTTTCGGGGAAAAAGACATTGAAAGAGTCTAATGAGAACCAAAACCTTCAAACAGTCAACGTCGCAAATTAACGCACTTTTCCAGTACCGAGATACCTGGTTTTGGTACGGCCTTGTGTTGCTCCTTCTTTTGTTGTGGCCTTGGGTGGCTCCCGCCTACATGGTGAACATTGGAACCATGATGCTGATCAGCGTCATAGGCGCAGTCGGATTGAACCTGGTCACAGGCACTGCAGGTTTGATTTCTATTGGTCATGCAGGATTTTTGGCGATTGGCGCTTATACCAGCGCCATCCTCTTCACTGATCATCATTGGCCCTTGTTTCCGACCATTCTGGCCTCGGGTCTGATTTCAGCTTGCATCAGTTTATTGGTAGGTATTCCTTCGTTGCGACTCAAGGGCTTGTACTTGGCCATTACCACGCTGGCTTTCTCCATTATCACCACGACCATGATCTTGGAAACGACAGAGTTGACTGGTGGCTCAGCTGGCAAACAGGTCACACGCCCTGAACTTTTTGGCATTTCTCTTGAATCTAACTCTGCCGTTTATTACCTGTCTCTTCTGATCAGCGTTCTCACCATTCTGGGTGCACTTAATTTGATGCGCAGTCGCATCGGCCGAGCCTGGGGTGCGATTCGAGATTACGACATCGCAGCCAGCCTGATGGGCATCCATGTGCGGGGGTACAAATTACTGGCATTCACTGTCAGTGCTTTCATTACCGGAGTCTCTGGCTCGCTTTTGGCATTGCACCTGAGGTATTTGAACATTGACAGTTTCACCCTGATCACCAGTGTCGAAGCACTGACCATGATCATTGTGGGAGGCTTGGGCAGTGTTCGTGGTGCAGTTCTGGGAGCCATCATCATTACACTGTTGCCTGAAATCAGCAGCAGGCTTTTTGCATTGATGGGTGGCAACATGCAGTCGCTGTCATCGGCCAATTTTCCAGAACTCAAAGGCGTGATCTATGCCTTGATCATCATGCTATTTTTACGATTTGAACCAGACGGAATGACATCCCGATGGGATCACATCAAACGATTTTGGTCTGATTGGCCTTACAGCCGAAAACCGAAGTAAGTGTCATAACTAGAAAAAGCAGTATGTACCGTTGTCAGTGAAATTAAATCAACCGTCTAAGGAGACAATCATGAAAAAAAGTGCAATCAGTATTAACTTCGCTATGAAGGCCTTGACCTCCGCCCTCATTCTTGCAGGAGCTAGCGCCGCAAATGCTGCCGATCCTGGCGTCACAGACAAGGAAATTGTCATTGGTGCAGTCTACCCTTTCACTGGCCCTGCTGGGCAGTTGGGATACACCATCACCATGGGATTGCGATTGGGCGCTGAAGAAATAAACGCCAATGGCGGAATCAACGGCAGAAAAATTAAAATGGTTGTAGAAGACGACCAATACGTACCTGCTAATTCTGTGCAAGCCTTGCAAAAGCTCATTGATGTACACAACATCTTTTCTTTGACAGGTATTTCAGGTGGGTCACATGGCCTGGCCATGATGCCCACCATTGACCGTTTGAAGATTCCAACCGTCAATCCTGCAGTGACCACGGCCGCTCATTACTCGACGGCGCGTTACAATGTTTTTGGTGTTGGCGAAGATTACACGGATGGTGCATTCGAGTTGGTCAAAGCCATGAACAAATTGCATCCAGGCGAAAAATGGGCCTCCATGGTTCAAGACGATGAATCAGGTGCGCCCCGAGAAGCAGGCTATGACAAAGCTGTGAAAGATCTTGGAATCAATTCAGTCCTCAAGATTCGTTTCAAACCACGACAAATGGACTTTTCAGCGGAGGTTCTGAGGCTTAAGTCAGCCGGCGCCACCGCCATCCACTTAGGTGGACTTCCTGCTATCAACGCCTCCATCATCAAAGAAGCTAAAAAACAGGGTCTGAATGTGAAATTTGGTGGCCTGTGGACTGATCACACACCTCCGATGATTGATCTTGCAGGTGTTGAGGGAAATGGCATGTACATCTATGACTTTGTTCCGGCCATCACCGACAAAGCCGCCTCTGCTGGATTGCTCAATTTGGTGGATAAATACGTTCCAAAAGAAGATCAAGCCAAGGCTAATCGATACACCATGTTGGGCTATATCAGCTTGAAAGTGATGGCAGATGCGATTGCGAAATGCGGCAAAGATGTGACTCGAGATTGTGTTTCCGCAAACTTGGAAAAAACAAAGAACTTCAGCGCCGGCATTGGATCACCTGTTACCTTTGGGCCAGGTGTTCGGATGTCAGCGCCTGCAGGCAATCTTTTGAGGATTGATGCTACTGCCAAGCAATTTGTTGCAGTGAAATAAGCTAAAAAGCAGGTCAGTCTTTGATCGCTCAAGCCATGGAATTGAATCACTTCCGTAGCCAAGTTCAACGGCTGGCTCAGCAATACATTCATCCACATGCGGCGCATGTGGATGAAGAAAGCCGCTTACCTTTAGAGTCAATTGAAGCTTTTAAAAAGCTAGGGCTTTGTGGTTTGCCTTTTCCTGAAAAATTGGGCGGTGGTGAAGGGAGCTTAATTTCACAGGTCATTGCAGTCGAAGAAGTCGCGAGGGTCTGCGGCTCTTCATCCTTGGTGATGTTGATCCCATGGGCAGCGCTCACGCCATTGATTTGGTTCGGTGAAGAAAAATTAAAAAACGAAGTGGTCCCGGACGTTTCTAAAGGTCTTCATGGCGCTAGTTTTTGTTTGACGGAACCAGGTGGCGGATCAGACCTGCGCGGTATCAAATCCCGAGCAGAAAAAATTCAAAATGGATGGAAGCTCTCGGGCCACAAAAGATTTATCTCGAATGTTGGCTGGTCAAAATGGTATGCCGTTCTTGCCAGAGTGGGTGATAAAGGGTTTGGCGTTTTTATGATTCATGAAAGTGATCCGGGGTTTTCCATCGGGCGCCACGAGCGGAAAATGGGCATGCGGGGCAGCCCTACAGCAGATTTGATATTGGACGACTGCATCATTCCAGATCACAGGGCAGTGGGAGACCCTGAATTGGGACATGAGTACATGATCAAAATTCTGACGTATACCCGTCCACTGGTTTCTGCGCAAGCCTTAGGACTGGCGCAAGGTGCGCTCGATGCAGCGATCGACTACACCGAATCTCGAGATCAATTTGGGACACGAGTTTCTCGCTTCCAAATGGTGAGAGGTATGATTGCCGACATGGCCATCGGCGTTGAGTCCGCTCGGGCTATGCTCTATCGCACAGTCGAAATTGCAGAAGAATCTAATGATGACAGAGCCAGAGGATTTGCCTCCATGGCAAAAACACTTTGCTCCGATACAGCGATGAAAGTGACCACAGATGCGGTTCAACTGCATGGTGGCTATGGTTACATGAGAGACTACCCCGTCGAACGTATGATGCGCGATGCCAAGGTTTCTCAAATCTGGGAAGGCACCAATCAGATCCAACGATTGCTCGTCGCCAAATATGTCTATGATTCGCGAGTCAATCGAGTTCGCTGAGGTTTTTTTTCTGTTTGCGCGGGGGCCAATTTTTCCAATCGATCTGCCAGTTTCTCAAGACGATCGATGGTAGGTGAAGCATCTGGTGTCGATGTCTGATTTGCTTTCAAAGCAACGCCGTTATAGATGACTCGAACAATGCCTTCAGTAGCATCGTCTACCGAAAAATCACCCTCTCCTCGCAGAAAAGCCCATGTTTGATGCTCAATACAACCAAAAATCATGTCCCGTAACAAGGGCAATGGCACTGCTGTACCCAACTCACCTGACTTCATGCCTTGCTTGATGACATCGGTGACTCGGGATGTGAAATGTCGATTGAGTTCAAAAACAGCCATAGATCGATAAGAGGGGTCAGGTCGCAAGTCAAGCAGCACAAACCGAGTCAAAGCGGGCTCTCTTCTGACCAACATCAAGCTTCGCCAAACCACGTGCCGCAATGCATCTCTGGCACTGCTTTGCTTCAGATTTCTTTGATCTTCAGCTAGCAATTCTTCAAACCACTGTTCAGCCACACGAATAAGTAAATCGCGTTTGCTGTCGAAGTATTTGTAAATGGTTGCTTCTGAAACACCACAACGCTGCGCAACTTCTAGGGTAAGTATATTTTCATAGCCCATTTCGTTGAGCATGGCACGCGTGACAGCAACGATCTTAGAAATACGTTCATTTCTTGGCAATCGTTGAGAGGGGGCTTTGGCAATAGAGACTAAGTTTGACATTGCATTTTTCAAAAGTCAGTCTATTGTCGCAGGAAATCAATCAAGCAGTCAGAGTTGGAATGGGGTCGGTCCAACGCCGTCCACGCATCCTGCTTTCTACTGAAAGTGAGTGGTTTTCTTGAAAAGACCCGTGACCAATTTCCCCGTGGAACTCCCAACGCATGAGGCCACACCAGCAAACGCTGTTTGAGTAAGCCCTCCACGGTGCGCCTGCCAGTGGCGTTCCTCGTAATTCATACTGGTTACCACGAACATCTTTTGCTATCAAATCTACTGAGAACGGGATGATTCCAACTCTCGTGGTGACGGTCTGAACCTCAATCAGTGCATGCACCTCACCTTTGTCAAGGATATAACCATGGGCAAATTTTTGATCTTGGCCAGACGGCTTACTAGGGTCAAGATGCATGTGAATCCTAAAGCCCAGTGCCTCTCCAAACTGGGCCCAGATTGAATTCGTTGGTGGGATGTCCATTTCTGGTCGCGGCCCCCAGCTGTGATTCATACGATCTACATTGTCGATCGCGTATTCTTTGCCATGTAATTTCAAGGTTCCCTTGACTCTGGCGTGCATATCAAAGTGACCTTTGTAGCCACTTCCCATCGAGGTCCGGGCCAGTCGTTCAGCGTCCGTCTTTCCCGCCAGTGGATTCTCATTGGGATCGTGAATATCAAAGGGGTTCATGATGCCAATGTAGTCCACATGAATCTCGGTGTCATCTCTGCCCACATAATCGATTCGATAGTCTCTCGGAGGTTTAACGGCAACGACATTGAGCCCATTAGGACCGTGAATCTGCGAAAACCGCTTGGGTGCAGGCAAATGGAATTGCGTGTCCACATAAAGAAGGTCAAACTCTGTGTCACTGACAGCACCCATGACCCTGATGTCGTTGGCCATACTGCCGAGCACCGGCCTTGCTGCAACATAAACATGGGCAAATAAACGTTCCTGAGGCACTGAAATTGGAATGTAGTATGTCTCTGTCCAGGTGTAATCATCGTTCTCTGTGCAGTGGTACTCTAGGTCATTTTCTGTGATCATATTTTGTTTCAAGTTGAGTTGATTTCGAAATCGTCATTGCAGCTTCACTGTTCAAGATGCACATTGAATCGAATAAAAGTTTACAACAGAGTGAGATCTTTTTATCTCCATCATCTGAATATTAATTGCTTTCTAAAAGGCATTCAATCAACTATTATTGAAAACAACTAATTCAATCATGTTGATTCAATTTGAAATAGGCAGTTTGTAGAATTACTACAAATAATTCTGCCAAAAAATTGATAGTTTATTTAAAGTCGACAGTCCCCTTTCAGGGGGGCATTAAAAATCAAATATCACGATTTTAATGATTGATTGAAATACTTTAAAAAAGCCGATAGCAACTTAATCGATGTTAACAAGAATCAATGTGGAGAAATTAAAAATTGACCGATACAATCAATGCAATGAGTTTTGACGAGTCCATTCGTAGGCGTCGATCTGTACGTGGGTTTCTCTCGAACGAAGTTCCAGACTCAACTTTGAAAGATGTATTTCAATTAGCACAACTCACGCCATCGAACTGCAATGT
>CANJOS010000003.1 GCA_947476015.1 Comamonadaceae bacterium | reverse complement strand
AAAGCACCAAAAGATTCCACAATGCCAACGAAAAGTGCGCCCAATAATGCGCCGGGGTAACTTGCCAAGCCGCCCATCACCGCTGCCACGAAACCTTTCAGACCTATCAAAAAGCCAGAGTCGTAAAACACTGTGGTGGTGGGGCCAATCAGCAAGCCTGACAGCGCACCAATAAGGGCCGCCATCAGGAAGGTGCGTTGGCCAGAGGTGTGGCTGGAAATGCCCATCAAACGCGCACCGGTTTGATTGACCGCGGTGGCTCGCAAAGCTTTGCCCCGCAATGAACGTTCGAAGTAAAGCCACATCATGACGATCAGTGCCAAGGAGGTAATGAAAATAATGACGGTTTGGCCGGAAAGAGCAACCGGACCCAGCGTGAACCGCTGATCCCAAAAAGAGGGATTGCGATAACCCTCGGCACCAAAAAATAACAAACCCAAACCAGTCAATGCAAAGTGCACACCCACTGAAACAATCAATAAAACCAAGGGGGTTGCAGACTCAAGCGACTGGTAGGCCACGCGGTATACCAAAGGGCCAAATGCGGTGACGATGGCCACACTCAAAACAGCTTGAACCCAAAGCGGAAACATTTGCGGCGCAGACCAAATGGCTGCAAGTGAGACGATGACTGGAAAAATCAATGTCTTGACCGCTGCGCTCATGGCACGCGAAAAGCTGCCATGGTGCCGCCAGCGTTCGATCAATTCCATCAAGGCGGCCAGACCCGAGAGAATCAACAGCAACCAAACGGTGCCGGGCGTTTTGCCTGTTTGCAGCATGGCCAGAGTTAAGGCGCCATAGGCGACGAATTCACCTTGCGGAATAAAAATCACGCGAGTGACCGTGAACACCAACACAGTGGCCAATCCGAGAAGGGCATAGATGGCGCCGTTGGTGACACCGTCTAGCAAGAGAATGCTGGCGATGGAGAAGTCCATGAAATTTCCGATTCAAAAAACGCAATGCGCAAAGAGTGACTCCCCGAGCGGAGAGTTCACCCTTGCAAGCCAGCGAAGGTCTTATTCGACCTTGAACTTACCATCCACCACTTTGGTCATGACACCTGTTTCCAATGTGTAACCCCAGTGGTCTGTTGGCGTCCAGTTCATGACGCCGTGTGAGAAAACTGTGCGGCCCATGGTTTCCAGGGTGTCGCGAACGGCACTGCGGAACTCTGCGGTACCGGGCTTTGCTTTCTTCAAAGCCAAAGGAATGGCTTTTTCCATGGCGATTTGGAAGTCATAGGAATGACCTGCAAATTGATTGCGTGTGTTCGGGCCAAATTCTTTTTCAAACTTCTGAACAAAATCCAAAGCCAATTTTTTGGAGGGGTGGTTGTCAGCCAATTGATCGCCCAACAAGGCGGGGCCAGACACCACGAAGGTCCCTTCAACTGATTTGCCGCCCACGCGCGACAAGTCAGGTGTGGCTGCCGCATGTGTTTGGTAAACCTTGCCTTTGTAGCCACGCTCGACCAAGCCCATTTGGGGCATGGCAGCACCGGAACCAGAGGCCACAACCAAGATGGCGTCGGGGTTGGCTGATGTCAATTTGAGAGCTTGCGGTGTAACGCTGGTGTCCGTGCGTGCAAACCGCTCAGTTCCCACCAACTTGATGCCTGCTTTTTCCAGTTCCGGACCGACAGCGTCCAACCATTGTTGGCCATAGGCATCGGTGTAGCCCAAAAAGCCAAGGGTTTTCACGCCTTGTTTTTTCATGTGCTCGATCACGGCATGGCCCATCACATTGTTTGATTGTGGCAAACGGAAAAGCCATTTGTCTTTGCCGGGAGGCACGCCAACAGGTGAACCTGCAATTTGCACAGTAGAGGCCTCAGACGCGATGTCTGTCATTGCAGCCGCCACGGCGGTGATGCAAGAACCAAAAATGAGGTCCACTTTGTCTTCAGTGACGAAGCGGCGGGCATTGGCTGAGCCTTTGCCTGGATCAGTGGCGTCATCTAAAACAATCAGCGTGACTTTTTCTCCACCAATCATTTTAGGGAACAACTGCAATTGTTTTTGCATGGGGATACCAAGGCCAGAGCCAGGGCCGGTCAATGACAGGCTGACGCCAATCTTGATGTCGGCCAAGGCAGCGGTGCTGGTCAAGGCGGTGATGGCCAAGGCCAGCAGGGTTTTCTTAAGTTTCATGGTTGTCTCCTCTAGGGGTTGGGGGTTAAAACAGATTACGGGAAAAATCAAAAAGGTGAAAGGGGGCAAATATCCGTTGCCAATCAGGTGCAAAGCGCCTTGATGTCTGCAGGCACTGGAATGGCTTTGATGCGGTCAGGATCATCGGGATGCTTGATACAAAACGCGCGCACTTCTGTACCTTCGCAGAGCATGGTGTCGCCTCGCATGATCACATGCTTTTGGACAAATGTCTTTTCTCGCCATTCTTGAATGCTGCTTTGGATTTGCAAGGTTTCACCATAGGTTGCGGTGCGGCTAAATTTGGTGTTGATTTCTAGCAAGGGGGTACCAATGATGCCAGTGGTTTTCACCAAATCACGCCATGTTGGAACGCCGCATTGGACGAAAAAATTCAAGGATGAGGCATCCATCCATTTAGAAAAATTTGGGAAAAAGACAATACCAGCGGGATCACAATCGCCAAACATCACTTGAACTTCATAAACAACTGTTTTGGACATATAGGGACTTTGTCGTGATTGATCAGCGCGGTGCCATGCGAAGTGCGCCATCCAGACGAATCACTTCACCGTTCAAGTGGCCGTTGCTCACAATGTGTGCAGCCAGTTGTGCAAATTCTTCTGGCTTGCCCAAGCGGGACGGAAAGGGAATGCTGGCAGCCAGCGAAGCTTGAACGTGCTCTGGCAAAGTTTTCAGCAAAGGTGTTGCAAAAATACCGGGAGCGATGGTGCAAACACGAATGCCGTGTTGTGCTAAATCGCGCGCCATGGGCAGGGTCATACCGGCCACACCAGCTTTGGATGCACTGTAGGCTTGTTGGCCCACCTGGCCGTCAAAGGCCGCCACCGAAGCCGTGAAAACCATGGCGCCGCGCTCACCATCTTCCATGGGATCGAGCTTCGCACAGGCTGCAGCAAAAACGCGAGCCGCGTTGTAAGTGCCAATCAAATTCACATTGACCACTTTGGCGAAATCTTCCAAGGGAGCCGGATGGCCGTCTTTGCCAACGATGCGTTTAGCGGTGCCAATGCCCGCAATTTGCATCAAGATGCGCGCGCCACCCTGTTTCTTGGCGGCCTCCGCCACAGCGCTCTCCATGCTAATGGCGCTGGTCACGTCACATTGAATGGCGATGCCTCCAATGTCATTTGCTACTTTTTGGGCATTTTCAAAATGGAGATCAAGCACAGCCACTTTGGCGCCCAGTCGCGCCAATTCGCGAGCTGTGGCCTCTCCCAAACCTGAGCCACCCCCGGTGACCAATGCGCTAATGCCTTGAATGTTCATAAAGTCCTCTTCAAAAAGTATCTGACATTGAATTCAGGCGTTGGGTTTTAAAATAAAGTGCAGCTTGTCTTCGTGCAAAGCCGCGACTGTGTCTGCGCGATGTGACAACACGGCGCGCTGATTGATGGAGCCTTTGTCGGTGATCTCACCTTTGTCGATGGTGGGCGGCTCAGACAACAAACACATGCGGGCAATGCGATTGGCGCTGCCGGTGGCTGTTTTGCTTAAAGCGTTCAGAATGGACTGAAATTTTTCAAGCACAGGGGCGCTACCTAAGACATCGGCCAAGGGGGCATTGTCTGGCAGACCACTGAGCTGGCGAACAGCCGTTGTGGCAAAGACCATGGCGCCGACTTCTTTCAGGTTGATGCCTGTCAGCACCACGTCTTGAATGAAGGGCGCTCCAGCTGCAATGATCTTACCGCGCAGAGGTCCTACGCTCACAAAAGTCCCCGTGGCCAATTTGAAGTCTTCTGCAATGCGGCCATCAAATTTAAGACCCAAGTGAACATCTGTTTCGTCGATCCATTTCACGGCATCGCCTGTGCAGAAAAAACCTTCGTCATCGAATGAGCCTGCAGTTTCCTCAGGGTTTCGCCAGTAGCCAGGGGTGACGTTGGGGCCGCGGTAACGAACTTCGGTTTTACCGCCCATGTCAACCAGTTTCAATTCAAGTCCTGGGGTGGGTACACCCAAGTCGCCAGCACGCACGTTGGGGTTGGTGACAAAAATGCCGAAAGGCCCCGATTCCGTCATGCCAAGGCCGGTGGACATGACGATGCGTTCGCCAATTTCACTTTCCTGTGACTTGTACAAACTGTCCCAGATGGGTTGGGCCAATGCAGCGCCCGCATAGAAAAACATTTGAACGCGTGACAACAGCGTTTTTCTTAGCTGTGGGTCACTTTCCATGGCTTGAGCAATGGCTTCAAATCCAGTTGGAACATTGAAGTAAACAGTCGGCGCAATTTCTCTCAAGTTGCGAAAGGTTTCATGGATGAGGGCGGGCGTAGGCTTGCCATCATCGATGTACAGCGTGCCACCATGGAACACCACCATGCCAAAATTGTGGTTGCCGCCAAAAGTGTGATTCCAGGGTAACCAATCGACCAACACCAAAGGTTCTTCAGCCAACACGGGCATGGACTGGGCCATTTGTTGCTGATTGGCGCACCACAAACGCTGCGTATTTATCACAGCTTTGGGCATTTTGGTGGAACCGCTGGTGAACAAAAATTTCACAATGGTGTCGGGACCTGTGGCGGCAATGGCAGCATCAACTTTGGGTGTTGCAGCTGTATTGCAGAGTGCTTCAAATGAAGTGACTGCCTGGCCTTCCACGCTGCCATCGACCATGACCACTTCCAAATCGGGTGACAGGGTTGCGCTGATGGCTTTCGCATACCTTGTATCGCTGGCAAACACCAGACCCGGCGAGACTGTGCGCAAAACGTGCTTGAGTTTGTCGAAATCTTGACTGATCAGGGAGTAAGGCGGTGATGTGGGCACAAAAGGAACGCCTACCAGCATACAACCCAAAGCCATCAGGGCATGCTCCAAACTGTTTTCGCTCAAGATCACGACAGGGCGCTCCGCATTGAGACCTCTGTCAATCAAACCCTGTGCAATGTTTCGCGCTGTTTGCCATGCTTGTGAAAAAGTAACATGGTGCCATTCACCTAAACTGCCATCTGCCAATTTAACGCGTCTTGCAAACAATGTTTGATTTGGTTTTTTTTCAGCCCAATGCTGAAAACGATCAGTTAGCCGGTCGGGATAGGCTTGAAGATCTTGATCGGCTTGGAGGTAATGAGTGCCCGGTTCGCCGTCACGCAAAGTGACGCGTGTGACACCAAAACGCATCGGCCTAAATTTGGGGGAACTCATGGATGTCTCCAAAATAAGTGAGTCAAGGGCGCAGTGTGAAGTGTTAGCTTTTTTGAACCTTGGCTGCTTTGCCATCTAGAAAGGCTTTCACTCGTGCCTTGGCTTCCGGTGCGGCTTGTGCAATGGATGCTATCAAAGCTTCAGTCAGGTAGCCATGGTCTGCGGGTTGCTCTGCAATTCTGGGAAGTGCGTGCATGAGCGCATAGTTGGTCAATGGCGCGTTGGTGGCAATCCCTTTGGCAAGCTTGAACGCTTTTTCAAGGGCCGTGCCTGTCGCAACCAGGTATTGCGCTAAACCAATGCGTTCTCCATCGACCGCGTTGTAGACGCGTCCGGTCAGCATCATGTCGGTCATGCGTGCCACGCCAATCAGTTTCGGTATGCGAACCGAACCGCCACCGCCAACAAAAATACCGCGTGTGCCCTCTGGGAGTGCGAAAAATGTGCTGTCGTCGGCGACACGGATGTGGCAGGCGCTGGCCAATTCCAAACCACCGCCCACCACGGCACCATGCAGGGCGGCAACGACGGGAACACGGCCCAGTTGGACGGCATCTAAAGCGAGGTGCCAACTGCGGGAGTGGTGAACGCCCTGACCAGCGTCACGTTCTTTTAATTCGGACAAATCCAAGCCGGCACAAAAGTGATCGCCTTCGCCGAAGATCACTGCAGATTTTGCTTCTTCTGGCATATTTTGAAACACATCACGAAGCGCCTCAATCAAGCCATCGCTCAGTGCATTGCGCTTCAAGGGGCGGCTCAAACGAACCACAGCCACGGCCTCTTTCATTTCAAAGTGAATGCCGTTGGATTGAGCCCGTTGTAGCAAGGGGTGGAAGTTTTGAGTCATGATAGAGGTGTCCAGAAAAGCAAAGCAAGCCCAATGTTCGACTTCGAAAAGGTTATTTTAAATAACTATATATTCTGATTCCAAGTCACAATAAAAAACTCAGGGTTATCCCTTATTTCTGAAAGTTTATATGAAGCACCAAGACCTGATCGCCATCGATATTCACACGCACGCGGAGGTGAGTTGTTGGAATCCTTTTGACAGTTATGGCGAAGAATACGACCGCGCCGCAGACAAGTTTTTCGGCAGCAACCGTCGCCCCACCATTGACGAAACGGTGGCTTACTACCGCGAAAGAAAAATTGGTTTGGTGATGTTTACCGTTGACAGCGAGTCACAGTTGGGCCGACGTCGCATTCCGAACGAAGAAATTGCCAAGGCAGCTCGAGAGAACAGCGACATGATGATTGCGTTTGCCAGCATCGACCCTCACAAAGGCATGATGGGCGCGCGCGAGGCAGAGCGGCTGATCAATGAAGAGGGCATCAAAGGCTTTAAGTTTCACCCCACAGTTCAGGGTTACCATCCCTACGACAAAATGGCTTGGCCCATTTATGAGGTGATCAACGAACACAAGTTGCCTGCTATTTTTCACACGGGTCACAGCGGCATAGGCTCGGGCATGCGTTGCGGTGGCGGCTTGCGTTTGTCCTACAGCAACCCCATGCACCTAGACGATGTGGCCATTGATTTCCCAGACATGCAAATTGTGATGGCACACCCTAGTTTTCCATGGCAAGACGAAGCCCTCAGTGTGGCCACCCACAAGCCCAATGTTTGGATTGATTTGTCGGGCTGGAGTCCCAAGTATTTTCCGAAACAACTGATTCAGTATGCCAACACACTTTTGAAAGACCGCGTCCTGTTTGGCAGCGACTACCCGCTCATTACCCCAGAGCGATGGATGAAGGATTTTGAAGTGGCAGGTTTCAAACCTGAAGTGATGCCCGGCATTTTGAAAGACAACGCCATTCGCCTGTTGGGATTGTCATGAGTTTGAAAATCAACCTATCGGGGAAATACCTAGTAAATGTGGCCTGCTGAGCATTGGTATTGATTTCAATTGTCAGCACAATCCTTTGTAGCTCGCGCTCAGTGAGCTTATTTTTTTGAACTCAAATTTAAATCTTGGGTTGCCATTTTCTGAAAGCATGACATGACGAAAACTGCATTGATTCTTGACCACATTTATTCTCACGAAAAAAATCGCGCCGATGTTGTTTACATGACGCAGCCTGTAGGCAACGGCAAGGTGATTGACTACACTTGGCAAGAAACACTCAGGCAAGCACGTGCCATGGCTGCACATCTCCAGTCCTCAGGCTTGACGCCTGGCGCAAGAGTGGCCATCCTTTCAAAAAATTGTGCGCACTTCATCATGGCCGAGCTGGCCATTTGGCTAGCGGGCGGCACCACGGTTGCCATCTTTCCAACGGAAACTGGAGAAACCATTCGGTATGTGTTGGACCACAGTGAGGCCAGTTTTCTGTTCGTTGGCAAGCTTGACACATGGCCACTTCAAGCACCCTCGGTGCCCGCCACCTTGCCGTGCATTGCTTTTCCCCTAGCGCCTCACAATGACTTTGCGAAGTGGGACGAAATTGTCTCCAAAACTGCGCCCTTAAAAGGCGAGGTTCACAGAGCCGGCGCTGATCTGGCCATGATCATGTACACCTCGGGCTCAACCGGACAGCCCAAGGGTGTGATGCACAGCTTTGAGCGAATGTCTGCTGCCACAGACGGCATTGTGAAAAATTTAATTGAAACCATGGGCGACAGAGACGATAACCGCATCCTGTCTTACTTGCCTTTGGCCCATGTCTTCGAGCGCGCTTGGGTGGGGTCAGCGTCTTTGTGTCATGGTAAAACACATGTCTATTTCGCAGAATCTTTGGACAGTTTTATTCAAGATCTGAACCGTGCCAAACCCACCATGTTCATTTCTGTTCCCCGCTTATGGCAGAAATTTCAGCAAGGTGTTTTCAGCAAGATGCCGCCTGCTAAATTGAACTTCCTATTGAGCATTCCTCTTGTCGGTGGTTTGGTGAGGAAAAAAATTCTCAAGGGGCTTGGCTTGGACCAAGTCCTTGTAGCAGGCAGCGGCTCTGCGCCCATTCCCGCTGAACTGATTACGTGGTACCGCAAACTTGGCTTGAACCTTTTAGAGGGCTATGCCATGACTGAAGATTTTGCCTACTCGCACAATTCCACCAAAGACATTAATGCGCCAGGTTGTGTGGGTGTGCCATTGGATGGCGTCCAAGCACGCATCAGTTCAGAGGGGGAAATTTTGATCAAGTCACCTGGCCAGATGGTGGGTTACTACAAGCGCCCAGACTTAGACGCCGAAGCCTTCACGTCAGATGGGTTTTTCAAGACGGGCGATCAAGGCTCGCAACGCGCTGATGGTTTATTGAAAATTACCGGTCGTGTCAAAGAGTTGTTCAAAACTTCCAAGGGCAAGTATGTGGCACCGGCACCCATTGAAAACAGACTCAATGTGCACCCCATGATTGAGATGAGCATTGTGTCTGGCGTTGCCCAGCCCGCCGCCTATGCCATGGTCGTGCTGGCAGAAGACTTGCGGCCCAAAATTCAAGACCCAGAAGTCAGAGCTCACATTGAGGCCGAGTTAACGTCGCTTCTGGTGCGTGTGAACGCTGAGTTGGCAGATTATGAGAAGTTGCGCATGTTGGTGATCGCGAGTGACGCTTGGTCTATTGAGAACGGCTACCTCACGCCGACCATGAAAATCAAACGCAGTCGCATTGAGGCAGCCGTTGACGGGCAGGTCGAGTCTTGGTATCAACAATCTGGCGTTGTTTTTTGGGCTTAAACCCTGACGTCAATGAACATGAATCGAGTTTTGGCTCACTCGGGCGCGAAGTACCCCATCCTGCAAGCCCCGATGGGTTGGATTGCGCGAACACCTCTGGCTTCTGCAGTGTCCAGGGCCGGGGGGCTTGGCATCATCGAAACATCTTCAGGTGAAACGGCCAATTGCCAAGCAGAAATTTTGAAAATGCTTGAGTTGCATTTACCGTTTGGTGTGAACTTGCCCATTCGGTTTTTGAAAGACGATGCCATGCTGAAGTTCGTCTGTCATTCGGGTGTGAAATTTGTCACCACCTCCGCCGGCAGCCCAGCAAAATTCATTCAACCCCTGAAGGATGCAGGCATCGTTGTGTACCACGCAGTGCCGACGGTGGATGCTGCCATGAAATGTGTCGATGCGGGCATTGATGGCTTGGTCGTTGAGGGGTCTGAAGGCGGCGGGTTTAAGAATCCGGAGGACGTGTCCACCTTGGTGCTGTTGCAAGCCATTCGTTCACGTGTGGATG
This sequence comes from Comamonadaceae bacterium, assembly GCA_947476015.1. Lineage (GTDB taxonomy): Bacteria > Pseudomonadota > Gammaproteobacteria > Burkholderiales > Burkholderiaceae_C > Limnohabitans_A. The sequence goes on along the minus strand of CANJOS010000003.1, from coordinate 37,930 downwards.
TGCCCATGATTGCGGCGGGTGGCATCTGCGATGGCAAGGGCATGGCTGCTGCTTTCGCTTTAGGGGCTGAAGCCATCCAAATGGGCACGCGTTTTGTGAGCTGTGTTGAGAGCCCGGTTCACCACAACTTTAAGAATGCCATTCTTCAAGCCAAAGAGACGGGGACATGGATGCTCAATACCAAGTCGACACCCTGTATCAGGGCTTTGAAATCGGAGCGGACCCAAGGTATTCATGAAAAGGGCATCATGTCATTTGATGATATGAAAGGTATTTTGGACCTCTATTTCAAAGGCGATATGGAGGCAGCACCTGCCTTGGCAGGGCAGTCGGCCGGCCTCATCGATTCAGTCAAGACTGCTCATCAAATCATTGAAGAGACCGTGGCCGAGTTCTTCAGCATCAGTGCGCGCATGGGAAATTTGGCGCAGTCGCGCAACTTTTAACGTTTTCAGGGTGCGCCCTGAAAAAATCGCAAGGGCTGTATAGAATGCCGGTGTAATCTTCTCCGGCAGTTTGCTTACTTTTCCATTCGCATCAGGAACTTCACCATGCAAAAACGTCATCTCTTGAAATCATTTTTAGTGGGCGCTTTGTTGTCCAGTGCGGGCGCCATGGCCCAAGATAAATTCAAAATTGGCCTCATCTTGCCCATGACGGGCCCCTTTGCTTCCACTGGCAAGCAAATTGAGGCGGCTGTCAAACTCTACATTGCCCAAAATGGCGACATGCTGGCGGGGAAAAAAGTGGAACTGATTGTCAAGGACGACACCAGTGCACCCGATGTCACCAAGCGCATTGCCCAGGAGTTGGTGGTCAATGACAAAGTGAATGTGCTGGCGGGCTTTGGTTTGACCCCCTTGGCCTTGGCCACGGCACCCATTGCAACCCAATCTAAAACACCATTGGTGGTCATGGCGGCCGCAACTTCTAGCATCACCGAGGCATCGCCTTTCATCATTCGCACCAGTTTCACCTTGCCTCAGGCAGCAGTTGGCTTGGCCGATTGGGCGCCGAAAAACAACATCAAAAAAGTGGTGAGCTTGGTTTCTGATTACGGCCCAGGCATTGACGCAGAGAAATATTTCAAAGATCGCTTCACCTTCAATGGCGGTCAAGTGATTGATACCTTGCGCGTACCGATGCGCAACCCCGACTTTGCGCCCTTTTTGCAAAAAGTTCGTGACGCAAAGCCTGATGCGGTTTATGTCTTCGTGCCCTCTGGCGCGGGCGCTGCCTTGATGAAGCAATTTGCTGAGCGCGGCATGGACAAAGCTGGCATCCGCTTGATTGGGACAGGCGATGTCACCGATGACGATATTTTGAATGGCATGGGTGATGTGGCCATGGGTGTGATCACATCCCACCATTATTCTGCTTCCCACAACTCGCCCTTGAACAAGAAGTTTGTAGAAGCCTTCTCTAAAGCCAACGGAGGCCTGCGCCCCAACTTCATGGCAGTGGGAGGCTATGACGGCATGCGTGTCATTTATGAAGCTGCCAAAGCCACCAAAGGCGCCGGCGGACAAGCCTTGTTGGATGCCATGAAGGGTCAAGTTTTTGAAAGCCCTAGGGGCCCGATCTTCATTGATGCTCAAACGCGGGATGTGGTGCACAACATTTACATTCGAAAAGTGGAGCGGGTTGGCGGTCAGTTGTACAACCAAGAGTTTGAAACCATCAAGGACGTCAAAGATCCCGGCAAAACTCGGTAAGGGCGATTGATTCTTAACGGGCCACCCATCCCTTGAGGATGGGCCATTGCTTTTATGCTCACCATTTTGTTTGACGGCATTGCCTACGGCATGCTTTTGTTCATCTTGGCCGTTGGGTTGGCGGTCACGATGGGCTTGATGAACTTCATCAATTTGGCGCATGGCGCCTTTGCCATGGCGGGTGGCTACCTGACGGTGGTGTTGATGCAGCGCTTGGATGTTCCCTTCCTCATTTGTTTGCCCGTGTCTTTTGTCGTCACGGGTTTGATGGGCGCTTTTTTAGAACGAATGCTGTATCGGCGGATGTATCAAAAGCCCCACCTGGACCAAGTTTTGTTTTCCATTGGGCTGGCCTTCATGGCCGTTTCATCGGTGGATTACGTCATGGGATCGCAGCAGCAAATCATGCAGTTGCCAGAATGGCTAAAAGGTCGCACGGAGTGGTGGGATGGGGCTTTGGGCATGGGCCACTACCGACTCTTCATCATCGCGGTGTGTGCTGCGCTGACGGTGGCTTTGCAGTTTGTGTTGTCCTCAACTCGGTTCGGCAGTCAGCTGAGAGCCAGCGTGGACGATTCCCGCGTAGCCGCTGGGTTGGGTATCAATGTCAATCTCATTTTTGCACTCACGTTTGCTGTTGGCTCTGGCCTGGCCGGCTTAGGGGGTGCATTGGGCGCGGAGGTGTTGGGCCTGGACCCCACCTTCCCCTTGAAATTCATGGTGTACTTTTTAATCGTGGTGGCTGTCGGTGGCACAACGTCCATCACGGGTCCGTTGTTGGCGGCCTTGCTCTTGGGCATTGCCGACGTGGCAGGAAAATACTATGTCCCTAAGTTGGGAGCCTTCATTGTTTACGCTCTGATGCTGCTCATTTTGTTGTGGCGACCACAAGGTCTTTTTTCAAGACAGGGCGGAAAATGAAAGTGACGCCTTCTTCGCATTTTCAAAGTCAACTGCTTCAGGCTTCTCGCTGGAAATGGCAAGAGTGGGTTGGCTGGATCTTGGTTTTTGCTGCGCCTTGGGCGCTGCCAAGTCATGCCTTGATCGTCAATGAAATGGCGATCGTTGCCTTGTTTGCGCTGTCGCTTGACTTGGTTTTGGGGTATGCCGGCATTGTGTCATTGGGCCATGCTGCTTTTCTGGGTTTTGGGGCCTATGCTTCAGCTTTGTTTGCCAAGCACGTCATGCCTGATCCTGTCATTGGATTGGTGTGGGGCATGGCCTTGACCACCTTGCTGGGCGCGCTGTGTTCAGCCACTATTTTGCGGGGAAGCGACCTCACGCGCCTCATGGTAACTTTGGGTATGGCGCTGATTTTGTTGGAGCTTGCCAACAAACTTGATTGGTTGACCGGTGGGTCTGATGGTTTGCAAGGTGTTCTGATGGCACCGTTGTTCGGTCGATTTGAATTTGACTTGATGGGGCAAACCGCAGCAACTTATTCTTTGACTGTCTTGTTCTTGTTATTTTTGGCGGTCCGCCATTGGGTTCATTCACCAATGGGGGCCACCGTGAAAGCCATTCGTGACAACCGTCTGCGCGCTTCGGCCATTGGCATTCATGCCAATGCCAAACTTGCTGTGGTGTACACCGTGGCGGCTTGTCTGGCGGGCGCTGCTGGCGCATTGATGGCGCAAACAACTGGTTTCGCTTCTTTGGATGTGTTCGCGCTTGACCGCTCGGCCGATGTCATGCTCATGCTTGTGATTGGCGGAGTGGGCTGGTTGTATGGCGGTTTATTGGGTGCGGTGGCCTTTAAATTCATGCACGACTTTATCTCCAGCATCACACCGCAGTATTGGACTTTTTGGATTGGATTGTTCTTGGTGGTCTTGGTTTTGGTGGGGCGAGACAAACTTTTCAAACCTTGGAAATGGGGCAGACCATGAGCAAGGTGCCTAAGATGTCTCAAGCCAATGTCGAGACGACGGTCCTCGAAACTCACGACCTCATGAAAAAATTTGGGGGCATCACTGCCACCGATCATGTCAGTCTGAAGTTGCGCCATGGCGCACGACATGCATTGATCGGTCCCAATGGCGCAGGTAAAACCACGTTGCTTAATTTAATGACGGGTGTACTGCCGCAAACCTCTGGCCAGATTTTTTTGCAGGGTGAAGACATTTCACAACTTGCACCCCATCGACGCGTGCAAAAGGGATTGGTCAGAACTTTCCAAATCAATCAGTTGTTTGACAGCATGACGCCATTGGAAACCTTGGCCATGGTGATCTCGCAGCAAAAAGGCGGGGGTGCCAATGTTTGGCGTCCGCTGGGATATCGAGCCGATGTGGTGCAGCGAGCAGAAGAATTGCTGGCGCTTTTTCATCTCACAGAAGTTCACAATCAAGTGACCTCGAAAATGCCCTATGGCAAACGCAGACTGCTCGAAATGGCCATTGCGCTAGCCTGTGAGCCAAGCGTTCTTTTGTTGGATGAACCGGTGGCGGGTGTGCCGGCCGGTGAACGTGAGGAATTGCTGCGAACGGTTGCCAGTTTGCCAAAGGACGTTTCGGTCTTGCTCATTGAGCATGACATGGACTTGGTATTTGATTTTGCGGAGACCATCACGGTCTTGGTCAATGGCGCAGTTTTAACTGAAGGCACACCCTCTGAAATTGCCAATGATGCACGGGTGAAAGCTGTTTACCTTGGACATGGTGAGGCCTTGCATCATGGGTAATGCCAAACTTTTGGAAATCAGCAATCTCAAAGCCGGTTATGGTGAGGCGGTTGTTTTGCAGGGTGTGAGTTTGACTTTGAATGAGGGTCAAACCTTGGCCTTGTTGGGCCGCAATGGCACTGGCAAAACAACGCTCCTCGATACATTGGCCGGCGCCACCCAACAGCATGCGGGTCGAATTGAGTTTGCGGGTCTTGAGCTGAGTCAATTGCCATCGAACCAGCGCGCCGCAGCGGGGGTGGGGTGGGTGCCTCAAGAGCGAAATATTTTCAAATCACTCACGGTGCATGAGAATTTGACGGCTGTCGCCCGCGCTTCGCGAACACATCAAGTGGGTGCGCCTTGGACGCCCCAGCGTGTTTACGAATTGTTTCCTAGGCTTGCTGAGAGAAAGACCAATCTGGGGACGCAACTTTCGGGCGGCGAGCAACAAATGTTGGCAGTTGGCAGGGCGCTGGTTCTGAATCCCCGCTTGTTGTTGTTGGATGAGCCGCTGGAAGGTTTAGCCCCTATCATCGTAGAGGAGTTGTTGAGGGCTATTTCACGGATCACGCAGGAGGAGGGTTTGTCAGCCATCATTGTGGAGCAGCACCCTCAAGCCATTTTGGCGATCAGTGATCAGGTGGTGGTGCTGGACCATGGTGAAGTGGTTCATTCTGGCAGCGCCGCTGAACTGCGCGATCAGCCAGAATTGCTTGACCGATTGTTGGGTGTGACTAAAAAGTTAATGTGAGGATCGAAATGTTTTTGAAAAACACATGGTATGTGGCCTGTCAGGCCGAAGAAATCACAGACAAACCTTTGGGCCGCAAAGTTTGCAATGAAGCGATGGTCTTCTTTAAAAATGCAAAGGGCAAAGTGTCCGCTGTCCAAGATTTTTGCCCGCATCGCGGCACACCTCTTTCGCTTGGGCGCGTTTGCAACGGTCAATTGGTTTGTGGTTATCACGGCTTGGTCATGGGTTGTGATGGCCATACGGTGAGCATGCCAGGCCATCAGGTCCGAGGATTCGAGCCCGTCAAACACTATCCGACCCTTGAGCGGTATGGTTTCGTCTGGGTTTGGCCGGGAGATCCCAACCTGGCAGACCCGGGCAAAATGCCAGAGTTCGAATGGTTTGAAAACCCCAAGTGGGCCTATGGTGGCGGTCTGTATCACATCCGATGTGATTACCGATTGATGATCGACAACCTGATGGACTTGACCCATGAAACCTATGTCCACAGCACCAGCATAGGGCAACCTGAAATAGACGAAACGCCTAGCCGCACTGTGACTGAAGGAGATCGTGTCATTACCAGTCGTTTCATGGAAGGCATCAAGGCGCCTCCTTTTTGGAAAATGGCCATGCGTGCGAACGACCTTCCTGACGATGCCACGGTAGACCGTTGGCAAATTTGCAAATTCACGCCGCCCAGCCACGTGTTGATAGAAGTCGGGGTGGCCTTGGCGGGTAAGGGCGGCTATGCTGCTGATCCCCAGCACAAGGCCTACAGTGTGGTGGTTGACTTCATCACACCGGAAACGGACAGCACCATTCATTATTTTTGGGGCATGGTGCGCCAATTCAAACCTGAAGACACAGCACTGACGGCACAAATTCGAGACGGACAAGGCAAAATCTTTTCTGAAGACCTCGAGATGCTCGAAAGACAGCAAAGAAACCTTGACGAAAACCCAGAGCGCAAGCTCAAAGTTTTGTCAATTGATGCGGGGGGAGTGATGTCACGCCGCGTGATTGACAGATTGTTGGCCGCTGAAAACTCAATGTAAGAAAATGATGAAAAATTTACGTTCAAAAATTGTAGGTATCTTTTGTTTGTTCATGCTCAGTTTGCAGGCTGTTGGACAAACAGCATTTCCTGTAAAACCCCTCAAAATTGTGGTGCCCTTTGGCGCTGGTGGCGTTGCCGACCTGACGGCCCGCACTGTGGCGCAAAAATTGGGTGAGAACTTGGGCCAGAGCATTGTGATTGAAAACAAGCCTGGTGCAGGCGGTGTCGTGGCCACCGACGCTGTCGCCAAGTCGGCGCCTGATGGGTACACCTTGTTGCTCATGTCCAATGCCACAGCCGTGAGTGCGAGTTTGTTCAAAACTTTGCCTTATGACGCTGAAAAAGATTTAACACCCTTGTCCATTCTGGGTACGTTTGACATTGCCATCGTGGTGCCTCAAGAGTCAAAATTTTCGACCCTGGCTGAATTGCTCACCTACGCCAAGGCCAACCCTGGTAAATTGAACATTGGCAGCATCAATGTGGGCAGTACCCAAAATCTGGCGGCTGAGTTGTTCAAGTCGACCGCTGGCATTGATGCGCAAGTGGTTCCATTCAACGGCACGCCTGCAGTACTCACTGCGCTTCGAGGGGGGCAGATTGATGTAGGTGTTGAGATTTTGGCGCCTGTATTGCCGCAAATTAAGGGGCAAGCTTTGCGTGCGTTGGCCGTGACAGGTGACAAACGTGCCGCTGCGTTGCCCCAGGTGCCCACTGCAAAGGAATCAGGTATCCGCAACCTGTACGCCGCTTCTTGGAATGCCTTGGCGGTTCCTTCGAAAACACCCAAAGACGTGGTGCAGAAGTTGAATCTAGAAATTCAAAATGTGTTGAACAATCCCGACGTTCGGAAAAAATTGTCAGACATGAATGTCGACCCTCAACCCAGCACTTTGCAGCAAGCGGCAGACTTGCTCAGCAGTGAAACCAAACGCTGGGGAGAAGTGATTCAGCGCGCAGGTATTCAAAAACAGTGAATTCAAAAATTTGAAGCAGTAGCAAGGCATGTTGGAAATTCTCTCGATCACCATCCCTATTTATGTGGCGATTGCAATGGGTTATGGACTTACAAGGTCGGGTGTTTTCCCCAAGTCTGACATGCGTGTCTTTGGTAGCTTTGTGGTCAAAGTGGCCATGCCTGCTTTGTTGTTCAATGCCTTATCGCAGCGATCACTGACGGATGTTTTGAATTCTGAATATTTGGTGGCTTATGCTGTAGGCTCACTCTTCACCGTGGTCATTAGTTTGTTGTGGTCTTTGCGAATTCGCCGTGACAGCCGAAGCATGAGCAGTTGCTTCGCCATGGGCACGACCTGCCCAAACAGTGGCTTTGTGGGTTATCCCATTGCCTTGTTAAGTCTTGGACCGATTGCGGGGGTGTCTTTGGCCCTCAACATGTTGGTTGAGAATTTGCTCATCATTCCTCTTTTGTTGGCTTGGGCAGAAACCGGTGGTGGACAACAGCGCTGGTATCAAATTTTGGCGCAAACATTGAAAGGCATGTTTTACAACCCCATGATATGGGGCATTGTGCTGGGCTTTTTGTTCTCATGGTTTGAAGTTCAGTTGCCTTCAAGTTTGAGTCGAACCGTCACTTTGTTTGCGCAAGCGAGTGGCGCTTTAGCGTTGTTTGTCATTGGTGGCAGTTTGGTAGGCTTGCCTGTGAAAGGCATGGGCTCTAGTGTGGGACAAATTGCAGCGGGCAAGTTGATTCTTCATCCCTTGGTGATGGCTGCTGTTCTGCTGTGGCTTGTGCCTATTCAAGACCCCGTCATGCGAACGGCTGTGCTTCTGACCTGCGCTATGCCGATGATGGGTATTTATCCCATCCTCACACAAAAGCATGGTCACGATGGTTTGAGTGCCGCTACTTTGCTGGTGACCACCATGGGCTCATTTTTCAGTCTCAATATTTTGCTGTGGTTGCTCAAGAGTCATTCCTTTTGACCCGTATCAGCGACTAGACCCGCAGGCTTGAGTATTTCGATGGCGGAGAGTGCTTTGTTGAGACAGACTCTAAAAGTTGCTGTGCTGTTTCACGAATCAGGTTCAGCGTGGCTTGCTGTGTCAAAGTGCTGGGTCGTTGAGAGCTCACTACGCTGCACAGTTGAATGCTCAAAGGTGGATTTGAAATGGGGCGCGTTGCGAAGGCGGAAGGATTGATTGAACGCGTCACCGCATTGCGCGACAAAATGGCGCAGCCCGCGCCATCTGCCACCAATTCCAATATGGAAGTCACGCCATCAATTTCCAAAGCCACATGGGGCCTGCAACCAATGGCTGCCATCTCTGACTCAACATGCATGCGAATGGCGTTAGGCCGGCTTGGAATGACCAAAGGCAGTTTGGAAACATCTTTTAACGGCAATGCGGGTGGCGGGGGATCTTCTTGCAAGCCAGCCGGCCTGGCTTGGACCAGCCAAAGTTCCTCTTGAACCAAATTGGAAATCTCCAAGCCGGTGGTGGCTTTTGCGTTGTACAGCAGCGCAATATCAAGGCGGCCATTGAGCAAACTTTCTTGCATGGCCGCCGATAAGCCTTCGCTGATGGACAAATGTGCATCCGGCATTTTTTCCCTAAAGGCGCGGGTGAGAGGAACCGTTAAGACGCGGGCCACACTGGGAGGTAAGCCAAGAGCGACTCTGCCTGTCAGGCCACTGCGGGCTCGGGCCAGTTCCTCAAGAGCGCGTTCAACTTGATGCAGGATGCCCCTGCCATGCTCAAGCATCAGTTGACCGGCTTCCGTGGGGCTTGCGCCTCGACCATTTCTTTTCAAGAGGTTTTGTCGGAGTTCAACTTCCAAAAGCCTGATTTGTCGACTGAGTGCTGGTTGAGCGACATTCAGGGCGATGGCGGCGCGAGTGAAGCTGCCCATCTCCGCCACGCGCACGAAATATTCCAATTGCTTTAAGTCCATGCGAATATTTTGCCATAACGCATGAGCGGTTATGCTTTTTTGATCTATCAGATAGAGTCTCTAGGCCCTAGTCTCCTGCTTTTGGATCGCAGAAAATGGGATTTCATTTTGTTCACTTCAGGTAGATATGAAGCAAAGCGCTCAAACCGCCATTCCTTGCTTGTTCATGAGAGGGGGGACCTCCAAGGGCCCTTTTTTCAACGCAGTTGACTTGCCTTCAGACATCCCAACCCGAGATCGAGTCTTACTGGCCGTCATGGGTTCCCCTGACAAGCGTCAAATTGATGGCTTGGGTGGTGCTCATCCGCTCACCAGCAAGGTCGGCATCGTGCAAAAAAGTTCAGTGCCGGGTGTCGCCTTGGATTTTTTGTTTGCTCAGTTGCAACCTGACAAAGACACCGTCGATACCACGCCAAATTGCGGCAACATGCTGGCCGCTGTGGTCCCATTTGCGCTTGAAACAGGCATGCTGCAAGCGCAGGGCGATCAAAGCACCTTTCGCGTGTTGACCCTGAACACCGACATGCAGTGCGACATCACCGTAGACACTCGGGGTGGGGTTGTTCAATATGAAGGCACTGCACGAATTGATGGTGCGCCAGGAACATCCGCTCCCATTGTGATTAATTTTCTCGACACTGCTGGTTCGGTCTGTTCCAGCTTGTTGCCCACGGGTCATGTCAAAGATACATTGACAATCATGGCAGATGGCTTTGAGACGTTCACTTTGGATGTCACCTGCATCGACAATGGCATGCCTTTGGTTCTTTTCAAAGCCAGCGATGTTGGGCGAACCGGTTATGAATCCGTCGCAGAGATGAATGCGGATACCGAACTCAAAGCCAAAATTGAAGCCTTGCGATTACAGGTTTCTTTGCTGATGGGATTGGGGGATGTGCGTCAGAAAAATTACCCCAAGATGACCCTGATTGCACCGCCTCAACAAGGCGGCGCTCTGGCCACGCGCAGCTTCATTCCGCATGTTTGCCATGACGCCATTGGCGTTTTGGCCGCTGTGACCGTGGGCACGGCCTGTGTTTTAGAAGGTTCTGTGTGCGATGGCGTAGCTGTCATGCCCTCCGGGGCCAACAAAAATGTGTCTGTAGAACACCCCACGGGTGAGTTCAGTGTGGCATTGCAAACGCAGGTCGCATCTGAATTGCCGGGAGGGCAAAATGTAACCCAGGCAGCCTTGCTTCGCACAGCTCGGTTGTTGATGCGAGGTGAGGCTATGGTGCCTGCGTCCGTCTGGTCGGGTCGCTAAGGACTGGCAGCGCAAATCTTATTGTCATATTGGAATCAACATGAGTCTCAAAAATCCTTTGATCATTGACTGTCACGGTCACTACACCACAGCACCCAAAGCACTTGAAAACTGGCGCAACGAACAGATTGCCAACTTGAGCACGCCTAAGTTGGGCCCCAAAGTGGCAGACCTTAAAATCAGCGACGATGAATTGCGAGAAACAATTGAAGCCAATCAGTTGCGCTTGATGAAAGAGCGTGGCTCGGATTTGACGCTGTTCAGTCCCCGCGCCAGTTTCATGGCGCATCACATTGGCGATTTCAATGTGTCCGCCACATGGGCGAGCATTTGCAATGAACTTTGCTATCGAGTCAGCCAACTTTTCCCTGACAACTTTGTGCCAGTGGCCATGCTGCCGCAGTCACCTGGCGTAGACCCTGCCACTTGCATTCCTGAACTTGAGCGCTGTGTGAAAGAGTTTGGCAATGTAGGCATCAATTTGAACCCAGATCCTTCGGGCGGACACTGGACATCACCGCCTTTGAGCGACAAACACTGGTATCCCCTTTACGAAAAAATGGTAGCCTACGACATCCCCGCCATGATTCATGTGAGCACCAGTTGTAACAGCTGTTTTCACACCACGGGCGCGCACTACTTGAATGCGGATACCACCGCCTTCATGCAGTGCCTCACGTCCGATTTGTTCAAAGATTTTCCCAGCTTGAAATTTTTGATTCCGCATGGAGGTGGCGCAGTACCTTATCATTGGGGGCGTTTTCGCGGCTTGGCGCAAGAGTTAAAAAAACCTTTGCTGCAAGAGCACTTGCTCAACAACATCTTTTTTGACACCTGCGTTTATCACCAACCTGGCATCGACTTGTTGACCAAAGTCATTCCTGTGGAGAATATTTTATTCGCGTCAGAAATGATTGGTGCTGTTCGTGGCATTGACCCTGAGACTGGCCATTATTACGACGACACCAAACGGTATATTCAATCTTCTCAAATTTTGAATGACGATCAACGTTACAAAATATACGAGGGCAACACGCGACATGTCTTCCCGCGATTAGATGCTCACTTGAAAGCCAAAGGGCTTTAAAAACTTTCAAGACTCGCGTGTTGTTTAATTTTTTACATTGGATTTAGCATGACCGAACTTGGCATCGTCAAACGCAACATCACTCGCGCCGACAAAGTAGCCGTAGAAAAATTGGGCCGCTTTGGTGTGGCCACCGTGCATGAGGCCATGGGTCGGGTGGGCTTGATGCAGAAATACATGCGACCCATTTACAGTGGGATACCCGTCTCGGGCACAGCCGTCACGGTCCTATTGCACCCTGGCGACAACTGGATGATGCATGTGGTGGCAGAACAAATTGAACCCGGCGACATTGTCGTGGCCGCTATCAGCGCAGACAACTGTGACGGTTTTTTTGGTGACTTGTTGGCCACGTCCTTCATGGCGCGTGGTGCAAAAGCCTTGGTCATCGATGCGGGTGTTCGCGATGTGCGCGAACTGACGGCCATGGGTTTTCCTGTATGGAGCAAAGGCATCAGCGCCAAGGGCACCATCAAATCAACACTCGGATCGGTGAACATCCCTGTGGTCTGCGCTGGCGTGAATGTCAATCCTGGCGACGCCATCGTGGCTGACGACGATGGCGTGGTGGTGGTTCCTGCTCAGTGGGCTCAGAAAGTGGCAGATGCCGCTGAGGCGCGTGAAGCCAATGAAGGTGAAAAGCGCGCCAAGTTGGCCGCTGGTGTGTTGGGTCTCGACATGTACAACATGCGCGAACCCTTGGCCAAGGCAGGTTTGAAATACATCGATTAATTTATTTTGCATCAGAGAGTTTTTATGGAATTTCAAAAAACACCGGGTTGGCTAGATTGGTACGCCAACCCCAGCAAACCTCAATTCAAGTTGCCTGAAGGCGCAGTGGATGCGCATTGCCACGTCTTTGGACCTGGCGCTGAATTCCCGTATGCGCCAGAAAGAAAGTACACACCATGTGATGCTTCCAAAAATCAGTTGTATGCACTGCGTGATCACTTGGGTTTTTCGCGAAATGTGGTGGTGGGGGCAACCTGCCATGGCACTGACAACAGTGCGACGATAGATGCCTTGTTACATTCCAATGGCAAAGCCAGGGGCGTGGCTTCTGTGAAGCGCACGGTGACCGACGAAGAATTACAGGCCATGCACGATGCAGGCATTCGCGGCGTGCGTTTCAATTTCGTGAAACGTTTGGTGGATTTCACCCCCAAAGAAGAACTCATGGGAATTGCAACCCGCATTGCCAAACTAGGCTGGCATGTGGTCATTTATTTTGAAGCCGTTGACTTGCCAGAACTTTGGGATTTCTTCACAGGCCTCCCCACCATTTTGGTGGTGGACCACATGGGTACACCTGATGTCAAACTTCCGGTCGAAGGTCCGCAGTTTCAATTGTTCCTGAAGTTCATGCGTGAACATCCCAATGTATGGAGCAAGGTGACTTGCCCTGAGCGCTTGTCGTCTTCAGGTGCACCTGCACTTCATGGCGAAAAAAATGCCTACCAAGATGTCGTGCCTTTTGCCAAAGCCATTGTGCAAGAGTTTCCCGATCGGGTGTTGTGGGGCACCGACTGGCCACACCCCAATTTAAAGAAACACATGCCAGACGATGGTCTGTTGGTCGACTTCATTCCCCACATTGCCACTACGCCGGCGCAACAAAAGAAACTGCTGGTTGACAACCCAATGCGTTTGTATTGGCCTGAGGAGACTCTTTAATGGCACTTGATAAACCCTACTTGGATGTGCCCGGCACCATTATTTTTGATGCCGAACAAAGTCGCAAAGGCTACTGGATTAACCAGTTTTGCATGTCTCTCATGAGGGCTGAAAACCGTGAGCGCTTCAAGGCCAATGAGCGTGCTTATTTGGACGAATGGGCTATGACAGAAGAACAAAAGCAAGCGGTGATTGCGCGTGACTTGAACTGGTGCATGCGAACTGGCGGCAATATTTATTTTTTGGCCAAAATTGGTGCCACGGATGGCAAGAGCTTTCAGCAAATGGCAGGCTCCATGACTGGAATGACAGAAGAGGAATACCGAAACATGATGTTGGCAGGGGGTCGCTCTGTCAAAGGCAACCGCTTTGTGGGTGAAGAGGGCGATGCGCAAGATAAAAACCAACCCCAAGGCGCTGCCGGCAAGAAAGCAAACTGACCATGGCCAAAATCACTGCCTCCGTTTTTACGTCCCACGTGCCTGCTATTGGAGCTGCACTCGATTTGGGTAAAACCCAAGAGCCTTACTGGCAGCCCTTGTTCAAGGGCTACGAATATGGCAAGCAATGGATGAAAGACAACAAGCCCGATGTTGTTTTCTTGGTTTACAACGATCACGCTACCGCGTTCAGCTTGGACATGATTCCAACCTTCGCCATCGGGACTGCTGCTCAGTTTCAGCCCGCTGATGAAGGTTGGGGGCCACGACCTGTTCCAGTGGTGCATGGCCATCCAGAACTTGCGTCGCACATTGCGCAGTCTGTCATTCAACAAGATTTCGACCTTACCATCGTGAACAAAATGGATGTGGACCATGGCCTGACCGTGCCGCTTTCATTGATGTGCGGTCAACCGCCCGCAGACAAGTTTGAGTGGCCATGTCCCGTCATTCCTTTTGCGGTCAACGTTGTGCAATACCCTGTACCCAGTGGCCAACGCTGCTTTAACCTAGGCAAAGCCATTCGAAAAGCCATTGAGAGTTACGATGAAGACATCAATGTGCACATTTGGGGCACGGGTGGCATGAGCCACCAACTTCAAGGTGCACGGGCTGGCTTGATCAACAAAGAATTTGACAATGCATTTTTGGACAAACTGATCAGTGACCCGCAAGCTGCGGCAGACACCCCCCACATTGACTATGTCCGTGATGCGGGAAGCGAAGGCATCGAGTTGGTGATGTGGTTGATTGCGCGCGGTGCCATGAATGATGTGAACGGTGGCAAAGCCCCCATCTTAAAAAAACGCTTTTACCACGTGCCCGCCTCTAACACGGCAGTGGGCCACGTGATCTTAGAAAACCAATTTTGAACTGAGGAAAAATCGAATGTCTCAAACAATCAAAGTTGCTTTGGCAGGTGCGGGTGCGTTCGGCATCAAGCACTTAGACGGCATCCAAAATATCACAGGGATCGAAGTTGTTTCTCTCGTGGGTCGCGAGTTCGACAAAACAAAGGAAGTTGCAGATAAATATGGCATCCACCATGTCACAACAGACTTGGCCGACAGCTTGGCCTTGCCAGAAGTGGACGCCGTCATTTTGTGTACACCGACGCAAATGCATGCGTCTCAGTCCATTGCTTGTCTTAAAGCAGGCAAGCATGTTCAAGTGGAAATCCCTTTGGCTGACAGTTGGAAAGACGCTAACGAAGTGGTTCGTCTTGCCAGAGAATCAGGCAAAGTGGCCATGTGCGGCCACACACGCCGTTTCAATCCCAGCCATCAATGGGTGAACAATAAAATCAAAGCGGGTGAGTTCAACATCCAGCAAATGGATGTGCAAACTTATTTCTTTCGGCGCACTAACATGAATGCTTTAGGTCAAGCGCGCAGCTGGACTGACCATTTGCTGTGGCACCATGCCGCGCACACTGTGGATTTGTTTGCGTATCAAGCAGGCAGCCCCATTGTGAAAGCCAACGCGGTTCAAGGCCCCATTCATCCATCGCTGGGCATTGCCATGGACATGAGCATTCAGTTGCAAGCGGCAAATGGTGCCATTTGCACTTTGAGCTTGTCCTTCAACAACGACGGTCCCCTGGGCACCTATTTCCGATACATCGGAAATACGGGCACCTATTTGGCACGTTATGACGACTTGTTCACTGGCAAAGAGGAGCAAATCGATGTCTCCAAAGTGGCTGTTTCAATGAATGGCATTGAGTTGCAAGACCGAGAATTTTTCGCTGCCATCAAAGAAGGTCGTGAGCCCAACGCCAGTGTGGCCCAAGTGCTGCCTTGCTACAAAGTTTTGCACGATTTAGAGCAACAACTGAACGCGTGATCACCCAATGAACATCGACGGCCAGACCGAGTTGATCGCCCACATTGGCCATCCCACGCACAGTTTTAAATCGCCGCTCATCTATAACCCTTATTTTGAAAAAGAAGGCATCAATGCGGTAGTGGTGCCAATGGGTTGCCTGGCTGAGCATTACCCTGTATTTTTAAAATCTGTGTTCACTCTGACCAACATAAGAGGCGCATTGATTACCATGCCGCACAAGGTCACAACACTTGACTTGTTGGAAGAGGTCACCCCCACAGTCAAAGTGGCCGGTGCCTGCAATGCCGTGAAGCTGGATGCAAAGGGCAGGTTGGTGGGCGACATGTTCGATGGTGCAGGTTTTGTTCGCGGTGTGAAACGCAAAGGCTTTGATTTACACGGTCAGCGTGTCTTGGTGGTGGGCACGGGTGGCGTGGGGTCAGCCATTGCCGCATCCTTGGCCGCCGAACAAATTGCCGCCATCAGCTTGTTTGATGTCAACACAAGCGTCTGTGATGGCTTGGCCAAGCGCTTGCAATCTGAATACCCCCACATCAAAGTCCAAGTGGGATCGAATGACCCTGATGGGCACGATTTGGTGGTGAACGCCACGCCGATGGGCATGAATGAGGGGGATCCCTTGCCGATGAACGTCTCGCGCATTGCACCTGAAACCCTGGTGGGTGAGGTGGTGATGCGCCAAGAAATGACGGCGTTCTTGACTGCAGCACAAAACCGAGGGTGCAAAGTTCAGGTAGGCTCTGACATGTTGTTTGAACAAATTCCCGCTTATCTGGAGTACTTCGGGTTGAAAACCACTGCGCCAGAAGTTCTTCGCAATGTGGCCCGTTTGGCTTAATCTGTCACTTTTCTCTCAAAGTTAACGCATGAAAAATAGAAAATTAGGTCCCTTCCAAGTCAGCGAAATAGGCTTGGGTTGCATGAACTTAAGCCATGCTTATGGTGAGCCGGTTTCAGCAGAGCAAGCTGAGCGTGTGCTTCTCACTGCCCTTGATCAGGGGGTGACATTTTTTGACACCGCTGCGCTGTATGGTTTTGGCAGCAATGAAACCTTGGTCGGCAAAGTGTTGAAGTCGCACCGCCAAAAGTTCACTTTGGCCAGCAAATGTGGCATGACAGGCGTGGATGTCAATGGCGATGGCAAGTTGGTTCGCGTCATCGATGGCCGACCTGAAACCATTCGCAAAACCTGTGAAGACGCACTCAAGCGCTTGCAAACCGACGTCATCGATCTGTACTACCTTCACCGCTGGGACAAAAAAGTACCCATCGAGGACAGCGTTGGCGCACTCAGTGACTTGGTGCGTCAAGGCAAAATTCAAAGCATTGGTTTGTCAGAAGTTTCAGCCAGTACCCTTCGCAAAGCGCATGCCGTTCATCCCATCACTGCAGTGCAAACTGAATATTCTTTGTGGACACGGAACCCAGAAATTGCAGTGCTCAAAGCCTGCGATGAAATGGGCATCACCTTTGTGGCTTTCAGTCCAGTGGCCAGAGGTTTCTTGTGTGGCCCCTTGAACATTGAATCCTTGGATGCCAAAGACATTCGTCAATCCATGCCGCGATTCACAGCCGAGAATTACGCTGCCAATTTCAAACTCTTTGCGCCATACCAAGCCCTGGCCAACGAAGCTGAATGTTCGCCAGCCCAACTGGCCTTGGCCTGGCTTCTCCTTAAAGCGCCGCACATCATTCCCATTCCAGGCACCACCAGCGTGTCGCACTTGAAAGACGACTTGGGCGCTTCGGATGTGAAGTTAAGTACCGATTTGATCGCTCAGCTTGATGGCTTAATCAATGAAAAAACGGTTCAGGGGAATCGTTACAACGCTCAAGCCAACTCTGAGGTCGATACAGAAATTTTTTGAATCAATGCCAAGACAGCGCGGTCTGCGCTGGCGGTGTAAACCCTAGGAAAAGAGGCTTTGGCCTTTTTTTTTATGAAAAAATTCAACTGTAATGAAAGTAAGGTCATTCTTTTGAAATCAAAATGTCCCAATACTGACGCAGTTTTCGTCCGCTTAACTAGGAGATAAGACATGTATGCACTGAATGTGAATGGCAAAGTCCAAAAAATTGATGCTGAGCCAGAGATGCCCTTGCTCTGGGTTGTCCGAGAAGTTCTAGGCCTCACTGGAACCAAGTTCGGTTGCGGTATTGCCCAATGCGGTGCCTGCACAGTTCACGTTGACGGTCAGCCCGTTCGTTCTTGCTCCGTCCCAGGCTCTGCCATGACGGGTCGCAAAATAACCACCATTGAAGGTCTGTCAGACAGCAGCCAGCACCCCGTGCAAAAAGCCTGGGCCGAGGTGGATGTCCCTCAGTGCGGTTACTGCCAGTCGGGTCAAATCATGGCTGCGTCGGCATTGTTGAAGCGCAAACCCAAACCTACCAACAAAGACATCGATTTGGCCATGACCAACATCTGTCGTTGTGGAACCTACCAACGCATTCGCGAAGCGATTCATGTGGCGGCTGGAACAAAAAAATTGACCAAGTCCGACAGCGGTGAAGTTGCTGCTTTGGTTCAGCAAATCAAAGTTTAAGGAGAAACAACATGAATCAAATTCAAACCTCTCCAGTTCAACTGACACGCCGCAGTTTCATGGTGGGAACATCCGCCATGGCCAGCGGTGGCTTGGCTTTAGGCCTTCCCTTGTTGCCTACCTCAGAAGCACTCGCCCAAAGCGCAGAAACAAACTCCGAGGTGGGCGTTTGGGTGGTGGTCAAGCCCGACGACACTTGTGTGGTTCGGGTGGTTCGTTCTGAAATGGGGCAGGGTACTCGCACAGGCTTGGCGCAATTGGTGGCCGAAGAATTAGAGTGCGATTGGTCAAAAATCACCACAGAGTCGCCCACCGCGGGTCAAAATTTAAAACGCAAGAGAGCTTGGGGCGATATGAGCACCGGTGGCAGTCGGGGCATTCGTGGTTCCCAAGATTACGTTCGCCGCGGCGGCGCTGTGGCTCGCATGATGCTCATGCAAGCCGCGGCCAATGAGTGGAATGTGCCGGTGGCAGAACTTGAAGTTGCAAACAGCGTCATTGCCCATGCTTCATCAGGTCGCAAGACAACGTATGGCAAGGTAGCTGCTGCTGCGGCTAAATTGCCGGTACCCGACATGAAAACCGTTGTTCTGAAGGATCCGCGATCTTGGAAAATTGCCGGTAAATCTGTCAAACGCCTAGACACAGCCAACAAGCTCAACGGCAAACTCATTTATGGCATTGATTTGAAGATGGACGGCATGCTGTGTGCCACGGTCATGGATTGCCCCGTGTTCGGTGGCAAGTTGGTGAGCTTTGACGATAGCAAAGTTAAAACATTGCGAGGTGTCAAGGCTGTGGTCCGAGTCGATGCCAGCACTGTTGCAGTGGTGGCCGATTCTTGGTGGCGCGCTAAAAATGCATTGGTGCAACTTCCTATCGTTTGGGACGAAGGCCCTAATGCGAAGGTCAACAGCGCCATGATTGCCAAACATCTGAGTGAAGGTCTTACTGCACCGGGCAACTATGCGGGTCGCAATGAGGGCGATCCGATCAATGTCGTGGCCAATGCACCGAAAAAAGTTGAGGCCGTTTACAGCACACCATTTTTGTCTCATTCCCCCATGGAGCCCATGAATTGCACAGCGCGTTGGACTGCTGAGAGAGCTGAGGTATGGACGCCCACCCAAAATGCCGAAGCTTCCTTGGCGGTGCTGGCCGAAACTGCGGGCTTGCCACTTGAAAAGTGCGAAGTCTATGTCACTGATTTGGGAGGTGCCTTTGGGCGCAAAGGCGGTCAACAAGACTTTGTGTCTCAAGCCGTCAAAATTGCCAAGCAGTTTCCAGGCACGCCTGTCAAAATGATTTGGACGCGTGAAGAAGACCAAACCCACGATTACTATCGCCCTCTCTCTCAATGCTATATGAAAGCGGGCTTGGACGACAAGGGTAACTTGGTTGGGATGACGCTCCGATCATCCGGCCAGTCCATCAACGCATGGGTGAATCCTTCCGCTATCAAAGACGGTAAGGACGAACGTCAATTGCAGGGGTTCTGGTCGCAACCCGGCGACGCACAATTGGGTTACACCATTCCCAATTTACTCACTGAATACGCGATTCGCAACACCCATGTGCCGGTTGGTCCATGGCGCGGTGTGAACACCAATCAAAACGGTGTTTACATGGAGTGTTTCATTGAAGAGGTTGCCAGGGCTGCAGGCAAAGACTCTTTGGCATTCCGTCAAGCTTTGATGCAAAACCATCCCAAGCATTTGCAAGTTCTGAATGCCGCCGCAGAAAAAGGTGATTGGGGCAAGCCCGCAGCACCGGGTGTGTTCAGAGGCATTGCGCAGTTCATGGGCTATGGTGCTTATTCGGCAGCGGTTGCTGAAGTCACTGTCAGTCCTAAGGGTGAAGTCAAAGTTTTGCGCATGGTGTTGGCCACCAATGCAGGCCATTTTGTCAATCCTCATCAAGTCGCCGCACAAGTCGAGGGTGGCGTGGTGATGGGACTGAGTGCCACATTCTTTGGCGAATGCACGGTTGAAAATGGCCGCATCAAAGAGAAGAATTTTGACACCTACCAATTGCTCAAAATGGCTCAGATGCCCAAAGTTGAAACCGTTTTGGTACCCACATACGACTTCTGGGGCGGTGTGGGTGAGCCCACCATTTGCGTGGTGGCGCCTGCCGTGATCAATGCCATTTCTGCTGCAATCGGCAAGCCTCTCAGAGATTTGCCTTTGAAAAATGCAGGTTTGAAGTTCGTCTGAACGGATAGCGAGTGGCTTAGAAATTCAACGTCGCAAGGACGGCCCTTCAACGGGCAGTTCTTGAGATCTAATTTTTAAAAACAATTCAAGTTGACGAAGCTCGGCGCTGCCGGGCTTGGGTACTTCTGCTTGAACACCCGAATAGCAGGCGCGCAGGCGTCTGTCCAAAGATCCCATACTTTGCCAACTCATCTTGAAGATGGGAAACCCAGTGGGGTGTCCAGGCGATATCACATCGGCCCGCATTTGTTTGCCAATTTGCTGATCGTGGCAGTGGGTGCAAGCCAAGTTCATTCTGCCGATGCGTGTTGTAAACAATGCACCCCCCGCATTTAACTCAGCCTGCCATTGTTTTTGATTGCTTGGGTTGGGTGCGACTGCAAAGGGCAGGCCTTGACTGGCTTCATGAAGTAAAGCACTCAGAGACAAGACCTCGGCATTTTCAAGGCCTTTCAAGGGGCGCGATGTTCTTTCAGAACAAAGCAAAATTTGATCTTCCAAGTTGATCAATTTTTGATATTTTGTGGACCACTTTGGGAACTGGGTAGCAGCGCCTTTCATACGCTGCACATCACCGTGGCATTGAAAACACTCAGAGCGCTGGTTGGAAGAGCCCCAAAGTGATTTTCCCTGCTCTAGCCACAAGCTTACCGGATTGGCGCTTGCATCTTTCTGCAGGTTTTGCATCGCAGGACTTAAAAATGCATTGCCGCTTAGCAGGCTCTGTCGCAAATTTGTTGGCTGGGGTGTTTGTGCACAGACATTAAACACTGTGCAAAGGGTCAACATAAAGACGCACTTTGAATTTAGAAGTGAGGTCACTTGAAACAAACCTAAGATGCCTTGCACGTGCATGGCGTCACAGCACCAAACGTTGCAGTGTCTCGCCCATGACTCCGAGATCGTCTTTCCAAACAACTTTCACCATACCGCCTTCAGCTGGAACTACCAATGAAAATGCCAAATAGACGGGTGATGTCATGGCGGTTCCTAAATCTGCTTCTAGAATCAGTTGTTCATTGAGAAACACGCTGACGCTGTGGATGATATTTCGAGGAATACGTCGCCCAGAATCATCGACTCTAAAGCCCGAGTCCATCGGATGAGATGCAGACCACCGTGCCTGCACAGTGGCGCCTGGTTTCACAGCGCCCATGAAGGCCAATTTCGTTAAAACAGGTGGGCTCATGGGTGTTAGGAGTCGTCTAAACAGGCGGTTGACGTAATGACGGTGGGCGCACTGTGAGCGCGCTCACTGCCATCGCTGAATGAGGCGTGCACCCAAACTGATTGGCTGGCTGCAAGCCTCAGCCGTGTGCTCAATTGGTATTGGCGAGCTTGTCCCAAAATTTTCAATTGAAGAGCAAGAGGATTGGGATTTTCTGGAAGCACCACTTTCAATTGAGTTAAGTGGGTACCTGAAGGGGCTGTGATTTGAGCTTCCAAGGGCACAGCATTGCCTGTGTCTGCAAGCCTTGGAAAAACCAGTTCTATGCCCTCAGGCGATAACTGACTCAGGTTGGAAGCGACTGCATTAACAGAGCCTGACATCAGCACTGAGCCCAGTGTCCAGGCAATGCTCATGCGGCGCTTTGGGTTGTGTTGACTTGGGGCAAGCCAAGAAGGATTCAGTTTTTTCATCGCCATGAAATCAGAGTCTCTACAACTTGAGAAATTTGGTCTGGCGACAAAACAGCGCGATCAGAGATGACTTTCGTCAGTCCTTGTGTCGTCCCGAAAGGCGGCATCAGTGTGTTGGGATTTATTTTTCGGGCATCACTGACCCATTGAGTCAATTCTGCAACTGTCCATTTAGACCCAACGCCTTGCAGTGGGGGTGCAAAGTTGCTGGTGAACCCGGACACGCCCGGTAAATCATGGCATGCCATGCAGTTACCTGATTGTCGATTGGTCATGATTTCAAAGCCGGCAGACTTTGGTGCCATGCCTTGAGCAAAAGCTAAAAAAGGCAAACACAGGCTGATCACAGTGAAAAGAGTCTGTTTCATGAATGGCATTGTGGCATTGGACAAATCTTTTTGCGAAGGAGTCCTGTGGATTGCCTCAGAATTTTTCATATTTCCAGTCAGAGCGAAATCCCCTACAAAAATTGGGCCTAAAAGAAAGTTGTGTTGGCAATCGGGCGGACATCCTTTCTAATGTTGACATCGTTGGGGAGTAGCTCAATTTCTTCGTGTTCAGTACAGCCTAGAGGCGCACGTTGAGATCAACAAATCGTCATTACGGAGTTTTTACTTCCGGTTTGTTGGGCATATAACTGATTCATAACAAGCAAAGCAAGACCTTCGATCTCTCGTGTTGCATTGCCTTTTGGCATCGCAACTTGTTCGGATCGTTATTGAAGGTCTTTCATGGAATTGTTCTCAATGCCATGGTGGTCAGCATTGCTTGCCATCATTCTCATCGATTTAGTCTTAGCTGGCGACAACGCCATCGTCATTGCACTGGCTGCGCGAAACCTACCCGCAGAACATCAAAACAAAGCCATCTTATGGGGCACTGTGGGCGCTATCGTGGTTCGCTCTGCCATGACCGTCGGTGTTGTCTGGCTCCTCAATATTCCTGGCCTCATGTTGGTGGGTGGTCTTGGCCTGTTGTGGATTGCTTTTAAGCTTATTTCTGATACGTCCGAGGATGAGCACCAAGGCGTTGGCGCCACCACATTCTGGGGCGCCATGAAAACCATCATTGTGGCCGACGCGCTCATGGGAGTGGACAACGTACTGGGCGTCGCTGGTGCTGCCAATGGCTCTTTTGATCTGGTGGTCATTGGTTTGCTGATCAGCATTCCCATTGTGGTGTTGGGCAGCAAATTGGTTTTGCGCTTGGTCGAAAAATGGCCTGTGATCATTCATTTGGGCGCTGCCGTATTGGCCTTCACAGCTGCGCAGATGATCATCAATGAAAAGCTTCTCGACTTTTTGTTTGATGGCGGACAAGTTGTGAATAACTTGGCCCGCGGAGCAACTTATGTTCTTGCGATTGCAGGTGTTTTGGGCGCCGGCTGGTGGGTGAGCCGAAAACAAGTGCCAACTGACACAAACGCCCAGTCCCTTTAACCCCTTCATTAATCAGGAGAAAAAAATGGAAACATTCATTGTTTACCTAGACGACAAGCAATATGCACTCCAACAATTGGTTCCGATGTTGCCTGTCAATGGCACTCCAAGTGTCACTGCCAAGTGGATCTTGATTGGGTGCCCCCCTAGACTAAAACGTCACACCAGTCGCTGGTTAACTCAACCTGCTCAAAAAAAGTGGCGCCAAACATGGACTCAAGAATTAACTGAAGATGTGGTTCGTTTGCTAGAAGCCTCAGGCAATGAAGTTTCGGTGATCACTGCGCACGGTGCTTTGGTTCAATTAACCAAACAAATTAAGGGTGAAGTAGGTCATGCGAGAGTGGTTGATGCAAGACGTCCTAAATTGTCGGTTAACTTTGATCCTGTCACGGAAGAGCAACCTCAAGAAAAGTCCAACTGGGCATTGCCAGGAGGGATTTTGGCCATGGGCGCAGCCATCGTGATCGCCAGTGAGTAAATTCAGAAATTGCTGGGGATCTCATGAAAAAAGCCTTCCAGCAAATCGCTGTGAAGGCTTTTTTTTGAGCACGCTGCATCACTGCAGAGGTGTCTTACATCGTATCGATGAAGCTTCGCAGTTTGTCGCTGCGGCTGGGGTGCTTCAACTTGCGAAGTGCTTTGGCTTCTATCTGACGAATGCGCTCGCGCGTCACATCAAATTGCTTGCCCACTTCTTCAAGCGTGTGGTCGGTTGACATTTCAATGCCAAAACGCATGCGCAGCACTTTGGCTTCGCGGGGCGTGAGGCTGTCTAGGATGTCTTTGACCACATCTCGCAGACCGGCTTGCATGGCAGCATCGATTGGCGCCGTGTTGGCGCTGTCTTCAATGAAGTCGCCCAAGTGGCTGTCATCGTCGTCACCGATGGGCGTTTCCATGGAGATAGGCTCTTTGGCAATCTTCATGATCTTGCGGATCTTGTCTTCTGGAATTTCCATCTTCTCGGCCAAGATGCTGGCATCGGGCTCAAAGCCAAACTCCTGCAAGTGCTGACGAGAAATGCGGTTCATCTTGTTGATGGTTTCAATCATGTGAACTGGAATGCGGATGGTGCGAGCCTGATCAGCGATGGAGCGCGTGATGGCCTGACGAATCCACCAAGTGGCATAGGTGGAGAACTTATAACCACGGCGGTATTCGAATTTGTCAACCGCCTTCATCAAACCAATGTTGCCTTCTTGAATCAAGTCGAGAAATTGCAAACCACGGTTGGTGTACTTTTTCGCAATTGAAATAACCAAGCGCAAGTTGGCTTCAATCATTTCTTTTTTGGCATGTCGCGATGCGCGTTCGCCGGCATTCATGCGCTTGTTGATGTCTTTGAGTTCATCCAAGGGAACCACCACGCGGGTCTGCAAATCAGTGAGTTTCTGCTGCAAATCTTGCACGGGTGGAATGTTGCGGCCCATGACCGTACTCCATGGCTTGCCAGCACCCGATTGTTTTTCAATCCATTTCAAATTCAGCAAATTCGAACTGATGCGCTGGTTGTTCTTGTCGCGACCGCTGAATTCTGCGATGAACATGTCTTGGGGAAAACCGCACTTGTCCACAATGATGCGACGCAATTCACGTTCTTTTTTGCGAACATCGTCCACGTGTCCTCGGACCATGTCACACAACTTTTCAATGGTCTTCGCCGTAAAGCGAATAGTCATCAATTCTTCAGACAATTCCTTTTGTGCCTTTTGGTAAGCAGGCGTGCCCCAGCCTTCTTTGGCAGAAACTTTGTGAACTTTATCGAACAGTTCTGTGATTCGATCAAATCGCTCAAGGGCTTGATTTTTTAACTCTTCCAATTTCTTGGTGAGGGCTTTAGAACCGCCTTTGCCATCATCATCGTCGGACTCGTCGAATTCATCAAAGTCTTCTTCGGCCACATAGTCGTCTGCTTCGTTGATGTTGGAGAAGCCGTCGACCACGGTAGAAATGACCACTCTGCCTTCGCGAATTTCTCCGGCCAAGCGCAAGATTTCTGCGATGGTGGCAGGCGATGCACTGATCGCCGTCATCATGTCCATCAAGCCGCCTTCAATGCGCTTGGCAATTTCAATTTCGCCTTCACGTGTGAGCAACTCGACAGTGCCCATTTCACGCATGTACATGCGAACAGGATCGGTGGTCCGTCCGAATTCGCTGTCTACTGTGGACAGAGCAGCTTCAGCTGCCTCTTCCGCTTCTTCCTCGGTAGAACCTGTTGGGGCATTGTCCGTGATGATCAGAGTTTCGGCATCGGGAGTTTGTTCGTAAACAGCGACACCCAAGTCGTTCAAAGTGGCAATCACCACTTCCAGTGTTTCAGCGTCGACCAACTTATCGGGCAAATGGTCAGAAATCTCGCCGTGCGTCAGGTAACCCCGTGTCTTGCCCAGTTTGATCAATGCCTTCAGGCGTTGACGGCGTTTGGCCATGTCTTCTTCAGACAAAACAGTTTCATCTAAGCCGAACTCTTTCATCAAGGCACGTTCTTTGGCCTTGCTGATTTTCATGCGAAGTGGTTTGACTTTTTCTGTTGATTCAGCGACGGGTTCTCCAACCAAGTCGTCTTCGATCCCACTTAAGTCTTCATCGATTGGTGCGCTACCCGCCTTGGGTTTGCGGCCGCGCTTGGCGCCAGCGATTGTCACGTCGAGCTCAGGCGCCGTGGTTTTGGTGGGTTTGATGGGAGGCGCTTTGACGACAGCTTTGTTGCCCGCTTTGCCGGAGGCTTTGGAGACAAGGGTTTCTTCTACTTTGGTCGCTTTTTTCGGATCTGTTTTGACGACTTTGGCAGCGGGTTTTGATGTCGGCTTTGCCACAACTTTGGCGACAGTCTTGGCTGCGACTTTGACGGGAATTGCTTTTTTGGATGCGGGCACTGGGCTAACTTTCTTTGCCGGTGCAGCAGCTTTAGCGACGGGTTTGGCGATCACTTTGGCATTCTTTTTCACCACGGCTTTGACAGTGGGTTTGAGAAGTGCTTTGGCTGGGGCTTTCACGAGCGCTTTGGCTTTGACCGGACTTGATTTTGCCGTTGCTTTGGCCTTTCCCTGGGGGGCAGTTTTGCTGATCGGTTTGGCTGTTGGTTTTGCAACAAGCTTTGTAATCGGTTTGGCTGCGGGTTTGGCAACGGTTTTCACAGGTTTCTTAGCGCCAGATTTGGCTTGTGCTTTAACGGGCTTCTTCGGCTTTGGAGCGGGCATGATGGACCTCAATACTTCAAACTGACTTGGAAACAAACGCTGCGCCACAAACTTCTGGCGCAAGAGAGAATGCAAATAGCCACCTGAGGGCAGGGGCATCAATTGCAAGGGCTTATTGACAAGATGTTTGGGCGAACATTTGGAGTGCAGTCCTTGCGGTCATTTGGCCGTCCCGTGGTGGGAGTTGCGCTGAGGCGGTGGCCGGGTCCGGAGGTGTTGCTGTCGCTCTTGTCAGGAAAAAGGATTATACCCAAATCGGACACTTTGAATCAATGAATTTCTGTCTCCATCAGCGTTCTTCTGCGTTGGTGCAGTTCGCGCCATCGCTGAAGAGCCTCGGGATCTTGTCCGGTTTCGGCAGCCTTTAAGGCCTGTGTTTCGAGCGTCTTGAGCTGGTCTATGAGCATCAAGTTGAGCAGCAGCCGCAGCTCTTTGTTGGCTTCGCCAGGCTCAGCGCCTTCAAGTTTGTCGGAATCTGTGGGTAAGTGGGACGCCATCAATTGATCGGCCAGGGAACTGAAGGCTTGGTTTTTGATTTCTTCTTGAAGCGTGCCCCAGGCCAAAGGACCATGATCGTGAAACTGACTTTCTAGCCAGCGCACCAACTCACCATGTTGTCCGGGTAAATTGCCCAGCAAAGTGTGGTCCTCTGCTGACAGGTGGTCCCAAAGGGACATATTGCTCAAAATGAGCCGTATGGCATGGTCGGAACGGCTGGCGGGTGGTGTTCTTGGCCCTAGCTCTGCGAAGTTTGGGGCGCTTTGTGAGGGAACCAAGCGCCATTTGCCGTTTTGATCTTGTTGCCATGACTTTCCGTCGGGTCGGGCGCGCGCAGCTGACTTGCTCAAACTTCGCGCTCTTGTGGGTTCGAAGGGGGAGGGTTGAGCCTCTGGGTCAAATGCAGAGGCAGCAGAAAAAACTCCAAATTCAGGGGGTAAATGCGACGCTTTCGTTGTGCCCGCTGCGAGGCCACCCCGAGGCTGGCTTCTCGCGGCCAGAGCCTCTGCTTGCTGCAACCATAAACCCGCCAATTCAGCTGGATCGAGTTGAATCATTTGGGCCAGCTCTGTGAGTAATTGCCGTTTCAAAGCACCATCGGGCAGGGTTCGCCATAAAGGACTGGCATTGCTTGAAAGGTGAGCGCGGCCCTCTGCAGATTGCAAATCACAGCCTTCACTGGCCACTTCGATGAGGAATTTAGAAAGTGGCGTGGCTTGAGCGACGCAGTTTGCAAACGCCTCGTTTCCTTTTTCTCGAATGAAGCTGTCCGGGTCATGCTCTTGCGGCAAAAATAAAAACTTGATGCTTCTCACATCGGTTGCATAGCCAAGTGCACCGTCAAGCGCTTTTCGAGCGGCCCTTCGACCCGCACTGTCGCCATCAAAACTGAAGACCACTGAATCTGTGAATCTGAATAATTTCTGCACATGTTCGGGTGTGCAGGCGGTGCCCAATGTGGCCACGGCATTGGGAAACCCCCATTGGGCCAAGGCAAGCACATCCATGTAGCCTTCGGTGACCAACACATAGCCCTCGCTGTGAATGCTGTCGCGAGCTTCAAACAGTCCGTAGAGCTCACGGCCTTTGTGAAAAACCGGTGTTTCAGGTGAATTGAGGTATTTAGGCGTGCCATCCCCCATGACGCGCCCGCCAAAGCCAATGCATTCACCTTTGATGTTTCGGATGGGAAACATCACACGATCGCGAAATCGATCGTATCGTTTGCCATCCTCTTCATTCACAATCACCAACCCACTCTCCGCAAGAAGTGGATTGTCGTAATCTGGGAAAACACTGGCCAAACTTCGCCAACCTTCTGGGGAATATCCCAAGCCAAACCGTTTGGCAATTTGCCCAGACAAGCCTCTGCCTTTCAGATAAGCCACAGCCTTTGGCGTGGTTTTTAAATGTTGCCTGTAGGACTCGCCTGCTTTTTCGAGGAGATCACACAATGTTGTTTGTTTTTGCTTTTGTTCAGCCGCTTGGGCGCGATCTTGGGGGGAGAGATCATCTTCAGGAACTGGCATGCCAGTTTGTTGCGCCAAATCTTTGACCGCTTCAATGAAGGTCATGCCCGCGTGGTCCATGAGGAAGCCGATGGCATTGCCATTTTTTCCGCATCCAAAGCAGTGGAAAAATTGTTTGGTCGGGCTGACGGTGAAGCTTGGAGACTTTTCACCATGAAAAGGGCACAGTCCCATGAAGTTGGCGCCGCCCTTTTTCAGTTGGACATAACGGCCAACCACCTCTACCACGTCAACGCGGGAAAGAAGTTCTTGAATGAAAGATTGAGGAATGGCCACGGTGTTATTTTCACCCAACTTCGGGCAAGTCGGGACAAAAAAAAGCCCTGCTTGACAGGGCTTAGAGTCATCAAGGCTTGAAAATCAGGCAGCTTTCTTTTTTGCTTTGGGTTTTTTCTTCTTAGAAGGCTTCTTGGCCGCTTTGGGTGCTTCTGCCGCAGGTTTGGCGGCAGGTGCAGCAGCGGGGGCCGCCGCAGGGGCTGCACCAGGGGCGGAAGGTACCGCAGGAACGACGGGCGCAGTTGGCGCTGGCGTTTGAGCCACAGACACCAAAGTCAATGAACTCAGGATGCTGGCAAGGATAAATTTGTACATGGAATGTCTTTCAAAAGCAGAACAAGCTGAGAATACAACGAATCTAGCCTGCTGACGGATGACATCAATCAATATTGAAGGCGTGAACTTCAAATTTACCTTGTTTTTTGTCTGTAAAGTAGTGCTTTAAAGTTTCTTGAACTGTTCGAAAAGCCAACTCTTCCCATGGAATTTCAGATTCGGAAAACATCCGAGCTTCTTGTGTTTCAAATCCTGGGTTGAATTGCTCGTTCACCAGCTGAGCCAAGTAATACAAATGGACTTGACCGACACGTGGCACGCTCATGACCGTCAGCAAGGCACCCATGTTGAAATTGGCGCCAGCCTCTTCTTGAGTCTCCCGGGCTGCACCTTCCGCTGTGCTTTCGCCCAACTCCATGAAACCTGCAGGCAGTGTCCATTTTCCTTTTCGGGGCTCAATGTTCCTTTTGCAAAGCAGGACACGCTCACCAAAGTAAGGAACGGTGCCCACGACATTCAAGGGGTTTTCGTAGTGAACCAAATGACAAACAGTACAGACGGCCCTTTGCTTGGTATCGCCATCATCGGGGAGCCGATACAAAACTGCCGAGCCACAGGCTCGGCAGTGTTTGATCAATTGTCGTTGGTAGCTCAAGCTTTTTTCGCTGGTGCTTTGGAACTTGGCGCTTTGCTGTGTTTTTCAATCAAGGCGCGGGCTGTGTCGATCAGTTTCCTGCCGTCGTAGCCACGCTTGTTCATGTCTTCAATCCATTCAACTTCCAAGGTGCGGGATTTGCGGCGGAATTCCTGAGCTTCCTCTGGGCCCACAGTGAAGATGGCGTTGTTTCTATCGCTGGCAGATTTGCGTCCAGCACCGTCACCAGCCTGCTGTGTTTTGCCCAACCAGCCTGAGGTTTCAATGCCACTGTTGTTGTCGATGATTTTTTTCAGATCGGGCGGCAAAGCGTTGTACTTGGCTTTGTTCATGGCCATCACAAAGGTGGTGGTGTACAAGCATCCGCCAGCAGGATCAAATTCTGCGTGAAACTTGGTCAGCTCGTTGACTTTCACTGAGGGCACAACTTCCCAAGGAACAACGGCCCCATTGATGGTGCCTTTTGACAGCGCATCGGGAATGCTGGGCAGAGGCATGCCAACGGGTATAGCCCCCAGAGTGCCCAACAGTTTGGTCACCTGACGGGTAGGGGCGCGCATTTTCAAGCCCTTCAAATCGGCCACGCTCTTCACAGGTTTGTCGGCGGTGTGAATCACCCCAGGACCATGAACTTGCAAAGCAATCAAATGCGTTTCTTTGAACTCATCCGGCGCCATGGTTTGCACATATTCCCAATAGGCTTTGGAGGTTGCTTCTGCAGTGGTCATGATGAACGGAAGTTCAAACACTTCCACACGGGGAAAGCGGCCGGCAGTGTTGCCCGGCAAAGTCCAAACAACGTCCACCACACCATCACGGACTTGGTCGTACAGCTGAACCGGAGTCCCGCCCAACTGCATGGCTGGATAAGCTTCGAACTTAATGCGTCCGTCAGACTCTTTCTCGACCTTGTTCATCCAAGCTTTGTGCATATTGAGCCACACGTTGGACTGAGGGGCCATGAAGGTATGAAACTTCAGGGTGACAGTTTGCTGAGCAAAGCCTGTGATGGCAGGGGTTGCGATGGCAGCGACAGCACCGGACTTTAAAAGCGCGCGACGTTTGAGCATGTAGGTCTCCAATAATTGATGGTGTGAATGTTAACGGATCGAAGTCCTGAAATACTGTGCAAACTCAGCCAACGTATTGAATCAACCACAGGGAAATCCCGGGGAAGAACAGCAGAAGGGCGGTTCGGAGGGTGTCGCTGATCAAAAATGGCATGACACCTTTGTAACTTTCAGAGATCGGCACATCTTTGGCCATGCTGTTCACCACATAAACGTTCAAGCCAACCGGAGGAGCTAACATGCCGAATCCCACCGTCATCAAAACCATGATGCCGAACCAAATGGCGGTTGATTCCTGAGTCATACCGAAGTCCAGACCCATGATCATGGGGAAGAAAATGGGGATGGTCAACAAGATCATGCTCAGCTCATCCATGACGGCTCCCAAAACCACGTAGAAAAGTAAAATTGCGGTCACGACCATCAGGGGTGACAAGCCCCAGCCGCCGACCACTGTGGCCAACTGATTGGGAACTTGCGTAAGTGCCAAAGAAGAATTCATGACATCCGCACCAATGAAGATCATGAAAATCATGGCCGAGCTCTGCGCGGTGGCATAGAAGCACTCTTTGAATTTGGCCCAAGTTATTTCTCGCTTCAAGAGAGCCGCGACAAATGTCGATGCTGCACCTACACCCGCACCTTCCGTGGGTGTGAAAAAGCCGCCATAAATGCCCCCAAAAACAATGACGAAGATGATGGCGATGGGGACAATGCCAGCCATTGCCGCCATTGAAAATTTCTCAATACTGTCATCGACTTCGGGCGCCTGTCCTGGTACCACCCGGACATAGATCGCAATGGCAATCATGTAGCCAAGCATGGCAATCAGCCCCGGAACCATGGCTGCAGCAAACAGTTTGGCGATGTTTTGTTCGGTCAAAATGGCATAAATCACCAAGGGCACTGAAGGCGGGATCAAAATACCCAAGGTGCCGCCTGCCGCCAATGTGCCTGTCGACAAGCGACCTGAGTAGCCGTGTCGTTTCATCTCTGGCAGCGCAACCCCTGTGATGGTGGCGGCTGTCGCAACGGATGACCCGCAGATGGAACCGAATGCTGCACTGGCCAAAACTGCAGCCATGGCCAAGCCACCCTTGAAACGGCCCATCACGCTTGCAGCGAATTGAAAAAGGGCTTTGCTGATGCCGCCTTGAGTGGCGAAGTGGCCCATCAAAATAAAAAGCGGAATCACCGAGAGGTCATAACTGGCAAAACGAGCGAAGGCCAGGTTGTTCAAAAAGTTGGAGTAAGGGCCCCAGCCCGTTTGAATCAAATAACCCAGGGTTCCAGCAGAGAACATGGCAACGGCAATGGGAACTCGGATGGCCATGAGGAGCAGCATGACGCCAAAAATAATCAAGCAAAGTGTGAGCGCGCTCATGTGGCTGTGCCCTCGGTCATTTCAAATGCTTCTCCCATCAAGGCTTGTGTCAAAGCAATCACTGCGCTCAGAGCCAGTGGGGGAGTCATGGCTGCGAAAACAACCCATTCAGGAAAACCCAACATCATCGACCCCGATTGTGAAGTCCATGCGTTCAAACCACCGAGGCAGGTTCTCCAAGCAATGAGTCCAAATGCCATGGCCATGAAAAGTGCGCCTAACCTGTCAAGTTGGACAATGGTGGCTTGACTTGCCTTGGCTGTGAAAAAGTCAACAATGATGTTGGCTTTCTTAAACTGACACAGGGGCATGAACAAGGCAATGGCGGCACCAGTTGCAACACCTGTCAATTCAAAGTCGCCCGTGATGGTATTGCCCGTGGTGTTTCGTCCGATCAGGCTGTAACAGGTCATGAGGGTAATGCCTGTGAGCAAAATGCCTGACAGGATGCTGCAAAACTTGGCCAAAATTTCAAGAATTTTCAAGATCTACTCCAAGAAAGGGCCACCTGCGAAAACCAGGGCCCATTTTCCGCACAGTGCACATTACAAAGCGGGATTAACTTTGACTGTTAAGCTCCCCAAGCCGGCCACACGACCTACCAATGTGTCACCTGCAACCACCGCTGCGACGCCTTCAGGTGTGCCGCTGTAAATCAGGTCGCCAGCATGCAATTCCCAAGCGGCTGACAAATGCTCAATGGTTTCGGCCACATTCCAGATCAGTTTGGCCACATTGCTTTTTTGCCGAAGTTCGCCATTCACCATAAGGTCGAGTTCTGCGTTGTTCACATCGCCTGCTTTGCCAATGGGCGTGATCGGGCCGATGGGCGCTGAGTGATCAACAGCCTTGCCAATGCACCATGGACGACCTTGTTTTTTCATGTCGTTTTGTAAATCCCGACGCGTCATGTCAAGTCCTACCGCGTAGCCATAAATGTGTTTGGCAGCATCTGCGGCTTTGATATTCCGGCCGCCTGTGCCAATGGCCACCACCAGTTCAATTTCATGGTGAAAATTCTTCGTGAGGCTGGGATACGGCATGTGTCCGGTATCGCCTTCATTGACCACGACCAAGGCATCTGCAGGCTTCAAAAAGAAGAAGGGTGGCTCTCGACCTGTGAATCCCATTTCCTTGCCGTGCTCTTCATAATTTCGACCAACAAAGTAAATGCGTCGAACTGGAAAGCGTTCTGCTTGGCCCAAAACAGGAACCGAAACCACAGGGGAAGGTGAAAATACAAAGCTCATGGGAACCTTTCAAATGTGACTATTTTTAAACTAATGTAAGCGCATTGCGATTTTCATAAGTATACTTATTAACAGACCCATGCGCCCATCCAAAGACCCACGTGACAACTCAAAGTTTTGATTTCGCCCAAGCGCCAGGCCATCTGGTTCGACGCGCACAGCAAATTGCGGTAGCCCTCTTCATGGCTGAATTGTCTTCTGAAGATGTCACGCCCGTTCAATTCGCAATTTTGAATGCCGTGATGGACACACCGGGCATTGATCAAATCACATTGGCGGGCAGGGTGGCTTTTGACGCTGCCACATCGGGTTCTGTCATTGGCCGCTTAGAAACCAAAGGCTGGATTCGGCGCGAGCCCGACAGTACAGACAGAAGGCGCAAGCTTTTGTGGCTGACCGCATCCGGCGAAGAAGCAAGCCTTCAAATGAAAACGGCTGTTGAGCAGGTTCAATTGAATTTATTGAAGCCTTTGAATCAAGAGGACGCAGCGACTTTGGTCAGACTGCTTTCTAAGCTGGTGGCCGGACATGAAACACCCGTCTAGCCATCTGCAGTGAAATAGAAAATCAGCTTTTGTAAGTGAGTTCGAAATGCTCGACAAAAGGAGCTGATGCAAAGAAGGGGCCCACGATGGCGCGCCATTCTGTGAACAACGCGGACTCTCTAAATCCCACAGTGTGATCTTCCAAGGTGTCCCAAAAAATTTGCAATACAAATCGGTCAGGATTTTCAATGCATCGATTGACCTTGGCCCCTTGAAAACCTTTGGCGCGGGAGATCACAGTTTGAATGCCGCGAGATATGGCTTCTTCAAAGGCCTCTTGTTGTCCAGGTTTGATCCGGATGTCAGCGAGTTCGAGAATCATCGTTTTCCTTCATTTAAAGAATGATAAAACAGGGGGTGTTGTAAAAGCCAGTCAATTAAATCCTGCGTTGACGAGCGGCCCACAATACCAGTGAAACAAATGCAAGCGTCACGATACACAGGGCAAATGAACTCGCTGCCCAAAAAGTACTGACTTCAGGTCGAGGAGCCCAATTGCCAATGCCTTGGTAGGCCCACATGTAGGCTCCGCCAAGACCGATGCCCCAAAGCATCACGCTGTAGATGGCCAACGGAAGCAGGGTAATTCTGTAGCATCTGAGAATGAATGCGCACACAGCTTGAAGGGCATCCACGATGTGATAAAAAGCAGCCCATACCAAGACCGAGGATGCTGCCATAGCAACGGCTGCATTGGCAGTGAACAAATGAGCCAATTCTTCACTCAAAAAACCCAAGCCGCAGCTGCAAAAAATAGACATCAGCAAGCTGAGTTTCAAGCCGGTATGAGCCGCACGCTCAGCATGCAGAGCATTGCCAGCACCAAGCCAAAAGCCGACGCGTGAACTGCATGCGATTCCCAGCGCCAAGGGCACCATGTAAAGCAAGCTGGCCAAACTGGTCGCAATTTGATGGCTGGCTGCGGCAACGATGCCTTGCCTTGAGATGAACAATGCCATCATGGTGAAAGCAGTGACTTCCACCATCAAAGACAAGGCTGAAGGCACGCCTAATTTTAAAAACTGTTTGATCGTTGGCCAATGAACCGGCTCCATGGCATGCCAAATTTGATAATCTGAATAGACTGCCCGATTGCGAATGAAATGAATGCCCATGGCCATCAGCCACGCGTTGACAATGAGAGTGGCCCATGCACATCCCACAACACCTTGTGCTTCGATCCCCCAGCCGCCAAGGGTGAACCAAATTGAAAGTGGAATTTTGATGCAAAGCGCTGCAAGTTGCAGACCTGTGACCAACAAAGGCATGCCTAAACTCTGATTCAAAGTGGCATACATCCGAAAGAAAAGAGAAGGCCCGACTGCGATTGCCAAAATACTCAAATAGGCTTTGATATCAGTTTGCAGTGCGAGAGGTACTTCTGTGAGCTTGAGCCATGGGTCGGGGAAAATAAGCGCCAGAGTGCCAAGGCAGCTAACCCCCAGACAAAGGTAAAGTGCTTGGC
This sequence comes from Comamonadaceae bacterium, assembly GCA_947476015.1. Classification (GTDB taxonomy): domain Bacteria; phylum Pseudomonadota; class Gammaproteobacteria; order Burkholderiales; family Burkholderiaceae_C; genus Limnohabitans_A. The sequence goes on along the minus strand of CANJOS010000003.1, from coordinate 2,531 downwards.
GAACAGATTGACCTAACTTGACATTTGCACCTGCACCACGCAACTCTGACCATACGGGTAGCAATGCTTGCATCAGGCCATTGAGAGCAACGTAGACGCTGATGTAAATGGCGGAACCGACCGATAAGGCTGCGAGCGCAGAGGCGTCATAACGACCTGCAATCAGGGTGTCTGCAATACCAAAAGCCATGACGGCCATTTGCCCCATTAAAACAGTACTGGCATGGCGAGCAATGAGGCGAGCTTCGAACATTCAGACAAGCGTCGTCAGGGTTTGATCAAATCAGCTTCAGGGGAGCGCCTGTACAAAACGATGTCTTCGTTATTGTCGCTGGGGCGCCTCACCGTTGCATGGTGTTTCCACCGCGTCATTTCAGTTTGCTTCGGCAATGTGCCAGTGGCCTGCGTGTCAACAATCAGCCATGGGCATGAGACCCCAGAGCTTGGTGCAGATGAGGCTGTCAGCGGTTCAAGTTTCAAGTTTCCGTGATATTCAAAAGCCGCCCCTTGCGCGCGGGACAGCCCGTGGAAGTGGACGCAAGTAGTCTCGCCCATCATGCTGTTGACTTTGTAGACCAAGGGTGCATAGCTTCTTGCGAAATCGATCAGTGGCAACCAAAGCGTCATGACAAGCAGCCAGCAAAGCGTTGCTCCGCCAGCGGGCAAAGCCATGCTTTTCCATAAGGCAGATCGATGGCGGCCAGCGCGCCACTTCACCAAGAGAGCCCAAAACAGCGTTGCCAGCAAAGCAATGATGGACAAGGTCCAAGAGAATTCGGGAATGAAGCCGGGGGCCAATCGAGCAACGTTGATGGCAGGTTGGGCAGGGATGCCTGTTTGCATCGAAAACCAAACCACCCAGATGATCAATGCGCCTGCGCTGAAAAAAAGCAGGGTGAACCAGTCGATGAAAGCACTCACACTTCGTTGGAGTGTTGGCAATGCAAAAGAGGCCAAAGTGGCCATGGCAGGAAGGACCAGCAGCAAAGCGCGGTCACTCAAGCCAGAAAGCCAAGTGCCTGTGATGGCCACGGAGATGAACCAGAGCGGTAATGAAAGATGTGGACTGGCGACAACATTCTTTAATTGATGGCGCCAGCGCCAGAGTGTCCAAACTGCAAGCGGCCAAGCCGGCCATGTGAACCACAGGAGCAACCTCGCCATGGCTTTCACTTCAAAAAGATGAGAGTAGGCAACACGCCATCGCCAAAGACCCAGGGTGCTGGCGGTGGCCGCTGTGATGAAGCAAAACAAAAGGATCCAAGCAATGTCGATGCGTCTGGCCCGTGGAATTGTTGTTTGTTGTGAACCCAACGCCATTAAAATGGCACCCCCAAGTCCTAAGACCAATGCCAAGGCAGGCGCCCCAGAAAGTGCCAGCCCCATCATGCCCAATGCGGCGCTGATCAAGGCTGCCCTTCGGTGTCTAGAGAGGTTGGCCAGTGCGAAAAAGAGCAGGGTGCTGAAGGCCAGTTGCGCCAAAGCAGGCGTCGCTTCATGCGACAGTCTGGCAAGTCCGAGACAGGCAATTAAAGCCAGCAAGCCGCCATCTGCTATTGCACGGGCGTAATCGGCAGGTCGAGCCTCGCCCCCAAATGCGAATGTCACGGGCTGAGCGGAAGGCGTTCTGGCCAAAGCGTAAACGCCATACCAGGTTGCGACCAAGGTCAAGCCGAGCAAACCTGCGTAAGCCAAATGCACCGAGGTTGGAGAGGGGAAGCGACTGGGTGCGATTTGCAGGGCCCAAGCACCCAGCCAATAGGGCAGGAGTGCAGCCGCTGGATCGGGTTGTCCCAACAGAGTGGGTTTGAACCATGACACAGACTCTGGGCCGAAGGATTGCGCCAAATGCAACATCAAGCCAAAGGCTTCCATGTCATCGGCTTTCCAAGGGCTGCGGCCGACAAGACCTGGCAGCACATAGGCCAAACAAAGGCTCCAGAGAGCCCAACGCGGCAAGCGCGCGACAGCACTCTGCGCAACGATGGCTGGGTTGGATGAAGAGTCTGACATGAAGGGTCGGTGAGTTGTCAGAAGATATCAGAGTTCAAGGACGCACAAATAATCTACCACCAAAAAACAAGGGCAGGCCGGTTGCCCGGGCTGCCCTGCGATGGTCACCAAGTGACCTGAGTGAATGACTTTTCGTCTTATTTCGCAACGGTCGTTTTGCCGAAACGATTGCGGAATTTCTCAACACGACCACCCATGTTGTCCACGGATTTTTGTGTGCCGGTGTAGAAAGGGTGTGATTCGCTGGAGGTATCGAGTTTGAACAAAGGCAGCTCGCGGCCGTCGTCCATTTTCACCATCTCTTTGGCATTGACGCAAGAACGTGTGACGAACTTGAAGCCGTTTGACAAGTCCAAGAAGCAAACTTCTCGGTAGTTGGGGTGAATGCCTTCTTTCATGATTTTTCCTTGATTCGATTGCGGTAGCCGAGGCAGACCATCTGCCTTACTTTCCGCGATTAGCCTTCTATTATAGCTTAGCCGCCCCGACGCATCATGTCGAAGAATTCGCTGTTGTTT
>CANJOS010000002.1 GCA_947476015.1 Comamonadaceae bacterium | reverse complement strand
CCATGCGCCGCGTTTGATTTCAAGCCAATTGGGGCCGCTTTCAATGCGCGCACCCATTTGGGCTGCAGCTTCCATGAAACGAATATCGCCTTGAATGGACGATGCGCCAACGCCCTGGATTCGGACGGCATGTGCTGTTGCGCCCAGGGCCCCCAGTGCAATGAAATAGCTTGCAGAAGATGCATCTGCTTCGACATGAATTTCGCCAGGCGATGTGTAGTGACTTCCCGCGGTAATGGTGAATCGTTGCCAGCCTTCGCGTTTCACACGGATACCGTATCGCGACAACAAATTCAAAGTGATTTCAATGTACGGCTTTGAAATGAGTTCGCCCACCACTTCAATCACGATGTCTTTTTCTGAGGCCAAAGGCAAGGACATTAAGAGTGATGTTAAAAATTGGCTGGACACATCGCCGCGCACTTTGATGGGTTCGTCGAGTTGCAGTTGGGGGGTGAGCACGCGCAAAGGTGGGAAGCCTTCATTGCCCAAATAATCAATGCGACAACCCAATAAACGCAGCGCATCGACCAAGTCGCCAATAGGACGTTCGTGCATGCGGGGCACGCCTTTGAGGGTGAAGTCGCCGCCCATCACCGCCAATGCGGCGGTGAGAGGGCGCATGGCGGTGCCTGCATTGCCCATGAAAAATTCAATGGGCTCCTCGCTGGGTTTTTGCAAGCCTGACGATGTGCCCTTGGCAACTCGCTGACCTAAGCCTGTGATGCAAACGCTGCGGGTGCCACGCTTGGATTCAACGCCACAGCCGAGTTGTCGCAAAGCTGCCAACATGACGCGCGTGTCATCGGAATCTAAAAGGTCATGTACCCATGTGCTTCCTTGACACAACGCAGATAAAAGCAAGACCCGATTGGAAATGCTTTTAGAGCCAGGCAAGGTCACAGTCCCGCCAGCTTGGTGCAACGAGGGGATGTCGATAAACTTGGTGGCAAACATGTTGACGTAATTAGTCTTCTGAATTCTGGTTGGCGCCTAAGCGCCAATTGAATCGCAACTCACTGGCTTCTCGAATCATGCCTTCAAGTTCGATGGGCTTATTTGATTCAATGGCTTTTTCAAATTCGCCTAAAGCTTTTTTGAAGTGCGCAATTTGAAGCAACACTTGTTCGCGGTTGGTGGTCAAAATATCGCGCCAGACAACAGGATCACTTGCCGCAATGCGAGAGAAATCCCTAAAGCCAGGACCTCCCAGTGCAATCAAGGCTGGGCCATTACTTTGTTGGAAGATGCCTCGAATGATGGCGTAGGCCAATACATGAGGCAGATGGCTGACAGCGGCAAATGCAGCATCATGCGCCGAGGGTGTGAGTTCTGTGATGTAACTGCCCAAACTTTTCCAAATTTGTTTGGCAAGTTGAACCTGCTTTGAGCCAGAACTTTCCATCGGCGTCAGTATCAGTGCACGATCTTTGTACAAATCTGCGTCCGAATGTTCAACCCCCGCAACCTCTTTGCCTGTGATTGGATGCACGGGTACGAAGCAATGCAGTTTGTCACCCAGTGTGGCCAGAGCAGCCAGCACAATGTCAGACTTGGTAGAGCCCACATCCATGAGGATCGCAGTCGATTTCAAGACGGGCGCAATGGCTTCGAAGCAAGTCGCTGTGGCTTTCACAGGCACCGCCAACAAGACCAAATCTGCATCTTGCACCGCCTGCGCTATGCTGTCTGCGGAGGCGTCAATCACACCCATGCTAAGTGCTTTTTGGCGTGAAGCTTGAGAAGCGCTGTAGCCCACAATGTGATTGGCCCAGCCTGCACGTTTTGCGGCCAGCGCAAAAGAGCCGCCCATCAAGCCGCAGCCAATGAGGGCTACTTTTTCGAATTTCATTCGGGGATGGGGTAAGAACCCAGAACCTTGTAAAACGCACACAAGCCCTGAAGTTCTGTCAGTGCTGCAGCCACATGCGGCTGCGAAATATGACCTTGAATGTCAATGTAAAAATAATATTCCCATTGGCCTGATTTGGCGGGGCGCGACTCAAAGCGGGTCATGGAAACACCATTGTTCTTCAATGGCATCAACAAGTCATGAACAGCGCCGGGCTTGTTGGGCACGGAAACCACCAAGCTGGTGCAATCATGACCAGATGCCGGAGGCGTTGCCAAAGTCTGTGGCAAGCAAATCACGGCAAAGCGAGTGCGGTTACTGGCTTCATCTTGAATGGCGTGCGCCACAATGTGCAAACCAAATTGCGCTGCGGCACGTTCACTGGCCAAGCCGGCCCACGCGGGGTTGGTGGCGGCCAAACGGGCGCCTTCCGCGTTGCTTGAAACAGCGCGTCTCTCTGCATGGGGAAGATGTTGGGTGAGCCAAGACTGACATTGGCCAAGCGCTTGGGGATGGGCTAGCACGACCTCGATGCCATTGAGGTGGTCGGTTTGGCGAAGCAGGTTGTGCCGGACCATCAAGCTCACTTCGCCAACCACATGAACGGGAGAACGTAAAAACAAATCGAGCGATCGGGCCACGACACCTTCAGTTGAATTTTCCATGCCAACCACCCCAAATTGGGCGGTACCCGCTGCCGTGGCATGAAACACTTCGTCAAAGTTGTTGCAGTAAATGAGGCTCGCAGCACTGCCGAAAAATTCAATGGCAGCCTGCTCGCAAAAGGTTCCCTGAGGCCCCAAAACTGCAACCCGCTGTGGCGCTTCGAGTGCCAGGCAGGCAGACATGATCTCGCGCCAAATAGAGGCCACGTGGGAGTTGAGCAGAGGCCCTTGGTTGGCCTTCTCAATTTTGGCAATGACTTGCGCCACACGATCGGGGCGAAAGAAAGGAGATCCTTCGGCGCGTTTGATGGCACCCACTTTTTCAGCCACATGGGCGCGTTGGTTCAGCAAGCTCAACAATTGTTGATCCAATGAATCAATTTGAATTCTCAAGTCGGCCAAGGCGTCTGATTGAATAGGTTGAGTCATGTTGGTCTTGTTCGGGTAGGTCTTTGCATTGATCTTAAATCAGGCAAGCTTCGCTTCAAAATCTTGGAGGTAAGTGACCAAAGCCTGAACGCCCTCCAAAGGCATGGCGTTGTAGATGCTCGCGCGCATGCCGCCAACAGATTTGTGACCTTTGAGTTGCAAGAGGCCGCGTGCTTTGGCGCCTTCGAGAAAGGCTTCGTTGCGCGACTCGTCGCGCAAATAGAAGGGGATGTTCATGCGAGAGCGGCACGATTTTTCAACCCGGTTTTCATACAACTGGGATTGATCTAAAAAGTCGTAGAGCAACTTGGCTTTGGCCATGTTGCGTTGTTCCATGGCATCCACACCTTGAAAGCCGTTTTCGGTTTGCGCCTTCAACCATTTGAAAACCAAGCCAGCGATGTAAATGGAATAAGTGGGTGGCGTGTTCAACATGGAGCCACTGTCGGCCACCAGTTTGTAGTTGAATGCGCTAGGGCAATGCTTCATTGCATTGCCCAGCAAATCTTCGCGCACCACGACCAAGGTAAGGCCCGCGGGACCCAGATTTTTTTGGGCGCCACCAAAAGCCAGCCCTACTTTGGACCAGTCGACCCTGCGAGAGGCAACATGCGAGGAAAAGTCAATCACCAACGGTGCGTTGCTTCCTAGCGCTTTCAGGTTGGGCAGTTCATGGTACTCAACACCATCGATTGTTTCGTTGGTGCAAACATGAACATAGCGTGCATCATTGCTTAACGCCCATTGAGCAGGGGAGGGGGCTGTGGTGTATTTTGTGCTTTGAGCACTTGCAGCCAAATGAGGTTGACAAAATTGTGCAGCTTCGTTGAACGACTTTTGGCTCCAACTTCCCGTCACCACAAAATCTACCGTGCCTTGTTGGGATAGATTCAAGGGCACGATGGCATTTTCTGCAATGCCACCACCTTGCATGAACAAGATCTTGAAGTTGGCAGGAACAGCCAATAACTCACGCAAGTCAGCTTCTGCTTCCTCGTAAATTGACATGAACTCTTTGCCGCGATGGCTCATTTCCATGACGCCCATGCCACTGCCATGCCAGTCCAGCATTTCGCTGGCAGCTTTGATCAAGACTGCATCGGGAATGACTGCGGGGCCAGCAGAAAAGTTGAACGGCCTTGTCATTCGGCAGAACCGCTTTCCTCAGCATCGCCCTCAGCATCCTGCCCGTTTTCGCCAGTTTCGTCATGCATGATGGCATCGTTCTCTACAATGCGTTGCAAGCCTGACAGCTTGGCGCCGTCATCCAAACCAATGAGCGTGACACCTTGCGTGGCACGCCCAAGTTCACGAATTTCAGAAACCCGCGTTCGAACCAAAACGCCCGTGTCTGTGATGAGCATGATTTCGTCTTCAGCGCGAACCAAGGTGGCAGCGACAACTTTGCCATTGCGCTCTGATTGTTGGATGGCAATCATCCCTTTGGTACCCCGTCCGTGGCGTGTGTATTCCGTGATGGATGTTCTTTTGCCATAGCCGTTTTGGGTGGCCGTCAAGACACTTTGCTGTTCGTCTTCTGCCACCAACATGGCAATCACGCTTTGCGTGTCATCGAGCATCATGCCGCGAACACCGCGTGCATTGCGTCCCATTGGGCGCACATCGTTTTCATCGAAGCGAACTGCTTTGCCACCATCGCTGAACAACATCACATCGTGCTTTCCGTCTGTGAGGGCTGCGCCAATGAGGAAGTCACCTTCGTCCAAGTCAACGGCAATGATGCCGGCTTTGCGAGGGTTGCTGAATTCATTGAGGGAGGTTTTCTTGACTGTTCCCATGGAGGTGCCCATGAACACATAGTGGTCAGCTGGGAAGCTGCGCATGTCACCCGTCAAAGGCAAGACCACATTGATTTTTTCGCCTTCTTGCAAGGGGAACATGTTGACGATGGGACGACCGCGCGATCCGCGGGAGCCTGCAGGGACTTCCCATACTTTGAGCCAGTACAAGCGGCCACGATTGGAGAAGCACAAAATGTAATCGTGCGTGTTGGCTATGAAGAGTTGATCAATCCAGTCGTCTTCTTTGGTGGCTGTCGCTTGCTTGCCGCGACCGCCGCGCTTTTGGGCGCGGTATTCGGACAAAGGCTGACTTTTGATGTAGCCACTGTGCGACAAGGTGACAACCATGTCCGTAGGCGTGATCAAGTCTTCGGTGGCCAAATCTTGTGCGTTGTTTTCAATGAAACTGCGGCGCGCGCCAATTTTGGTTTGACCAAACTCTTGGCGCAATTCACCCAACTCTTCCCCAATGATGGTGGACACTCGCTCAGGCTTGGCCAAGATGTCGAGCAAGTCTTCAATTTCAGACATGACTTCTTTGTACTCAACCACAATTTTGTCTTGCTCAAGACCGGTCAAGCGTTGCAGACGCATCTGCAAAATTTCTTGTGCTTGGGTATCGCTCAGGCGGTACAGGCCGTCGCCGCCCATGCCCAATTCTTTTTCTAAACCATCGGGACGATAGTCGTCTGCGTTCACAGCGCCGCCATCTGCGCGGGTGCGTGTCAGCATTTCACGGACCAGTTTGCTGTCCCAGTTGCGGGTCATCAGTTCGGCCTTAGCGACAGGGGGTGTGGGCGCATTGCGAATGATGGCAATGAACTCATCGATGTTGGCCAAGGCAACAGCCAAGCCTTCCAAGACATGACCGCGTTCGCGCGCTTTGCGCAAAGTGAACACGGTACGGCGTGTAACCACTTCACGGCGGTGTTGCAAGAACACACTGATGAGGTCTTTCAAATTGCAGAGTTTGGGTTGACCATCGATGAGGGCCACCATGTTGATGCCAAAGGTGTCCTGCAATGAGGTCTGTTTGTACAGATTGTTGAGCACCACTTCAGGCACTTCGCCCCGTTTGAGTTCAATCACCAAGCGCATGCCTGATTTGTCAGACTCGTCTTGAATGTGGCTGATGCCTTCAATTTTTTTCTCATGAACCAATTCGGCCATGCGCTCTTGCAAGGTTTTCTTGTTCACTTGGTAGGGCAGCTCGTCCACCACGATGCACTGGCGCTGACCTTTGTCAATGTCTTCAAAGTGGCACTTGGCGCGCATGACCACGCGGCCTCGACCCGTGCGGTAGCCTTCTTTGACGCCGCTGATGCCATAAATAATACCGGCGGTGGGGAAGTCTGGTGCTGGAATGATTTCCATCAACTCTTCAATGGTGGCTTCTGGATTGCGCAACATGTGCAAGCAAGCGTCAACCACTTCGTTCAAATTGTGCGGAGGGATATTGGTCGCCATGCCGACTGCAATACCACCAGAGCCATTGACCAGCAGGTTGGGGATGCGGCTGGGCAAGACCAAAGGTTCTTTTTCAGAGCCATCATAGTTCGGGCCAAAGTCAACAGTTTCTTTGTCGATGTCCGCCAACATTTCGTGGGCAATTTTGGCCAAGCGAATCTCGGTGTACCGCATGGCCGCTGCATTGTCACCGTCCACAGAACCAAAGTTGCCTTGACCATCTACCAACATGTGGCGCATCGAAAAATCTTGCGCCATCCGAACGATGGTGTCATAAACAGATTGATCGCCATGTGGGTGGTATTTACCAATCACGTCACCCACAATACGAGCAGATTTTTTATAGGCGCGGTTCCAGTCGTTGTTCAGCTCATGCATCGCGAACAAAACCCGGCGGTGCACTGGTTTGAGGCCGTCACGGGCATCTGGCAGTGCGCGACCCACAATCACGCTCATGGCGTAGTCGAGGTAGCTTCGGCGCATTTCCTCTTCTAGACTGATGGGAAGGGTTTCTTTGGCAAACTGGGTCATGAGGGGTCAAGCGCACTGGGTGAAAGACTGATATTTTAGGTCCAAAGAGTGTCGTTGATTCGCAACACATTGCTCAGATTAATCAGAAGCCGTTCAAGCTGATTTCAGCAAATTCGGGATTTCACCAACAGCTATGGCACAATGAAACCAACGTTTGGGTGATGGTCATTCAAATCGTCTCATTTTTCGCAGGATGTCTGCGGTTTTATTCCCCCTGAGGAGAACCATGAAAAAATTAAACAAACTGGCAATGGTGTTGGCGACAGGCTTGTTGTCTGCAGCAGCAGGCGCTCAAACTGTAGACAACTGGCGCAACGCTACAGCCGATAAGGCTTGGAAAAACGCCACTTCTGAATTCTGCTACCGCTCATCGGCCTGGACTCCCGCTACTGCGGCAGAAGGTTGCGACGGTGCTATCGTTGCCCCCAAAGCTGCTGCGCCAGCACCTGCGCCAGCGCCAGCGCCAGCGCGAGCTGCTGCTCCCGCACCTGCTCCTGCACCCGCACTTGCTCCGAGAGCTGCGGCTCCCGCACCAGCGCCAGCCGCAGCAACCAAAGTCACTTACGCTGCCGACACATTCTTTGACTTCGACAAGTCCGTATTGAAAGCAGACGGCAAAGCTAAATTGGACGATTTGGCTGGCAAAGTCAAAGCCATCAACTTGGAAGTGATCATTGCTGTGGGTCACACAGACTCAGTAGGCTCTGATGCTTACAACCAAAAGCTGTCTGTGAAGCGTGCAGAAGCTGTGAAGGCTTACTTGGTGACCAAAGGTATCGAGAAAAACCGCGTTTACACTGAAGGCAAGGGCGAAAAGCAAGCCGTTGCTGACAACAAAACAGCTGCTGGCCGTTCTAAAAACCGCCGTGTGGAAATCGAAGTTGTGGGTACACGCCCCAACTGATCAACCTCAGGGTTGAACTGATCCAAGCTTTTGCTGGGTCTTCTAAAAGCCTCCTTCGGGAGGCTTTTGTACTTTCAGAGACAATGTGTCCTATGACCACACCCTCCCATTCCTCCAATTTCTCTTCTACCAACGTCGATCCCGCGGAGTTGGCCAAATTTTCCGACTTAGCCCATCGGTGGTGGGACAAAGAAAGTGAATTCAGACCTTTGCATGAAATCAATCCCTTGAGATTGGCGTGGATTCAAAGTCTTGTGCCCCTGGCTGGTAAGAAGGTGCTGGATGTCGGCTGTGGTGGTGGTATCTTGTCAGATGCCATGGCCAGACAAGGCGCTCAAGTTCTGGGCGTTGATTTGGCGGTGAGGTCACTCAAAGTTGCGCAATTGCATGCCATGGAAGCGGGCACCCAAGGCGTTGAGTACCAAGAGATCAGCGCCGAAAATTTGGCGGCAGAACAAGCGGGCTCATTTGATGTGGTCACCTGCATGGAAATGTTGGAGCACGTGCCTGACCCTGCCGCCATCGTTCAAGCTTGCGCCAAGTTGGTCAAACCAGGTGGATGGGTGTTTTTCTCAACCTTGAATCGAAACCCCAAGTCTTTCTTTTTTGCTGTGGTGGGCGCGGAGTATGTGTTGAATTTGCTGCCCAAAGGAACGCATGAATATGCTCGCATGATCAAACCCAGTGAACTGGCTGATTGGGTTCGCGCGCAAAGCCTGGATGTGATGGAAATGAAGGGCATGGGCTACAACCCCTTCACCCGCCAGTTCGCCATGGTCACAGACACGGATGTTAACTATTTAATGGCCACTCACAAGCCATTGTCCAATGAATTCTGAAACCACCAACGCAATGAAGTTCGAAGATACAGGGGCCGTTCTGTTTGACCTCGATGGCACATTGATCGACAGTGCGCCAGATTTGGGCGCAGCCGTTGACAAAATGCGTGTCAGAAGGGGTATGCCGTCGTTGCCCTTGTCACATTACCGCCCCATGGCGGGTGCTGGTGCGCGTGGCATGTTGGCATTGGCATTTGATTTAACACCTGAGCACCCTGACTATGAAAGCTTCAGGGAAGAGTTCTTTCAAAATTACGAAGCCTGCATGACAGAGCGTACTTTTGCGTTTGAGGGCGTTGCCTTCTTGATTGAAACGCTGGTTAAAAAGAAATTGCCTTGGGGTGTAGTGACCAACAAGTCCAAACGATTTGCAGAGCCCTTGACTCGGCAGATGCCATTGTTTGCCAGCTGCGCCGTGGTGATCAGTGGTGATACCACACCTCACGCCAAGCCGCATCCTGAGCCCTTGTTCGAAGCGGCGCGAAGAATGAACATGGATCCCTCTCGTTGCGTGTATGTGGGTGACGATGAGCGGGACATCGTTGCGGGGCTGGCTGCCAACATGAAAACGGTGGCGGCAACCTATGGCTACTTGGGCGCTAAATCCGATGTGAAGGATTGGAATGCGCACGCGCAAATTGATGCGCCAGATCAATTGCTTCGCTTCTTGTTGATTTAAGAGAATGTGCTTTATTCGTTTGGAACTTCAAACGTGAGTGATCTGTCTGTTTCAAACATTCTCGACATTCGACAGCGACTTCGCCGCATGGGTGCACAGCCTGTCCATGAACAACGCATTTTGCGCTTGTGGTCTCAGGCGAAATCGCAACAGAGCGGTCGAAGGCCCTTAGACAGCTTCATGCCTCAAGCCCTGCGCGAGGACTTGCCTGTTTTGACGCGGCAATTGGCGGCTTTATTGAGTTTGCAATCGACCCATCCTGCTGCGGACGGTTCGGTGCGATGGCTGTTGGCTTTGCAAGATGGTCAAACCATTGAAACGGTCGGGCTGCCTCGCGATGGCTTGTGTGTGTCCTCTCAAGTGGGTTGTGCGGTAGCTTGTGTTTTTTGCATGACCGGCCGTGAAGGTTTGATTCGCCAAGTTGGCAGTGCAGAAATTGTGGCGCAAGTCGCCTTTGCCAGACAGCATCGACCCGTCAAGAAAGTGGTTTTCATGGGCATGGGCGAACCTGCACACAACCTTGAGAATGTGATGGAAGCCATCGATGTTTTAGGCAGCGTTGGCAACATTGCACACAAGTCGCTTGTCTTTTCAACCGTGGGTGATCCGCGTGTTTTTGAACGACTGCCTTTAGGCGCAGTGAAACCTGCTTTGGCACTTTCTTTGCACTCTTCGCGCGCAGACTTGCGTTTTCAGTTATTGCCAAGAGCGCCCAAAATGACGCCGGAGGAACTGGTAGCTGCCGCTGAAATTTACGCGCAACAAACGGGTTATCCAATTCAATACCAGTGGACCTTGATCGAAGGAGTGAACGACTCACCCGAAGAAATTGACGGCATTGTTCGCTTGCTCAAAGGCAAGTACGCCTTGATGAACATGATCCCCTACAACACTGTGCCTGATTTGCCCTACCAAAGGCCTTCATGGGAGCGCGCTGCCAGCATGGCGCGCACTTTGCATCAACGTGGCATTTTGACCAAATTGAGAAATTCAGCCGGCCAAGATGTGGAGGGAGGCTGCGGACAACTGCGAGCCAGGCAACTGCAGGCGGCGCGACAAGAGAGGCCGCAAACTGTTCATTTCTTAGGCCACAAACCTCTCGACAAGGCCTTACCGAATATGACCACGGCGCCAAGCAATAGCATGCCCCATGTGACGGATTTGTCTCAAAAAATCACGCCCTCCATGAGCTTGAAAAAGAGTCAGGAAATCTGAATTTTTGTTTCAAATGAGTGAAGGGTCTTGGCTTAGTGAGGCTGGGCAATTGTCAATTTAGCGCTCAGACATTAAAATTATTTATCGAATTTCTCAAAATCAATAAGTCAAGGGTTTACCCCCTGACCTGGCTTTTACTCACAGAATAAGCTCAAAACATGCTTATAAAATCACGACCCGTTTGGGAAGGCTTGAGTCCGCAAGAGCACGAGCACCAATATAACCCGCAGGTCGCAGTGCCTGACTTTGCCAAATACAGGGCAACCAGAGAGGCCCCCAATGTGCATGCTTTGGCATCATTGGTTCGGATCGCAGACTTGAGCTACGGACCCCATCAACTCAACACACTTGACGTTTACCCAGTCAAAAATCCAAATGCACCGGTTCATATTTTCTATCACGGGGGCTATTGGCGCGCCCAAGACAAACAAAATTTTGCATATTTAGCTGCTCCTTTGACCGCAGAAGGCATTTGTACAGTGATTGCAAATTACTCACTTTGTCCGGAGGTAACTCTGGATGGCGTGGTCGCATCTGCCTTGGAAGGCTTGGCTTGGACCGCCCGTCATATTGCTCAATACGGCGGAAACCCCGATCAAATCACTTTGTCTGGACATTCTGCTGGCGCGCATTTGGGGGCGGCAGCTTTGTCAACAGACTGGGCGACATTCAATTTACCTCCCGACTTGGTTAAGGCCGCAACTCTGATCAGTGGGATCTACGACCCATCGCCTGCAATTTTGACTTCGGTCAATGCCGACCTTAGATTGACTGAAGAGCTTATAGAAAGGCATAACTATGAGAAGAAAACACCCAAAATTATGTGCCCAACACGTCTCATAGCAGGCGGGCGTGAACCCTGGCAATTCATTGATCAAACTTACAGATATGCCCACCATTTGCACAGGCATGGTGGCGATCCTGGCGTGGCGGTATCTCCTGGTTTTAATCACTTCAATATTCTTGATCAATACCTCGACCCTCAAAGCGATGTGATGCGTGCCATTCTTGGCATGGCCAGAGAACGAAAGACGCCATGAGCATCATTCGTGACATTCGCATCATTGGGCTGGAAACTGTTTTGCCAGAATCACAAGCCTATGGCATGGCCAGAGGACTTACTTCTCGACGCGGCGCTTGTTTGGTGATGGTTGAAACAGAGGACGGTGTCACTGGCGTTGGTGAAGCTTGGGGACCCTCCAAAATATCAGCCGCCTACCTTGACTTGGTCCGGCCTTATTTTTTAGGCCAAAGTCTTTACTCGCAGCGCGGTGTGCAACACATGATTTTGTCTAAGCACTATCATTTCGGCACTCAAAACCAATTGATTGCATTGTTCAGTGGTATTGACATTGCGGCCCATGATGCCATTGGGAAACTGCTCGGCTTGTCCGTTTGTGATTTGATTGGAGGTCGTCAAAAAACGCATGTGCCAGTGTATGCCTCTGGTGGTTATTTCACGCTAGAAGAAGATCAGCAAGCCGCTTTAGCCAAGCAACTGGAACCGCATGCAAACAGTGGGTTCACAGCTTTCAAAATCAAGATAGGGCGCAGTCCTGATGAAGATGTTCAACGTGTCAAGCTCGCACGGCAAATCATTGGCGCAAAACCCATCCTAACAGTGGACAGCAACGGCAACTACACCGTGGACCAAGCCCTAGAGAGCATGCGAAAAATTGCCCCATACAACATTGGCTGGTATGAGGAACCGCTGGCCCCACAGGATTGGCGTGGTTATGCCGAACTCAAACAAAAAGCCCCGATTCCTTTGGCAACCGGAGAGGCGCTGTACGAAACTTTTGATTTTCGTCGCTTGGTGGAAGATCGCTTGGTTGATGTGGTTCAGCCAGATTTATCGCTTGCGGGTGGCCTGAGCGTGGCGCGGTTTGTAGGCGAACTTTGTTCAAGCGCTCATTTGCGTGTTTCCCCTCACGTCTGGGGTGGCCCTGTAGGCTTAGCTGCCGCAGCACATTGGGTGGCTTCGTTGCCCAGTTACCCCCACAGTATCAACGACCCAACGCCAACTTTGGTCGAATATGACATTGGACGAAATCCAATGAGAGAGTGTTTGCTAAAAACACCACTGACCGCAGTCAATGGTCTGTTAGCTGTTCCGACAGGCCCGGGTCTTGGCGTGGAGATTGATTTAGAAGCAATGGCGCAATTTCGAATAGATTAAGCAGTGCTCAAAACAATAGACCTGAAAAACCATCCAACGCAAGGGTGCGATACGGAGCCCTTGCTTGAACTTCGCGATCTCAGGACTCAATTTATCACGCCGCAATCTGTGGTTTCTGCGGTAGATGGTGTCAGCTTGTCTATTCGCCCCGGCCAAACAATGGCATTGGTAGGAGAGTCAGGCAGTGGAAAATCTGTCACCGCACTTTCCATTTTGCGGCTATTTAATCGCGGTGACAAAGTCAAAATTTCTGGCCAAGCCTTGTGGAAAAATAGGCAGGGTCAAGTCATCGATTTGTTGGCATTGCAGGAAAATGAACTGCGAACATTTCGGGGCCGTGAGATTGGATTTGTATTTCAAGATCCGGGTGCAAGTTTGAATCCTGTTTTCACCATTGGGGCACAAATTCGTGAAACACTTGAAATCCATCAAAGTAATGAGGATTCATCACTTCTTGCCATTCAACTCTTACGCGATGTGGGAATCGCCGATCCTGATCGACGAATCAATGCCTTTCCTCATCAACTCTCGGGAGGTATGCGACAGCGGGTGATGCTTGCCATGACACTGGCTTGCCAACCAAGATTTTTGATTGCTGACGAACCAACTACAGCGCTGGATGTCACGATACAAGCACAAATGATGCGCTTGTTGTCTGAAATTCAAGAGAAGCACAACATGGCCATGTTGTTCATTACCCATGACTTGGCCTTGGTATCTCAAATTGCTGATCGAGTGGCAGTGATGTATGCGGGACAGGTTGTCGAAACAGGAAATGTCCACGAGCTCACAAATCACCCCAAGCATCCGTACACGAAAGCCTTGCTTGATTGCAGACCCATTCGCCTTTACAAAGAGGACGAGCCGGATGAAAGAATTTTGATTCCAATCAAGGGAAGACCTCCCCGTTCTGGTGATGTCAGTATGGGGTGTAGGTTTGCACCTCGGTGCAACGCCCAAAAAGATATTTGCATGCAAAATCCTGTTTCTTTAGAGATTTTTTCTGGCGCAGAAAGTGTGCGGTGCTTACGTTGGCGAGAGTTGTGATGGAACTGAATAAAATTCAGCCAGCGGACGATTCCAATGTTGCAAATGGGATCCTTCCCAACCTGTCAGCAACAAGCTTGCTGAGTGTTTCCAATCTTTCTAAAACTTTTGAATTGCCCAGAGAGGGTTGGGGTACTGTGCCAAGACTGCGGGCTGTTGATAAAGTCTCATTCACAATCAGCGAGGGTGAAGTTCTGGGCTTAGTGGGGGAGTCTGGTTCGGGTAAATCAACACTGGGCCGTTTAGTGCTGAGGCTCATTGAATCTGACACTGGCGCTGTTCATTTAGAGGGGACGGACATCAGACGACTTTCGCAGCGTCAATTACAAGATGCCCGCCAAAAAATGCAAATGATTTTTCAGGATCCATTTGCAAGTTTGAATCCAAGGCGAAAAGTTGGCGCAGCAATCGAAGAGGTCCTTGAACTGCATGGCATGCAAGAGCCTCTGGCCAGAAGTGAACGCTGCAAGGAATTGCTGGGGCAAGTGGGCATGTCTCCAGAAGATGCCCAGCGTTGGCCCCGTGAGTTTTCTGGTGGACAGCGTCAGAGAATTGCCATTGCGCGAGCACTTGCTGTGAATCCAAAATTATTGGTGGCTGACGAGCCTGTTTCTGCTTTGGACGTTTCTGTTCAAGCCGGTATTCTGGCTTTGTTGCGTGAGCTGCAGTCTCGTCTGAGTCTCGCAATTTTGTTCATTTCGCATGATCTTAGCGTCGTGGAAGTGATGGCTGATCGTGTGATGGTGATGTATTTGGGGCGCATCATGGAAGTCGCGCCTACGCGAGCCCTCTTCAACGCACCTTTGCACCCTTATACGGCTGGATTGTTAGCCGCAGCACCACGTTTAAATTCAGGATCAAAACTTCAAGTCATGTTGGGGGGTGAAATTCCAAGTCCCATTGACCCGCCTTCGGGCTGTGTCTTTCGCACAAGATGCCCCTTCGCACTGCCTGCTTGTGCCCAAGAAGTTCCAGAGCTGAAAGATTTAGGCCAAGGCCGCTTGCGCGCCTGCCTGCGCGATGACCTTGACCTGCCTCAGGTACAGGCTGCATGAAATCAGAAACCTTGCTGGTGACGGGCGGCCGTGGCTTCATTGGTTCTTCGGTCGTGCAGCATTTGCTAATGTGCAATCGCAAAGTTCATGTCTTTGGCCCCATGAGCCCAGTACAACTTCCTGCGGGCGCAACAGAAACTATCGGCTCAATTGAAGACCCGCAGCTTGTAGACAAGGTGCTATCGCAGTATCGGCCCAGACAAGTGCTGCACTTCGCATCTTTTTCAACTGGTTCGGTTGGCTTGACACGCTCTGGTGAGATAGATCCGGAACGTATGCTGAGCGTCAATGTCATTGGCTTTCAAAACCTACTTAACACGTGTGTGGCTTATGGCGTTGAACGTGTCGTCTGGACCAGCTCAACAGTTGTATTGGGGCGTGCAAACTCAGCAGTGGAACGATGTGATGAGAGGGCGCCCCGACTGCCTTTGACAAACTATGGCATGAGCAAATTGCTCGCAGAAGATTTGGCGGATTTTTACCGTCGCCGTCATGGACTGGAAGTTGTGGGTTTGAGGATTCCTCTCGTGCTAGGTCCTGGCTTATGGTATCAAGGTGCGGCGGCACCTCTGAACCAATTGGCGATGCAGGCAATGAAGCTTGCAGGCGGCACATGCAATGTGCCAAGTGGGATGTTTGACGCTTTGCACGTGAAAGACATCGGCGCACTGATTGAAAACCTTATAAATCACGCGGCACAACTTGCCCCAATTTATAACGTCGCGGGGTTTACCACCAGTTACAGCGAAATAAGGCAGTCTTTGATTGATTTGGTTTCGGGTTTCCAGCCACAATTGAAAGAATTTACCCCTGAGATAACTTACCCGCTGGTGAGTCAAGCCATGCTAGAAAATGACACAGGATGGCGGCACCGGTTGACACTTAAAGATACATTGCAAGACATCTTGATTGAACTCAAAAAGAAACTGCCATGAACATTGAAAACCGAATCATCGAATTGGGACTGGTCTTACCTTCACCTAGGGCGCCTGCATTCTCCTACGCAGCCGTTTCATTGCATGCAAACCTTGCATGGGTTTCAGGTCAACTGCCATGGCGTTCTGATGGCAGTTTGCCAAAAGGCAAGCTAGGTGCTGAAATTTCAATTGCAGAGGGTCAGGAGTCAGCGCGTTGTTGTGTGCTGAATGCGTTGAGTGTTCTAAAGCAAGGTTTGGGATCCTTAAATTCTGTTGAAAAAGTCATCAAGCTAACTGGGTTTGTGGCTTCTGCAACGGGCTTCATTGAGCAACCGCAGGTCATGGACGGCGCATCCAAGTTGATTTTGGAGATTTTCTCTGAAAAAGGAAGACACGCGCGTTCCGCAATAGGGGTTGCGGAACTTCCTCGAGGCGTTCCTGTCGAGATTGAATTTGTTTTCGCCATCAAAGCTGAATGAAACTGACCAAAGAGTCATTTTCATGAAATTTAACATAATCCGTTTTAATTCAAGGGTTTTCACGCCTTTCAAAAAGGCGTGAAAACGTTCAAAATTACGTGTCACCAAAGAACGACTTGCCGCCAAGATTAATTGGTTTTGACATGTTTGTTAATCAGGAGAAATTCAATGTATTTGTCTGTGTTAATTAAAAGATGCTCAACTTTCTTTTTGGCGGGCGCATTGGCTACCGCCGCATGGTCACAAGATGCCAATCTTTACGGTAAATCGGATGCTGCCGCCCGAGCTGGTGGAAAGTTAACCATTGGGTCATTGACAGAGCCTCCAGCATTAGACCCTTACCACCAAGCTGCCGACGCCCGCATTCGCGTGACAGTTTTAGCTTATCAGGGCTTGTTCTATGAGAGCGCTGCCGGCGAAGCTATTCCATTGCTGGCAGAAAGTTACACGCAGTCTTCTGATGGTTTGAGTTATACATTCAACTTGCGTCGAGGTGTCAAGTTCCATACGGGGCAATCCATGACATCTGCGGATGTGAAATACAGCTATGACTACATACGTGATCCTAAAAATGGCTCTCCTGGCGCGGGAGATTTTTCGACCATTGAGTCTATTTCCGCACCCGATGACTTCACTGTCATTTTCAAATTATCACGCCGCAATGGCTTACTTCCGATCACGCTCACCCACCGGTATGGTGGCGTGATTCCCAAAGATTATTTTGCAGTTGCAGATGCGCGCACCAAGCTGAATCAAGTTTCAGTGGGAACAGGTCCTTTCAAACTCAAGCAATTTCGTCAAAACTCAGTCTTGGTGTTTGAGAAATTTCAAGATTACTGGCAAAAAGGGCTTCCTCTCATCGACGAGGTGACCTTTGCTTTCATGCCAAATTCAGCAACGATGGTTGTTGCAGCTGGCAATGGGCGCATTGACATGGGCATTTTTACACGTCCTCAGGATGCTGAACAGTTCTCTAAAACAAGCGGCATCAAGTTGGTACGAACACCTGCCATGAACCAGAAAAGCATTGACTTGGGTTCAGAGCATCCTATTTTGAAAGATGAACGGGTTCGGCAAGCCATTGCGCTTGCCATTGACAAACAAGAAGTCATGAAGGCTTCCATTGCAGGGTACGGTCAGGTCTTGGGGACCATGGTTGCAGGCATGCAAGAAAAATGGGGCTTGCCACTTGATCAAGTTCCCAACCAAAAGGTGGACTTGGTTCGGTCACGCAAACTGTTGGCAGATGCAGGCTACCCCAATGGTTTTGAAATTGACTTGACCACCATCATCACATACGACTGGATGGATGCAGCAGCTGTCACTATTTCTGAACAGCTCAAACGCGTTGGAATCCGTGTGAATATTAAAAAAGTCGAACTTGGTGTGTGGGTGCGCAATTTCCAAAGCAAACAAATGGGCTTTACCTTCAACGATTGGCCTTCATCGCCAGATCCAAGTTTGCTTTATTACAGGCACTTCAGGGCTGATCCATTGGGTGCTGATTTCCGGAATTGGAAAAATACGGAAGCCAGTAACTTACTCGATCGGGGTCGCGAAGAATCCGACTATGCCGTTCGCAAGCGCATCTACAACGACTTCCAAAAATTATTGGGACAGAGTGTGCCGACGATCATGTTGTTCTCTGCTGACCTTTTAACTGTAGAGAGAGATCGGGTACGCAATCATCAACAGCATCCTACTGGATGGTATTTTGGCCTGGTTAAAACTTGGGTTGCAAATTGACTGCCAATATCATTCATCTAGTCAGCCCAAGCTCGAGCTCTGAAATGTGATACTGCGGTTTTTATTGCCCCGAATTTTGACCGCTGTTTTGGCGGCTCTTCTCTCCTGTTTGATCGTTTTTTTGTTAATGCGATCTGTGCCTGGAGACATTGTGGGTCAAATGTTGGGGCAAACAAGTGACCCCACTGCGGCTTTGGCATTGCGGAGTTTCTTTGGGCTCGACCAACCAATTCACACCCAATTTTGGGTTTGGCTTTCGCATTTACTTCAAGGCGATTTGGGAAAAAGCTGGTACCAAGGACAGCCTGTCACTCTTTTGATTGCCCAAGCGTTCAGTGTGACGTTTGAAGTTGCTTTGTTAACGCTCTTGATCGCTACGGTTGTGGGCGTTCCATTGGGTGTTATTGCAGGTATTTACGAAGGCTCAAGGTTGGACGCAGCCATTCAAAGTTTCAATCTCATTGGCTTGTCTGCACCGATTTTTTGGGTCGGTTTGATGCTCTTGGTAGGCACATCTGCTGTGGTGGGTTGGTCCCCACCTTTCGCTTACTCATCGCCGTTTGAAAATCTCACCGAAAATTTGGAAATTGTTTTATTGCCTGTGCTTAGTCTGGCTTTCTTGCAGGCGGGGGCCTACAGCCATTTTGTTCGTGACTGCATGATCAGCGAATTAAGGCGTGACTACATTCGCGCTGCCGTGGCAAAAGGCTTAAAACCTTCGCAAATATATTTCAAACATGCACTGCGAAATATCCTGATACCTTTGATCACTTTCATGGGTCTGATATTGATTCAAATCTTGGGGGGGACCGTGGTCATTGAGTCACTTTTTTCACTGCCTGGTTTGGGGCGTCTGATTCTCTCTGGCATCCAAGGTCGGGACTACCCTGTGGTTCAAGGCGCTCTCTTGTTTGTCGTCGTCATTGCCATCTGCATCAATTTCACAGTTGACTTGATGTATGTTTGGATAGACCCAAGAATGCGGACATGAAAATAGGCTATTTTTATCGACAGGTACTGGCTTCTAAGCCATCTAGAATTTTGAGCCTATTGCTTTTATTTGTATTCGCTGTGTTAATTCTTGCCCCTGAATTAATTGCTCATCAATCCCCTATTACCCTGAATCCCCAATCCGCGTTAAAGCCACCTTCAGCAGCACATTGGTTTGGAACAGATGATGTGGGCAGAGATCTTTTTTCCAGAGTGATTCATGCCACCCGCATCACCTTAGGCTTGGTTGCAGGGGCACTTTTTATTTCGGCATTGGTAGGCAGTTTGCTAGGCCTTGTCTCGGGCTTTACGGGGGGTTTACTCGATCAGCTTTTGTCTCGACTGATAGATGTCATTTTGACTTTCCCCCCCATCATTGCAGGCGTTGTGATCACCGGCATTTTAGGTCCGGGCGCCGACCATCTTGTACTTGCATTGTCTG
Source organism: Comamonadaceae bacterium (assembly GCA_947476015.1). Taxonomy (GTDB): domain Bacteria; phylum Pseudomonadota; class Gammaproteobacteria; order Burkholderiales; family Burkholderiaceae_C; genus Limnohabitans_A. The sequence continues at coordinate 33,613 of CANJOS010000002.1, read as the reverse complement.
TAGTTTACTTGCCGATGTTTTTCCGTATTGCGCGCTCGGGCGCTCTGGCTGAGAAAAGTAGAACCTATGTCGAAGCAGCTCGGTCACTGGGCTTTGGGGCGCCTCATATTTTGTTCAAGCAAGTGGCACCCAATGTGTTGCCTTTGATTCTGATGCAATATGTCATCTTGTTTCCTTTGGCCTTGCAAATTGAAGCTGCATTGGGTTTTTTGGGCTTGGGTGTTGCGCCGCCAACACCAGACTGGGGTGCAATTCTAGAGCAAGGAAAAAATTTCATTTTGACCGCTTGGTGGATTTCCTTGTGGCCCGGTTTATTTTTGCTTGCCTCGGCTTTTGCAGTCATGGTTTTAGGGCGTGCATTGCAAGAGAAACTAGGGAAAGGTTGAAATCAAAATGAGATTATCACTTTTTGAAGATCATTTGAACACATTGTCTCCACTCGATTGGTGTGCTGCTGTCAGAGCTGTCTTTGTTTTCTCGGGATCGGTCTTGATTCGAGATTCGAATGGGAAAAGTCATCAACTCACAGAGCACGATTGCGTTCTCCTAGAAGGTTCAGTCCGGCTTGAAGGGGCGGCGCAGCTTTGGACTTTTGAACTGTCCCGAACTGCTTCATCTGAGATGACTGAAGAGCAGCAATCGCGGTGCATCATGTCGCATGATGTGGGCCTAGAAAATGATCATTCCATCATCTTCCGAATGGACAGGGTTGAGTTTCCCCAAGGAATGGTGACCCCCAAGCATGGCCACAAAGGCCCTGGAATACGTCGCCTTTATGCAGGTCGTCTGGTCGCAGAAATTGGGCAAGATGTGCGCAGGATCAACCAAGGAGATGCGTGGTTTGAAACTGGTCATGAACCTGTGGTTGGTAAAAATATTGCCCCATTCAGTGGGTTTGTCCGTGCCATGGCATTGCCAGCTGATTTGTTAGGCAAGACAAGTTTCATTCCGTGGAATGATGAAGAAGCGGCTAAGCCTAGAGGCACTCAACGGACGGAGTATTTTGATCAGCTTGTGATCGTTTAGTTGTCTTGGTCAAAACAGCTTCGGCAAATTTATCTTGGTGCAACACTCTCAGTGATTGTGATCAAGAAAGCTTTGTTTGAAGAAGATTCAATTTGCTTCGCATGCTAAGTTTCAATCTCGGCGGATTCAAGTTCAAGCAATGCTTGTTTTCGCCATACCCCACCCGCATAACCTGTCATTTGTCCCTGACTGCCCAGAACCCTGTGGCAGGGAATGAGAATGCTCAAGGGGTTTTGTCCAATGGCAGTTCCTACGGCCCTGACAGAACGGGGTCTGCCGATGGCGGCAGCCACTTCACCATAGCTGCAAGTAGAGCCCATGGGAATGCTCAGAAGTGCTTGCCAAACGGCTTGTTGGAAAGCTGTTCCCCCTGAAATATCAAGGGACATCAATTTGAGCATGTGACGTGCGGCCAGACCTTTTTCCCATTGGTGTGAGAAATAGGTTTTCAACAAATCTTGAGCCTTGGTGAGGATGGGATGGTCCTCACATGTCCGCCATTGAGTGGTGGGGGGGATGTGTTTCTGGCCTTCAAACCAAACACCGTTCAATCCAGTCGGACTGGCGGCCAATGTCATCTGGCCCAAGGGACTGAGGAAGCTTGTTAAGCAGGTATTCGGGTGAAATTGCATGCATCCATCCTAGCCGATTTGATGTGTGCGCACCTACAATGGCGGGTCATTGATTTCAATTTTATCTATGCAAGTCACAGCTTCAATTTTCAAGGCGTATGACATACGCGGAACATACCCACGCACCTTGGATGAAAACTTGGCAGAAGGCTTGGGCCGAGCTTTTGGCAGTTTGGCTCTGAAAGAGGGGGTCAAGCAGGTGGCAGTGGGGCGGGATGGTCGTTTGAGTGGACCAGTGCTGTCCCAAGCACTGATGCGCGGCTTGGTTGCTGTGGGTATTGAAGTCTTGGATTTGGGTTTGACCACCACCCCCCAACTTTATTTTGCGGCTCACACGCTGTGCAACAGCGGTATTCAAGTGACGGGCAGCCACAATCCCAAAGACGACAATGGATTCAAAATGGTTTTGGGCGGACGCGCCATTTATGGGGAGGAAATCAAAGCCCTGAAAACCATCATTGAAAAAGAATCTTGGGCTCTGCAACCGGGTGGCAAGGTTCAGCCTACCCCCATCATTCCCGCCTACATTGAAAGAATCGTTTCAAGCATTCAACTCAAGCGCCCTATGAAAATTGTGGTTGATTCTGGCAATGGCATTGCGGGGGCAACGGCGCCTGGCATTTTCCGTGCAATAGGGTGTGAGGTGATTGAACTTTTCAGCGAAGTGGATGGTCATTTCCCTAACCATCACCCCGATCCAAGCAAACCAGAAAACCTCCAAGATTTGGTAGCTGCATTGCATTCATCCGGCGCTGAGTTAGGCTTGGCCTTTGATGGCGATGGCGATCGCTTGGGCATTGTCACGCGAGATGGTGAAACCATTTACCCAGATCGGCAAATGCAATTGTTCGCGCAAGATGTTTTAAGTCGTGTGCCCAACGGCACTGTTTTGTTTGATGTGAAATGCTCGCAAAGGCTGGCACCTGCAATTCGAGCTGCCGGTGGGAAAGCACTGATGTACAAAACGGGCCATTCCTTGATCAAGGCCAAGATGAAGCAAATTGAAGCCGATGGTGGTCAAGCACCTTTGGGTGGCGAGATGAGTGGCCATATCTTTTTCAAAGAACGTTGGTATGGGTTTGATGACGGCACCTATGCAGGTTGCCGCTTGCTTGAAATTTTGAGTCGCAGCGCCAATGCCAACACGGTTTTAAAATCTTTGCCCACCAGCTTCAGCACGCCTGAACTGAATGTGGGTTGCAAGGAAGGTGAGCCGCATGAACTCTCCGATCAACTGGTGAAGCTTGCGCCTGAGTATTTCAACGCGCCAGCTGAAATTTCTAACATCGATGGATTGCGCGTTGACTGGCCAGATGGCTTTGGATTAATTCGCGCATCAAACACCACGCCTGTGTTGGTCTTGCGTTTTGAGGGTCATACAGAAGACGCACTGCATCGAATTGAAAGTGTCATGATGTCGCTGTTGCGGCAAGTCAAGCCCGACGCCAGTTTTCAAACCTCTGTGCATTGAGTCAATTTTCAATTTCAAGTCAAACTGCGTGAGATCTTTTATTTCTCTTTGGTTTTACTGCATGTTAATGCGTTGGGCGCAGCCCTTGCTGCGCAGAAAATTTGCAAGAAGAGCCCAACTTGAACCTCTTTACGGACAGTTTGTGGAAGAGCGGTTTGGCCGCTATACCCAAGCTTCTCATGGTCATTGGATCTGGATTCATGCTGTGTCTTTGGGAGAGACACGCACCGCTGGCATCTTGCTGAAAGGGCTCCGAGAAGCTCTGCCGGGCATGCGTTTGCTTTTGACGCATGGCACCGCAACAGGTCGTGAGGAGGGCGCTAAGCTCTTGCTTGAAGGCGACGTTCAGGTTTGGCAGCCGTGGGACAGCAAAGAAGCTGTGAGCCAATTTTTGGATTCATTCAAGCCTCAGATTGGCTTGCTGATGGAAACCGAGGTTTGGCCCAACATGGTCAAGATGGCGCAACTGAAAAACATCCCACTCGTGTTGGTCAACGCCCGAATGAGCAAGAAGTCAATGCGCAATGCCCTGCGTTGGCCGGCCTTGATGCGCCCTGCTTATGCAGGTCTGCGAAGTGCATTGGCTCAAACACAAGACGATGCCAACAGGTTAAAACAGTTGGGTGTGCAAGTAGACGGTGTTCTGGGAAATCTCAAGTTTGATGCCAAGCCTGATGCAGAACAAGTCAGTCGGGGACATCGCTGGCGAGATCGATTGACAGAACCTGTTTTGATGTTGGCAAGTTCCAGAGAAGGTGAAGAAGCCCTTTGGCTGAATGCTTGGGCGGCCTATTTAAATCAACATCCAACCGTGCAAATGCAGTGGCTGCTTGTGCCAAGACATCCTCAGCGGGTGAATGAAGTGGAGGCCCTGATTCAAGCCCAGGGATGGTTTGTTTCAAGGCGTTCCCAATGGACCGCAGAAGGGCCCCTTTCATCATCTGCTCAGGGAGAGAAGGCTCCCAGCATTTGGCTTGGCGACAGCATGGGCGAGATGGCTTTGTATTACAGCCTGTCGCAAGTAGCTTTGTTGGGCGGCAGCTTTGCGCCTTTGGGTGGGCAAAACCTCATTGAAGGCATTGCATGCGGCTGCCAAGTGATCATGGGGCCTCACACTTTCAATTTTACAGAGGCGGCCCATGCTGCAGAAACGGAAGGGGTGGCTTGTCGCGCTACCAGCATGACCGAAGCCATCCATCAGGCAGTTTCTAGGCTACAAAATAGTCAGATGCTTGGCCTTTCCGCAGTCCAGGCTCTGACTTTCGTGAATCAACATGCAGGTGCAACGCACCGCACCGTCGTGGCGGTGCAAGGGTATTTAAACCGCTCAGGGGTTTAGCATCGCATTGATGCTGGCCAAGTCTGTTTCAACCAGCGTGCCTGCCGCTTGTCGAAGCTTAAGTTGACCCAGCAAAACGTCGTAGCGGGCTTTTGCCAAGTCGCGTTTGGTTTGAAACAACTGGCTTTGGCTGTTCAATACATCGATGTTGATTCGAACGCCAACTTGGTAACCTAATTTGTTGGCTTCCAAGGCGCTTTGGCTAGAGGCTTCTGCGGCTTGCAAGGCATTGACTTGCCCTAGGCCTGATAGCAGCCCATAGAAAGCCGTTCGGGTTGCCTGAGCCACACCGCGTTCCGCAGCTTCCAAATCGGAGCGTGCTTTGTCTTCTAAAGCAACTGTTTCTTTGATGCGATTTTGCGTTGCAAAGCCTGCAAACAGCGGCACATTCAGGGCAAGTGTGACGCTGGTGGTATTGCTGTCGATTTGGGAGGCATTGATACCCTTGCCATTTTTATAGCGCGCGGGGGTAAAGCCGGCCACCAAATCCAAGGTGGGTTTGTGGCCAGCCTCCGCTTTGGACGTCTCGAGCTTGGCAATGTCGAGCGCAGCTCGGCTTTGCAACACTGAGGGGCTGGATGCAGAAGACTGTTGAACCCACTGATCCAGACTTTGGAGATCGGGTGCACTGAGCTTGGCCTGGCTTGACAAAGATTTGGGCTCAATGTTGGTCAGACCCACCAACTGATTCAAGGCCAAGCGTTTGATGCGCAAGTCATTGTCTGCTGCAATTTCTTGAGCCAAGACCAAATCGTATCGGGCTTGAGCTTCACGGGTGTCGGTGATAGTGGAGGTGCCCACTTCAAAGTTGCGCTTGGCTGCGGCCAATTGTTCTGCCACTGCCACTTTTTGTGCTCTGACGAATTCCAAACTTTCGCGTGAAATCAGGACATCAAAGTAAGCTTGGCTGAGGCGCACCATGAGATCTTGTTCGGCGGCTTTGAGTTGAACGCCCGCCAACGCAAGTTGTCTCATTCCCTGCTGATAACTTGCCGTATTGGCAGGACGGTAAAGGGGGTGCGATGCATTCAAGCCCAGCGTCAAGCTTTGTGACGTCGCAGTTTGCGCTGCTGCCAACAATTCTGCATCCGTCTTGTTCATGTTGGCAGCGATGCCAATCGTGGGCAACAAAAGGGCTTTGGCTTGGTCACCCTTGGCCAGATTGGCTGTGTATTGAGATTGTGCAGCTTTGTAAGTTGAATCGTAACCGCGAGCTGTTTCATACAAAGACAATAAATTTTGAGCTTGAGCTGATCCTGCGAAAGCAGCAGAGAGGGCCAGCGTGAGGGGTAAAAAACGGAAATTCATGAAGATCTTTCGTTGCAAGTGCTAAGGGGGTGTGTGGGATGAATGTCAATAAACAGGAACGCTCGCATCCACTTCAGAAGACCAGGCATGGATGCCGCCGCTGATGTTGGTCACGTGGGTAAACCCATGTTGTTCAAGGAAGGAGGCCACTTGCATACTCCGACTACCATGGTGGCAGAGGCAAGCAATGGGGCGTGATTTGTCGAGTTCAAATAAACGTGCAGGTACCGTTTGCATGGGCATGATTTGCACTTCACACCCTGGTGGTGCAATGCTGGCCAACTGGCACTCCCATGTTTCGCGAACATCCAAAACGAGCGGCAGACCCGTCTCAGACGCTTGCACGAACCATTCGTTGAATTGTGAAGGACTGACTTGTTGCATGGGCAGTGAGGTTTGATTGCGTTGAATTCAGCTTGTCAAAAAGAGAAGCGCTTGTGTTCTGGAAAGCCCTGCAAACGAGGTGCACAGGTGTCCCAAGGTTGTGATGTTTGCCATTGCTGTTCTGCGATGCGGGTGATGACATTGGCGCGCATAACGGGTTCTTCACCGACCACGGCCAACAATCGGCCGCCAACTTTGAGTTGATTCAGAAGGTTTTGGGGTACCTCGGGTACAGAGCCACTCAAGACAATGACATCGAAGGGGCCATCGGCTGCCGCGCCTTGACTGCCGTCTGAGTTGCGTACTTCAACATTGTGAATGTCAGCGGACTGAAGGTTGTTGCGGGCCTGTTGTGCAAGGCTCGCATCCATTTCAAAAGTCAAAACACTGGCGGCCTGGGATGCCAAAAGAGCGGCCATGTAGCCTGAACCAGTTCCAATTTCAAGGACCTTGTCGGTGCGCTGAACTGCAGCATTTTGAAGAAGTCGGGCTTCTACGCGGGGTGCCAACATGACTTTCCCTGCAGTCCCCGAGGCTTGAAGAGGAACTTCCATGTCCACAAAAGCCAAAGCTTTGTGAGCCAAAGGAACAAAGTTCTCGCGCTTGACGACAGACAAGAGAGACAAAACTTGCCCGTCCAAGACTTCCCACGGGCGAATCTGCTGTTCGATCATGTTGAAACGGGCGATATCATTGTTCATTTTTACTCCAGGGGGTATCCAAGTCTAGCTGATCTTATTTTAACTTCTGAGGCGATCAAACTGGCTTTTTTTGCTTGCCAAACCAAAGTCGCTTCAAAAATTCACTGAAATCGTCCAGATAGCAGTAAACCACGGGCACCACCACCAAGGTCAGCAGGGAGGAGGTGATCACACCGCCAATGACGGCCTGCCCCATGGGCGAGCGCTGTTCCGATCCTTCGGTGATCGCAAAGGCAAGGGGGATCATGCCAAAAATCATCGCCAAAGTGGTCATCAAAATAGGACGCAGGCGAACCTTGGCAGCCAGCAGAAGGGCGTCATTTCTGGAAAGTGCCGGCGTGGCAGCACCAGAAACAGAGACACCGCCTTCCCGCGCTCGGATGGCAAAGTCAATCAACAAAATTGCATTCTTAGTCACCAAACCCATCAGCATGACCACACCGATGACGGAGAACATCGACAGGGCGGAACGAAACGCCATGAGTGCCAACACCACACCAATCAGCGTGAGCGGCAAAGCTGTCATCAGTGCGAGTGGTTGCAGGAAGCTTTTAAATTGACTGGCCAAAATCATGTAAATGAAAATAATGGCCATCAGCAAGGCCGTGGTAGCGTATTGAAAAGACTCATTCATGCTTTTGGTCGCGCCGCCAAATTGATAGCGATAACCAGGTGGCCATGTCACGGCATCCAGCACTTTGCGAATGTCATTGGAAATCTCGCCGGCAGATCTGCGAGAGGCATTGGCATTGATGGACACTTCGCGCATTAAGTCGCGCCGGTTAATTTGGCTTGAACCCGTGGTTTCTTGGACCTTGGCAATTTGTCCGAGCCGAACGATGCGAGACGACCCGTCAGCAGCCGGAACGCCAAAAGGCAGTCGCTCCAAGTCATGGGGACTGTTCCGATATTCAGGAGCCAATCGCACATTGACATCGTAAGTCTGATCGTCGGGAGCACGCCAATTTCCCACCGTTTGACCCGCCACCAAGATGCGAAGTGCACTCGACAGCGGCGCAACGCTGAAGCCGACATCGGAGGCTGATTCGCGCAAAATTTGCACAGAAATGGAGGGCTTGTTGGGCTTGACGCTGGAATCTAAATCGACCAAGCCAGGGATATTTCTCACCGATTCTAATATTTTCAAAGTCAAGCGTTCTAGTTCGCGCTGATCGGGTCCTTGAAGTGAAAACTCAATTTGTTTGCTACCGCCTACTGAGTCCAGGGTACCCACATGCGTGACCGTGATGCCTGCTACTTTGGACAAACGTTCACGCAATAAAACCGAAATGTCTTCAACACTGCGCTGACGCAATTTACGATCAATCAATCGAATGTAAAGACTCGCATTGTTTTTACCTTGCGCATTGGGCGTGTTCATACCTGTCAGCGTGTATTGAACTTCAGGGAACTCACGGACAATTTGATCTACTTGCTTGGCCTTCATCGCCGTGCTTTCTAGCGAGGTGCCCACGGGCGTTTGAAAACTGAGTGTGGTTTCTGAGTAGTCACCCTTGGGCACAAATTCAGTCCCTAACAGTGGCACCATCAAGACGCTGGTGATGAAGATACCCGCTGCGAACAAGAGAGTGGATCGCTTATGGGTCAACGCCCATCTCAGCATCACTTGGTATCTATCTGCGACGCGGTCGGTTTGAATTTCAAACCAATTCGTGACACGCCCAATGCTTCGATCATAAAAATTGGCAGGTCCTTTGTGTTGCCCCGGTTGATGGATACTGGGGTCATGCCATACGCTCGAGAGCATGGGGTCGAGTGTGAAGCTGACGAACATGGAAATGAGAACCGCTGCAACGATGGTGATGCCAAACTCATGGAAGAATTTTCCAATGATGCCCTCCATGAAACCAATGGGTAAGAAAACCGCCACGATCGACAGCGTGGTTGCCAAAACCGCAAGCCCAATTTCTTGGGTGCCGATCAGCGCCGCATCGTAGGCATTTTTGCCCATTTGAACGTGTCTCACAATGTTCTCTCGAACCACGATGGCATCGTCAATCAAAAGACCCACACACAGTGACAGTGCCATCAGCGTGATCATGTTGATGGTGAACCCAAAAATACTCATGAACCAGAAAGTGCCAATCAAAGAAATAGGCAGAGTGAGTCCTGTGATGACGGTTGATCGCCATGAGTTCAAGAAAAGAAACACAATCAAAATAGTGAGCAGTGCACCTTCAATCAAGGTTCTTCGCACGTTGTCTACGGCCACCCGAATTTGTCTTGACCCATCCGATACAGGCTCAAGTCGCACGCCTGCAGGGACTTGTTCACGCAGCGTTTTGAGAACTTCCACAAGACCATTCACAACCTCGATTGTGTTGGCATCTTGTGATTTTTGAATGGTGAGTAACAGGGTTCGCTCACCGTTGTAGAGCGCCATGTTCTCGACTTCTTGGGCACCATCGTTCACTTGCGCAACCTGAGACAAGCGGATGGGGCTTGAGCCTTTGCGCGTCACAATGATGTTGTTGAAGTCTTCAGGCCGTTTGACTCTCGACTGAATTTGAATCACCCGCTCTTGTGTGAAGGAGCGCAATGATCCAACGGGCATGTCTTGGTTTTCGGAGCGTACAGCATTGGCAATTTGTTCAGCGCTGACCCCCAAGGCTTCCATGGCATCAGGTTTGAGGTAAATATTGATCTCTCGGCGGCTGCCACCAATCACATTGACCGCGCCAACACCTCGAACATTCTCAATGCGCTTCTTCAAAACTTGCTCAGCATAGTGGGTCATTTCAACCAGGCTTTTGCTTTGTGATGTCGTGGCGTTTTCTGGAATAACTGCCAAGGACCAAATGGCCTTGCTGGTAGGGTCAAAACGAATGATGCGGGGCTCTTTCACTTCATCTCGCAATGTGGCGCGAATGCCTGCGACTTTTTCGCGCACATCGTCTGCTGCTTTGCGGCCATCCATGTTGAGTTGAAACTCAATGATCACCACAGACTGATTTTCATAACTGCGAGAAGTGAGTGCGCTGATGCCTGCAATGGCGTTCACGCCTTCTTCAATTTTTTTGGTGACTTCGCTTTCTACAATTTCAGGTGAAGCGCCTGGATACTCCGTGAGAATAACGACCACCGGTAAATCGATGTTGGGAAACTGATCCACCTTCAATCGCTGAAAGGCAAACAAGCCCATGACGACAAACGCAAGCATCACCATGGTTGCGAAAACGGGATTATTGAGACTGACTCTGGTGAACCACATGGCGAGAACTTTTTTCGGTGGTTCAGGGCTTGGCGCTTTGGCCAGCCAGGCTCACCGCCGTGCCATTGCGGACAAAGCCGGCACTGGGGGCCAGCACCTGTGTGCCTTCTGGCATTTCGCTGACGGCCATCACAGCCCGACCATCGGCTTCGCCCTTGATGCCCATCCCAACGCTGACATGTACCACTTTGCCATTTTGAATGGTTTGTACATAGGGTTCAGGCTTGTCTGTGCGGACGCTTTCAAGGGGCACGACCACTACTTTCACTTTGTGAGTGCCTAAGCTGCCCTGGACAAAAATGCCTTGACGCAGGCTTGGGTGAAATTGCAAGCGGAGATAAATCAAAACACTCCGGCTGCCAGCCTGAGTACTCGGGTTCACACGGGCCACCTTCGCAGAAACTTCTTGGGGAGAGCCTTCCGCAGTGAGTGTGGCCAGAAGGCCTATTTTGACATGCAGAGCGTCAGCCGAGCTGATCGCGGCTTCCAGTTCAAGTTGTGACAGGTCCACAATTTCGACAAGGCGAGCTTCTGGCGCCACACGTTCGCCCGGCTGCGCAAATCTTTGGCTGATGAAACCACTCAGTGGCGCTTTTAATTGGCAGTCTTCTAGGGCCTTGGTCGTGATATCAAGGGCAGACAAAGCCGCTTGGTAAGTTGCCTTGGCACCGTTCAGATTAGCGATGGAGGTGTCCAACGCTGTTTTGGAAATGAAGCCTTGATTGACCAAAGCATTGTTGTTGTCAAATTGCCGCTGGGTCACTTCAACCTGAGCGCGAGCGGCCTCGGCTTGTTGTTGTGCTTGACGTTGGCGTGCTAAGTATTCAGTGGGATCAACGCGTGCAATGACCTGTCCAGCCATGACTGCGTCACCTTCTCGCACATCCATAGCGATGAGTTCTCCTGCAACGCGTGCTTTGACAACTGCGCTGCGCAAAGCTTTCAAGGTGCCTGAGACAGGTATGCCCTGTGCCATGTCAATTTTTTGGGCCGTGGCAATGTCGCTTGCAGTTAACTCGATGTTGCTGTTGGTTGGCGTTGTTTTAACTGCGGCAGTGGGCGTGCGTTTTGGTATCCAGCCCATGGCATAGCCTAGGGTGGCCAACAAGGCCAATAGCAATAAGCCAACGCCGATTAATTTCTTGAACTGACTGAACATCATGCGTTTTCTACTGAGAGGCCTCGCACAATCAATTCAGCATGTTGTGCAATAAAATCCTCGGGTTTCATGAGCTTTGATCCAGAGTGACAAAGTGCACTGGAGTGTTTGGACATAATGAGAAAAAGCATCGGTGCAATCACCGCCATGGCCGTTTGCTCAGTATTGAAATTCTTAAATTCTCCTTGGCTTCGGCCTCTTTCTAAAACACCCTGAAGCAAACTGACTGCAGGCATGATGACCTCTGCTTGGTAAAAAGCAGCGAGCTCTGGGAAGTTGTTGGCCTCACTGATGATCATCTTGGAAATTCCTGAGGCCTTGGTAGAACCATAGCGCCGCCACCATTCCAGCATGAGGTATTTGAGCAGTTGGCCGCAGCTCCCTTTGAAGTTGGCGACTTCCTCAACACCCTCAGAGACAGGTTTCACCACGTTTTCTCTCACCACTGCTTTGAAGAGTTCTTCCTTGCTTTGAAAGTACAAAAACAAGGTGCCCTTAGAGACGCCTGCTCTGGCGGCCACTTCCTCAGCGCGCGTGGCGGCAAAGCCTTTTTCAACAAACAAATCGAGTGCAGCCTCCAGCAGTTCGCCAGGGCGATGCTGTTTGCGACGTTCGTGTTTTTGTGGCGTTGAAATTTCAGACACGTTTAATGACTCATTGGTTATTAATGTACGTTTTTGAGGCAGGGCAGTCAAGCTGCGAGAACAGCAGCCAAAAAAAAGACCGCCGAGGCGGTCTTTCAGGTCAGGGACATTTCAATAAAAAGCTTGGAGGCCTGTTTGAGCGCGGCCCAGAATCAGGGCATGCACATCATGTGTGCCTTCGTAAGTGTTCACGGTTTCAAGGTTGATCATGTGCCGAATCACATGGTATTCGTCATGGATGCCGTTACCACCATGCATGTCACGGGCCATGCGTGCCACATCCAAGGCTTTGCCGCAGCTGTTGCGCTTAATCAAACTGATCATCTCTGGAGCAGCTTGACCTTCGTCCATCAGTCTGCCTACGCGCAGGCAGCCTTGCAGACCCAAAGCAATCTCTGTTTGCATGTCGGCCAATTTCTTCTGAATCAATTGGTTCTGCGCCAAGGGGCGTCCAAACTGAACGCGGTCTAGCGTGTACTGGCGCGCACGGTGCCAACAGTCTTCGGCAGCGCCCAGTGCACCCCAAGCAATACCGTAACGGGCTTTGTTCAAACAACCAAACGGGCCTTTTAAGCCGGACACGTTGGGCAGCATGTTTTCTTGAGGGACAAACACATCGTCCATGACGATTTCGCCCGTGATGCTGGCGCGCAAGCTCATCTTGCCTTCAATCTTGGGGGCTGTCAGGCCCTTCATGCCTTTTTCAAGAATGAAGCCGTGAATGGCCGATTGACCATCGCCTTCGCCTTCTAACTTGGCCCAGACCACAAACACATCGGCAATGGGCGAGTTGGTGATCCACATCTTGGCGCCTTTCATGATGAAGCCGCCATCCACCGGTTTGGCGCGGGTGATCATGCCCGCAGGGTCAGAGCCATGATTGGGTTCAGTCAAGCCAAAGCAACCCACCCATTCACCGGTGGCCAATTTAGGCAAGTATTTTTGACGTTGGGCGTCTGAGCCATATTCGTTGATAGGGTGCATCACCAAGGAGCTTTGCACGCTCATGGCGCTCCGGTAGCCGCTGTCAACGCGCTCTACTTCTCGAGCCACCAAGCCATAGCTCACATAGTTCAAGCCCGCGCAACCATAACCCTCAATGGTGGAGCCCAAGAAGCCCATGCTGCCAAACTCGTTCATGATTTCACGGTCGAATTTTTCATGGCGAGCTGCCATCAGTACGCGAGTCTGCAATTTTTCTTGGCAGAAATCATGAGCCGCATCCACGATGGCGCGCTCGTCTTCGCTCAATTGAGAATTCAGGTGAAAGGGGTCATTCCATTGAAAGGAGGGCTTCATGATTTTTTTGCCATTGTGTAGAGAATCCACTTATTTTATAGCCAGCTTGAATGTCCCATGACTTTGTTCTATTGATAGAACAATTATGCCTAGGGCTACCTGCTTACATGAACCTTCTTTGTGAGGGGCTTTAAGGCGCACTAACTTAAATTGGACGAGAATAAAGCCATGACAAATCCTTCTCAATCAGAAACAATTGTTCTTGGCGGCGGGTGCTTTTGGTGCACTGAAGCAGTTTTTGTTCAAGTCAAGGGCTTGATCGATGTGGAATCGGGCTATTCCAACGGCCAAACCTTGAACCCCACCTATGAGCAAGTTTGTTCGGGGCAAACGGGTCACAACGAAGTGGTCAAGCTGACTTTCGACCCACAGGTCATTAGCCTTCGCGTTTTGTTGGAAATATTTTTTGTCATTCACGATCCCACCACATTGAACCGACAGGGAAATGACAGCGGTACCCAATACAGAAGCGGCATTTATGTCACACAGCCTGAACAGGCGCAAATAGCGCAAGCGGTGATTGCAGAAATTGAAGCCGAGTCTGTTTTTGATTCTGCGGTGGTAACTGAGGTTCTGCCTTTGCAAAACTACAGCGCTGCGGAGGGATACCACCAAGATTTCTTTGAACGAAATCCCACGCAGGGGTATTGTTTGGCTGTGGCAGCCCCCAAGGTTTGGAAATTCAAAAAAACGTTCACTGAATGGGTTAAAGCGAAGTGAATTTTCACCACCGCAGTGTTCGATTGTTTCAAGCGCTGCTGGTTAGTGCAGTTTTGATAGCACCTGCTTGGGGGCAAATTCACAAGACGATTCACGCACTCAATGCCAGCCCAAACACTGAAGCTGCGCTTTTCGATGGGCATGAAAAAGGCTCATTGGTTTGTCAGACACTTGATCACCTGGGCGCTGGTGAAGCGCTTCAGACCAGTGTGCCCTTGTTGGACGCTTTACGTCCGGTTTCACACACTCTTTGGTATTTCATTGAGCAAGGAACGCCAAGCCCCTTTCTTTATTTTGCTGCACGCGCCCCCCCTGATTTCCTTTAAACCTGACTCTTTTTCCTGCTCTCTTTTGAGGGGGTGGTGTTTCATGTTTTCAAAGGATTTTTATGTTTCAAAAAAAACTGCCAACAGTGGTCTTGCTGTGCATGGCACAGTTGTACATTTCACCTTCTGCACAGGCTCAAGCGGTGTCCGAAGTGATCATTACGGGTAACCCACTGTCCAAGACGCAAAATCAAAACAATGTCATCAGTTTGTCTGGCATGGAATTGACGCAAAAAGGGCAGAGCACCTTGGGTGAGACACTCAATAATCTGCCTGGTGTCAGCAGTACTTACTTTGGTCCTAATGCGAGCCGCCCCATTGTTCGAGGTATGGAGGGTGATCGGATCAGAGTTCTGAGCAACAGCGGCGCGAGCTCGGATGTCTCTTCTCTCAGTTTTGACCATGCGGTACCCTTGGACGTTTTATCAACTGAACGCATTGAGGTTTTGAGAGGGCCTGCCGCATTGCAATATGGGGGCAGTGCCATGGGCGGTGTGGTCAATGTCATCGACAATCGCATCCCTCGAAAACCGATGGAAGGTGTTTTGGGCAAGTTTCAACTGCAAGGCGCTTCAGGCAATCAGGAAGTCGCTCGAGGTGCGTTGCTGGAGGCCGGATTTGGTTCTTGGGTCTTCCACGCAGATGTCTTTGACCGCAACTCTCAAGATGTCAAAGTGCCAAAGGCCTTGTCCTGTTCCAAACCAGGCTCACCCGTGTTGGCGAAACGAATTTGTAACTCTGCCAATGATGCCAGTGGTGGCGCCTTTGGAGGGAGTTTGTTTTTCGATCAAGGCTTCGTCGGCTTTGCTCTGCAAACCTATCAAAGTCATTACGGCACGGTGGCTGAAGACGATGTCACCATTGGCATGAAATCAGAACGTGCAGCCTTGGAGGGTGCATGGCGGCCAAGCAACGGATTGTTGCAAAGTGTTGAATGGCAAGCCAGTCAAACTCGTTACCGGCACACGGAATTTGAAGGCCTTGAAACAGGGACTGTCTTTGCCAACAAAGGACATGACGGTCGGATTCAACTCAAACACAAGCCATGGGCACCAGGTGTCGGAGCCTGGGAAGGCGTATGGGGTTGGCAGACTGAACAAGGGCGGTTTTCGGCAGATGGTGCTGAGGCTTTTGCGCCTTTCAGTCACACTCGAATGCAAGCTCTGTTTGCCATTGAAGAATATTCAGTGGGCAAGGCCAGTTTCAATGTCGGTGTGCGCCGTGAGCAGGTTTCGGTCCAGTCTCTGGGCAATCCAGATTCCAGTGTCGACCGTTTTGTTTTGGGAACTCGCAAATTTTCACCCCAAAGCTATGCCTTGTCTTCTTCTTGGCAGGGGCTTCCCCAATGGCGCTTCGGCGCCAACGTCTCACGAACTGAAAGAGCGCCCAAAGATTACGAGTTGTTCGCCAATGGCCCGCACGTTGCAACGGCGGCTTGGGAAAAAGGTCAGCCTGGGCTTGGCTTAGAAAAGGCCAACAGCACGGATGTGACTGCGCAGTGGCAACAAGGTGCGCATCAATTGAAGTTGACAGCATTTCAAAGTCGGTTTGCCAACTTTATTGGGTTGCTAGGAACCGCGGATGAAATAGATGCACTGCCAGTTCAGGTTTATGAGGGCGTGCGCGCCAAGTTTTCAGGCTTCGAAGCTTCGGGCCAGTGGCGCCTGTTGCAGTCTGCTGGCACCTTGGACCTGACTTGGCGGGCTGATGCAGTGCGTGCTCAAAATCTTAGCACTGACGAGGCCTTGCCTCGAATAGCACCCCTGCGACTTGGCGCAAGCTTGGTTCATGCTTCGGGGCCCTGGAACTCTCATCTAGGTTTTGATTGGCATGCTGCCCAAAATCGTGTCCCCGAGGGTGCCCAAGCTACGCCGACATTCACCCTTTGGCATGCACATCTGGCGTACAAGCAGAAAGTGTCTGGCGGTGCGCTGAATTGGTTTGCAAGGCTGGACAATTTAAGCAACCAGTGGGCTTACAGTGCGACGTCTATTTTGACTTCCACAGCACCAGGCAAGGCGCCATTGCCTGGTCGAAGTGTGAAATTGGGTGTGCTTGCATCCTTCTAATTCAAGCACCCACGGTGTGCTTGTCATGATGCCCTGATAATCAAGGCATCATGAATTTTGATCACCCCGTCTTGTCTTCGATGCTCCCTGTGGTTTTGCTGATTTTGATCGGCTTTTTTTCTGGACGGTTCAAACTGGTTCGCCAAGAAGCTGTTCGAGATTTGTCCAATTTGGTGTTCCTGGTTCTCACGCCTGCTTTGCTGTTCAGAACCATGAGTGCCGTTCACCTCGAGGAATTGGAAGTTCTACCCGTACTCCAATATTTTTTGGTAACGGGTGGTCTTTTCTTGGTGATGCTCATGGCCTATGGTCGCGATTCACGGGCATCTGTATTGGCCTTGGCCGGTATTTACGGCAACACTGTGATGATTGGCGTCCCCCTCATTGGACTTGCCTATGGTGAATCTGGCTTGGTTTTGTTGTTTACTTTGATTTCTCTTCATTCATTGGTGCTTCTGACCTTGGCAACGCTCATCTTGGAGTTGCAGATAGCGCATGAACAAGCGGCTGAAACTGGGCAGTCCAGGCACATGCTCGCCACGGTCGGCATGGCCATTAAAAACGCCATATTTCATCCGGCGCCTCTGCCAATCTTGGTGGGTTTGCTCTATGCCCAAACAGGTCTTGGTTTGCACCCCATTGTCGATAAGCCCTTGCAGCTTTTAGGCGCTGCGTTGGGGCCTGTTGCATTGGTGTTGGTGGGCATTACCTTGTCACAATCAAGCATCTCAGGCAATATCAAAGAGGCCTTCAAATTGTCGCTTGTTAAAACGTTTTTACATCCCGTATTGATGGCGGCAGTGGGGTATGCGATGGGCATGCGCGGTTTGCACCTGGCAGTCATGGTCGTCGCATCGGCATTGCCCATTGGTGCCAATGTTTTCTTATTTTCGCAACGGTATCAAAAAGAAGAAGATTTGGTCACATCCGCTGTGGCTGCTTCAACGGTCTTTGCTTTGGTCAGCGTGACATTGTTCATGGCCTTGTTGCCTTTGCTGCCGCCCTGATTCACAGAGGCTGAATTGATTGCCAGTGGTTCAAGGGGCTAAGCGTTCCCGAGTCCAATGGTCATTGTTTAAGCGGTAGCGCAATCGATCATGCAGACGGCTTTGACGGCCTTGCCAAAACTGCCATTCATCGGGCACCAACCGATAGCCTCCCCAGTGCGGAGGCCGGGGTGGATTGAGCAGAAATTTGGCAGCATATTTGGCAGCTTGGGTGATCAAGACTGCTCGCCCTTCAATGACTTGACTTTGGGGAGAAGCCCATGCGCCGATTCGAGAATCCAGTGGGCGAGTGTGAAAATACGCATCACTTTCCTCTTCGCTCACTTTTTCCATGCGCCCTTCAATGCGAACCACACGCTCTAACTCAACCCAATGAAATTGCAAAGCGGCAAAGGGATTGCCGCTCAACTCTTGCCCTTTGCGGCTGTCATAGTTGGTGTACCAAACAATGCCACGCTCGTCGTAGCCTTTGATCAAAACCACGCGGGTGCTAGGCCGCAAGTTGCTGGCCACGGTGGCCACGGTCATGGCATTGGGCTCGGGGACCTCGGATTGAATGGCTTCATTCAGCCACCGATCAAATTGTTTCAAGGGATTGGCCTCTGAGGCGTTCTCACTCAGTTCCGCTTTTTCGTAGCTCTTGCGCAAATCGGCAATGTTCATGTGCAGTCCTTGGCATGTTCAAGCAATGCTGCCAGTGCTTTGTCATGAATGCCGTGTTGTTTCAAGCTGTTCAGTGTTTCAAGTGCGTAGTCTAAAGTAGTGCCGTAACGTCCTTTTGCGCTTTGAAAGATTTGTCGATATTTTGCAGGGGACAGGTCGCCTGTGTAATTGGGGCTGTTGCGAGGCAAAGTAAAGGCCAAAGCGTTGACAGGACCATTGGGCGTAGGGCATTGCAACCAGCGAGGAACATAGACACTGTTGGGCATTTCTCTGAACCACAGCCTCTCGACAGTTTCCTTAATTTGACGTGAAGGTGTTCGGAATACCATGCCTTGGCAACTGCCACCTGATAACAATGCAAATACCAGTCCGGGGCATTCAGGTGTGCCGCGGTTCACACTGCTCCACATTTTGAGTGCGCGATGCCAGCCTTGAACGCGGGTGATGTGACTTTCTAAAACTTCAAATTCTGGGCGCCAAATGAGTGAGGCATACCCAAAGACCCAGAGATCTTGGGTGGTCGGCCAGTTGGACAAGAGCGCATCACGCGTGGGGGCGCTTGGAGATTGATCTGACCTGTTTGAAGGGGTTAAGGAAGATGAAATCAAGGACATTAAATTGGGGCAATGTGCTTATTTTGAGGGAAAACCTAGCAATGGATTTGGTTTTCCTTCAGAAATTCGTAACCTGTTTGTAACTTTGCACCCACAAAAGCAGGTGTTGTCGAGTTACCATGTGTTATGTAACTAAATTACAAGCTTGCCTCAACCTGAATGCCCTTGCTTTTATGACCCTGAATGCCACCGTTGCCCAAGTGACTGCCCGCATTGCACAGCGCAGCCAAGCCACTCGAGAAGCCTATCTCCAGCAAGTGGAAGAAGCCGCTGCACGCAAACCAGGCGCCGATCGTTTAGGCTGTGCGAACGTGGCCCACGCTTTTGCAGCCATGCCTTCGGCCGACAAGTCTCGAGCTTCGGGTCTGGCTGCAATCCCTGTGGTCAATGCGCTTGAGCGCAGCCCCAACATTGGCATGGTCACTGCCTACAACGATTTGTTGTCTGCTCATGCGCCGTTTCAGCACTATCCCGATGTGGTGAAAGATGAAGCGCGCAAGTGGGGCGCCACAGCACAAGTGGCAGGGGGTGTGCCCGCCATGTGCGACGGCGTGACGCAAGGCACAGCGGGCATGGAACTCAGCTTGTTCAGCCGCGATGTGATTGCCATGTCGACGGCCGTCTCTTTGAGTCACGATGTGTTTGATGCTGCACTCTTGCTGGGTGTGTGCGACAAAATTGTGCCGGGTCTTTTGATTGGTGCATTGAAATTTGGTCATTTGCCCACAGTGTTTGTGCCCGCAGGTCCGATGACCAGTGGGTTGTCTAACCATGAAAAATCCAAGGTGCGCGAACTGGCGGCGCAGGGCTTGGTGGGACGCGAAGCGCTTTTAAATGCCGAATCAGCGGCCTATCATGGCGAGGGAACTTGTACGTTTTATGGTACAGCCAACAGCAATCAAATGTTGTTGGAGGCCATGGGCTTGCATGTGCCTGGCACGGCCTTTGTGAATCCAGGTGAAGGCTTGCGCAATGAACTCACACGCGAATCAGTTCGAACTGTTTTGCAATTGGTAAAAGCCAAAAATTTCACGCCCATCGGTCAATTGGTAGACGAACGCTGCATCGTCAATGCCATGGTGGCCCTGTTGGCCACTGGGGGCTCGACCAACCACTTGATTCATTGGGTGGCTGTGGCGCGTGCAGCAGGATTGATCATTGATTGGGACGATTTTTCTGCTTTGTCTGAGGTGGTGCCATT
Organism: Comamonadaceae bacterium; assembly: GCA_947476015.1. GTDB lineage: Bacteria > Pseudomonadota > Gammaproteobacteria > Burkholderiales > Burkholderiaceae_C > Limnohabitans_A. The sequence goes on along the minus strand of CANJOS010000002.1, from coordinate 13,818 downwards.
GTTGACGCGTGTCTATCCCAACGGCAACGCTGATGTGAATCAATTCCAAGCCGCAGGCGGCCCTGGGTATGTTATTCGCGAATTGTTGGATGCCGGCTTCATGCACGCGGATGTGCTGACGGTGCGCCCAGGTGGCATTCGTGAGTTCACGAAAAAGCCCATGAGTGTCAAGGGTCAACTGGCGTGGAAAGACGTGGGTGCCTCCAAAGACGAAACTGTTGTTCGTCCTACTGCTTCCCCCTTCAGTTTCACAGGGGGCTTGCGGTTGCTGCAAGGTAATCTAGGCCGCAGCGTGATCAAGGTCTCTGCGGTTCCAGCAACCTACCATGTGATTGAAGCACCTGCTCAAGTCTTCAATTCGCAAGATGAATTGTTGACGGCTTTCAATGCTGGCATCCTCAACAAGGATGTGGTCTGTGTGGTGCGTTGGCAGGGCCCCCAAGCCAACGGTATGCCCGAGTTACACAAACTCACGCCACCCATGGCGGTGCTGCAAGGTCAAGGATTTAAAGTGGCTTTGGTCACGGATGGCCGCATGAGCGGCGCATCGGGAAAAGTGCCTGCAGCCATTCACGTTTCGCCAGAAGCGGCGTCTGGTGGTCCGTTAGCGCGGGTGTTGGATGGCGATGTGATTCGCTTGGATGCGGTTGCCGGCACCTTGCAAGTTTTGGTCGATCCCGAAACTTGGAAGGGCCGAACTCCCGCTGCGATGCCCACTGAACTGCAAGCGGCCAACAGTCGCGGCATGGGACGAGAATTGTTTACCAATTTGCGCAAGCATGCGCTTCAAGCTGAAGAAGGAGCCTGCACATGGCTTTGAACTCTCCGAAGGAACTCGCATTCACTGCTTTGCAAGTGATGCAAGACGCCCCCGTCATTCCCGTTATCGTGTTAGATGATGTCGCTCATGCTGTGCCCATGGCGCGTGCTTTGCTTGCGGGCGGTATTCGCATGTTGGAAGTCACTTTGCGCACACCACAAGCACTGGCTTGCATGGAGGCCATTGCCAAACAAGTACCCCATGCGGTGGTGGGTGCGGGTACCGTTCGCAGTGCTGCCGATGTCAAAGCGGCTGCCAGTGCGGGTGCCAAATTTGCGGTCAGTCCTGGCTACACATTTTCATTGGGCCAAGCGTGTCGTGATCAAGGGATATCCTTGTTGCCTGGCGTTGCGACTGGCAGCGAAATCATGATGGCGCAAGAAGACGGCTATACCGATCTGAAATTTTTCCCTGCCATTCAAGCGGGTGGCCCGGCCATGCTAAAAGCTTGGGGTGGCCCCTTCTTTGATGTCCAATTTTGTCCAACCGGCGGTGTCACACCACAAAACGCATTAGAGTTTTTGAGTTTGTCGAACGTGGCTTGCGTGGGCGGTTCATGGCTGGTGCCAGCCGATGCGCTTGCACAAGGGGACTGGGAGCGCATTGAAAAATTGGCCCGTGAGGCCTGTCAGTTGAAGTTGCGCTGAATCAGTTCCACTTTGTAGCCATCGGGGTCGGTGATGAATGCGATCACGCTGGTCCCTCCTTTGACGGGACCCGCTTCACGTGTCACCTTGCCGCCGGCGTTGCGAATTTTTTCACAAGCCGCATAAGCATCTGTCACGGCAATGGCCAGATGACCATAAGCCGTGCCCATGTCATAACTCTCGACGCCCCAGTTGTAGGTAAGTTCAAGTTCAGCATGGTCAGGGTTGCCACCGTAGCCCACAAATGCCAATGAATATTTGTATTCAGGATTTTCTGTCGTTCTGAGCAGTTGCATGCCCATCACGTTGGTATAAAAATCAATGGAGCGTTGAAGGTTGCCAACGCGAAGCATGGTGTGTAGAAGTCTCATAGAAAGTATTTAGTTTGATTTGATCAATACTGCGTCAAGTATTTTCAGAATGTCGCCAGGCATTGACAAAATTGGCGGCAGCCTCACCCACAGCCTGAACAGATTTACCAGGTGAAAAAAGCGCAGAACCTATGCCAAACCCAGAGACGCCGCTCTTGCGGTAGTCGGCCATGTTGTGAAGACCAATGCCACCCACTGGAATGAGCCTGATGGCACCAGGTAAAACAGCCCGCATTGACTTGACCACAGCAGGACTGATCATTTCAGCGGGAAACAACTTGAGGCCATTGGCGCCCAGCGCGATGGCTCGAAATGCTTCTGAGGGTGTCGCCACCCCAGGCATTGAGATCAAACCTAGGTTGACAGCTTCGCAAACCACGTTGTCATCAAGATGCGGAGAAATGATGAGTTGGCCCCCAGCGGCTTTGATGTCTCTCACTTGTTGTGCTGTGGTCACAGTGCCTGCGCCCACCAGCGCATTGGGAAAGGTCGTTGATAAAATTTGAATACTTCGAAGCGGTTCGGGTGAATTGAGTGGCACTTCCAAAATGTGAAAACCCGCATTCAAAATGGCTTCGCCCATTGGCAGTGCTTGCTCAGGATGCAAACCACGCAAGATGGCCACCAAAGGCATGCTGTCCATGTGCAATTGAAATTTGGCAAGCAGGGGTGTCATGTGGTTTAGCTTAACTTGAAATCTGAGGGATACAAATGGCTGGCCAAAGCCCACAAGCCCGTCCAGGTGATTTCGTCTGTCAGAGTCTGGGCAGTCATGCCAAAGGCTTCCAGTGCACAGGCATACCGCTGGGTGAGTTGGCTGTTGCCCAAAATAAACAGAGGTGCATTCGAATTGGTTGGACCTGATGCGGCGGATTTGATTTCCTCCCCTATCAGCAAACCAGAGATGTAACTGCTGGATTGTGCAGGATTGAGTTTTTCAAACAGGGCCAAACTTCTGGCTGAGAATGCGTGGTGCAGCAGGCCACCAGACTTTTGACTTTGTATGATGCCGTCTAAAAAAATTTCTTTTTTCCAGGGTGCATCTGGCAGGCATGTTTTGGCCAAAATGGAATGCTGACTGAGCAGTGCGTAAAACTCACCCGTCATGAATGTTTTGAAGGCTGTAATTTTGCTGCCTGACACTTGTGCCCATTTGCTGTGGGTGCCAGGTAAAACAAATTGCGCAGTTCCTGTTTGCAGCGAGTTCAAAGCGCCAAATATTTGAATTTCTTCACCGCGCATCACATCGGGTGTGTTGTCATTGAAGGTCGAAAGGCCCGGCACAAGACCAATCCGTTCTTTTTCGATCCACTGAAGGTGGTGGCTGATGTCTTCAAAACCGCAAGGAGCAGGGCAATAGGGAGCCTCGCGCCATCCCTGGCGACTGCCTGCCATGCCGGAAATGAGGCACAGTGTTTCGGCTGTCATCCAATCGCCAAAACGCTGTTCAAAAACATGTTGAAACTGCCCATGCGCAACTTGCAAAATGCCTTGTGGAAAGGCGCGTTTCTCTTGAATCATGCCGTCGCTGCTCATGAGCGCACCTCGCAAAGACGAAGTGCCCCAATCAACGGCCAACAGTTTGCGTTGCATGCTTATTTTTTCAAGCCATCCAGCGCATGCGATGGGTAATAAGGCAGTTTGCAATCTTCAATGTATTGCTGAATAATTTCTTTGAAGGAAGCATCTGCTTTTAAACCCAAAGCTGCTGCACGCTGCGCTGAGCCTCCTTTGGCCCAGTTGGCCACAATGCCTGCAATTTGTTCGTTGCGAACAAACTTCACATGCTGACGCACCGCTGGACCGGCTACTTCTTCTAAGGCCTGTAACATTTCTTTGACCGTGACGTTGAGACCGGGTAAATTCAAAGCCAATCGACCCTTCATGGCTTCGCGACTGGCTTCAAACACCGCAAGCAAGCACCTGATGGTGTTGCTGGGTGAAGACACGGCGTGCGAAACATTTTCGTCGACAGGGCAAATGGATTCCATCCCTGCCAAAGGCTCCCGAATAATGCCGCTGAAGAAGGACGAAGCCGCACCATTCGGCTTGCCAGGGCGCACAGTGACTGTCATCAAGCGAGCTGCACGGCCATCAACATAGCCTTTGCGAGTGAAGTCAGCCAGCAGATACTCCAGCATCAGTTTGTGAGTGCCGTAAGACGTTTGGGGCGAGGGCAGGGTATTGTCGGACACGATATCGGGCATAGGGTTGCTGGGGTCGGGACCGAAGACTGCCACAGAGCTTGCAAATACCATGCGCGGTACATTGCCAGCTTTGCGCAAACCTTCCAGTAACAAACGTGTGCTGTCTAAGTTAGAGCGCATGCCTAAATCAAAGTCTTGCTCACATTCGCCCGATACGGCAGATGCCAAATGAAACGCACCATCAAACCCGCTTTCAAATAACGGGCCTTGCTCAAGCATGGGCCCTGCGTGGCCTGTCACACGAGGATCGGCCAACAGATCGGCCGGCGCTGGAAACAAATCGGCAATGTGCAACTCAGTGACTTTTTTGCCATCAAGTTCACCTTTTCTCAGAATCTCCCGCGCTAAACGCGCGCCTAAAAAACCTGCGCCACCAGTGACAAGTAATTTCATGATGAATGCTTTCTTAATGTAAAGGTACTTCGATCAGTGGTTGTCTTTGGGTACGAAGGCGCCACGTTTGCCCACTAGGAAGTCGAGGTCGCAACCGTCGTCCGCTTGCAAAACAGTGTCTACATAGAGTTTCCAGTAACCCGATTTCAAAGGAGGTTCGGGGCGAACCCATTTGGCCAATCGGGCTTTCAATTCTTCGTCACTGATCAGCAGTTGCATTCTGCGCTCAGGCACATTGAGTTCAATCATGTCGCCATTTTGAACGACGGCCAAAGGCCCGCCGTCTGCCGCTTCTGGTGTGGTGTGTAACACCACCGTGCCGTAGGCTGTACCACTCATGCGCGCATCGCTGATGCGAACCATGTCGGTAATACCCTTTCGCAAGACCTTGGGGGGAAGGGGCATGTTGCCGACTTCGGCCATGCCGGGATAGCCTTTGGGGCCGCAGTTTTTCAAAACCAAGATGCAATTTTCATCAACGTCCAAAGACTCGTCGTCGATGCGTTTGTGGAAATCGTCGCTGTCTTCAAAGACAACAGCACGGCCGGTGTGAACCATGAGCGCAGGTGTGGCTGCGCTCGGTTTGATCACGGCACCGCGAGGTGCCAAGTTGCCGCGTAAGATGGCAATACCGGCTTTTTCTTTGAAAGGTGCAGCCACTGTTTTGATGACGCGAGGATCATAGTTTTCAGCGTCGGCGACGTTTTCGGCCACAGACTTGCCGCTGACAGTCAAAATATCTTTGTGCAGAAATTTTTGAATTTCTTTCATCACTGCGGGCAAGCCACCTGCGTAACAGAAGTCTTCCATGAGGTGATCACCAGAAGGCTGCAAGTTCAAAATATTCGGCATGTCACTGCCCAATTTTTCAAAGTCATCGATGGTGAGTTGGATGTTCAAACGGCGAGCAATGGCCACAAGGTGAATCACTGCATTGGTAGAGCCGCCGATGGCTGCCAATGTACAAATGGCATTTTCAAAGGCTTCGCGCGTGAGAATTTGAGAAATTTTCACATCTCTGTGGACCATGTCCACGATGCGTCGGCCTGATTCCCGGGCCAGTACATTGCGTCGGCCATCGACAGCGGGGTAGGCTGCATTACCAGGCAAGCCAATGCCCAAGGCCTCCACCATGCTGGCCATGGTACTGGCTGTGCCCATGGTCATGCAGTGACCGTGGCTGCGGTGCATGCAGCTTTCGGCTTCAAAGAAATCTTGCAGTTTGAGCTTGCCTGCGCGCACTTGTTCGCTCATGCTCCAGACACCTGTGCCAGAGCCCAGTTCCTGGCCGCGCCATTTGCCGTTCAACATGGGGCCACCTGAGACGCCAATGGTGGGCAAGTCAACGCTGGAAGCACCCATGAGCAGGGAGGGTGTGGTTTTATCGCAGCCCATTAAGAGCACAACCCCATCGATAGGATTGCCGCGAATGCTTTCCTCGACATCCATGGAAGCGAGGTTGCGATAAAGCATGGCGGTGGGCCGCAGCAGCGTTTCACCCAAAGACATCACTGGAAATTCAAGTGGAAATCCACCAGCCTCATAGACCCCAATTTTGACTTGCTCAGCCAAGGTGCGAAAGTGAGAATTGCAAGGTGTGAGTTCGCTGAAGGTGTTGCAGATGCCAATGACAGGGCGGCCATCGAATTGGTCGTGCGGCACCCCTTTGCCCTTGACCCAACTGCGGTAAGCGAAGCCATCACGGTCTTGACGGCCAAACCACTGTTGGCTGCGCAGTTCTTCAGGTTTTTTCTTAGGGCTTTGTGTCATGGTGATTTTCTTGAAAGTTCAGAAAGAGTGGGGTGGAAGCTGTCGATATTATCGTATGATGATAAGGTAATTGAGTCGCTTTTTGCAAACATCAGCACTCGTGCAAACCCTCAATCCTGTCGCCTTCGTGCAAGGGCGTCGTCATTTGTGACTCGGAGTCTTTCATCATGAGCATTCACCATCCTGAAATAGTTGTCACCTCCCGCATTCCTCCGTTCTTAACCACGGGCTTACAAGAGCGGTATGTCGTTCATGAGCGCGATCACATTCGCGATCTCCAAGTGTTTGGCCGTGTTCGTGCTTTGGTCGGCGGTGGCGAGTCCAAAATTGATGCGGGTTACATGGCGCTGTTTCCCGCCTTAGAAATAATTTCTGTGTGTGGCGTGGGATACGATGGTGTGGATGTGGCGGCTGCCAAAAAACGCGGCATCATGGTCACTCACACGCCTGATGTGCTGAACGATGACGTCGCCGATTTGGCCTTGGGCTTGTTGTTGGCGGTTGCACGAAAAATTCCACAAGCCGATCGATTTACGAGAAATGCCGATTGGTTGGATGGCCCTTTTCAACTCACGCGCAAACTCACAGGAGCCAAGCTGGGCATTGTGGGCATGGGCCGCATCGGACAAGCCATTGCCAAACGTGCTGCTGCCTTTGATATGGATATTTCCTACAACAGCCGCAACCCACGCAACGATGTGCCCTACAAATATGTCGCTAGCCTTGTGGCATTGGCGACAGAAGTCGACTTCCTGGTGGCCATTACACCAGGGGGTGCTGCTACTAAAAATTTGATCAATGCCGACGTGTTGAAAGCGCTTGGACCCCAAGGATTTTTGGTCAATGTCGCCCGCGGCTCGGTGGTCGATCAAGTGGCATTGATTGAGGCCTTGCAAAAGAAAATGATTGCGGGCGCGGGCCTGGATGTTTTCCTTGATGAGCCCAATGTGCCTGCTGAGTTGCGAAAACTCGACAATGTGGTACTCACCCCGCACATTGCGAGTGGCACGGTTGAAACGAGGAAAGCCATGTCTGCCCTGGCATTGGCCAACTTGGATGCGCACATGGCAGGTCAGCCTGTGAAAACACCGGTGCCTGAGTTTCGCGCTTAAGCCGGCGAACGCGAAGTGATTCAACTTGCAATCAAGGCTGATGTTGAATGATTAAAAACGTTCACGGCAATACCGTTGATTATTTCGGAGAGGCCATTGTGGGCGGCCGCTACCCAGTAGGGTCAAGTTTGCCGCCAGAACCGGTGCTTTGCGAACAGTTGGGCGTCAGTCGAACCGTGATTCGTGAATCTGTTAAATCGCTGGTGGCGAAAGGATTGATTTTTACGGGGCCCAAAGTGGGGACCAAGGTTTTGGCTGAGGAACAGTGGAATTGGTTTGACCCCGATGTCATTGCGTGGCAAGCCAAGGCAGGACTGACGGCAGAATTTTTGCGCGACCTTCAAGAACTCCGCCGAGTTGTGGAGCCTGCTGCCGTTCGATTGGCTGCCGAACGCGCCACACCAGCGGACATAGAGGGGCTCTCTTCGGCCTATCTGGGCATGAAAAAGGCAATCGAAGAAGGTGGCGATTACGTCACCCATGACTTGCACTTTCACACGGGTATGTTGTTGGCTTCACACAACCGCATGATGGTGCAAATGTGCAAGGCATTGGGGGCTTTGCTTCGAACCAGTTTTGAAATTTCAACCGCCCGAAAAGATGCGCCAAAGGCTGCTTTGCCTTTGCACAAAGCGGTGCTAGACGCGGTGATTGCTCAAAATCCAGACAAGGCTGAGAAAGCCATTCGGGTGCTCATTGAAGGCGCGCACCAAGACATCGAACATGTCTTAACTTCACGCCGAAAATTGCCCAGCCTTTCGGGGCCCGCCAAACCCATCAAAGCCCCTTGAACCTCATCCCCTTCCTGCCTTCATACCTCTTCAATTTAATGGATTGATTTCAGCATGACAAATTTCACCAAAGTAGTGTTGTTCACCGATACCGACGGCAAGGCCCGATTCAAAGAAGAAACATTGCCAATGGGACAGGGTCACCCACAAAGTCAACTCACAGAAATTTTCTCAGCAGAAGCTTACCAACTTCGTTACAGCCCCGTGGGTTTCAGAAGTCAATTTCACACCACGGGAAAGCCGCAGTGGGTCTTTATTTTGGCTGGCCAAATGGAAATAGGTTTGCAAGATGGCTCTTCCCGAGTGTTTTGTGCAGGGCAGCATTTTTATTCTGCAGATACCTTGCCAGAAGGGGCTACTTTTGATGCCAAAGTCCATGGCCATTGGAGTCGGCAGATCGGCAATGAGCCATTGCAAACCTTATTTTTGAAAGATTAATTCCTTCCAAGCGCTGGCTTATTTGGGTCGAAATATTTGAAATAACTGTTCTGGACCGATAGAGAAGTAGTCTGCAGGCCCGCCACCTCGAACTACATGTTGCGCATTGGCGGTGTCATAAACACCCGTGCTGATGAGTTTTTCATCAATGTGAATGCCAATCACCTCACCAAAAATCATCCATGTGTCAAGCGCTTCGCCTTGAAGATTTTTCATCTGCAAAATTTGGGTGCAGCGGCATTCAAAGTTAACAGGACTTTCTGCAACACGTGGTACGTTGATCAAGCGAGAAGGGGCCGTTGAAAGCCCTGAAATTTCAAATTCATTCACTTCTGGTGGAACGGCCTTGCAAGTCTGATTCATGGCATCAACTTGCGGACGCGTGACCAAATTCCATACAAATTCTCCTGTCGCCTCAATGTTGTTGAGTGAATCTTTGCGCCCGATGCTCGAAAAACCAATCAGGGGTGGCACGTAATTGAAGGCATTGAAGAAACTGTAGGGTGCTAAATTCAAGATGCCTTCAGCGCTTTGGGAGGAGATCCAACCAATAGGGCGCGGGCCCACAATGGCATTGAATGGATCGTGTGGAAGTTGATGTCCAAGGCGGGGTTCGTAAAAGTAGGTCATGACTCAAAGAGGCCTGTAGGTTAGAGCTTGTGCAGCAATGGCGTTTCGCTCGTCAATGGAAAGTCGATTTAAATTTTTGATTTGAAGGAGCATGCGCGGATTCTTGGCCAATGCATCGACGTGTCGGTTCAGGTAATCCCAATAAAGGGTTGTGAATGGACAAGCATTCTCGCCGATGGCCAATGCCGGATTAAAGCGACAGCCTTTGCAATGGTTGCTCATTCGATCGATGTATTTACCGCTGGCCACATAGGGTTTGCTGGCCATCACGCCGCCATCTGCAAACTGACTCATGCCCAAGGTATTGGGAAGCTCAACCCACTCCACGGCGTCAACATAGACCGCCAAATACCATTGGTGGACTTCTTTCGGTGCAACACCCAAGAGCAATGCATAAAGTCCTGTGACCATGAGCCTCTGAATGTGGTGGGCATAGCCATGCTTGAGCGTTTGTGTGATGGCGTCTCGCAAGCAGGCCATGTCTGTGTCACCCGTCCAGTAAAACTCTGGCAGGTGCGCAGTTGCCAGCATTTCATTGCGTTCCAGATACTCAGGCATTTGTGTCCAGTAGATGCCGCGCACGTATTCTCGCCATCCTAAGATTTGACGAATGAAGCCTTCTACCGCAGGCAGCGGTGCATGGCCTTGTTGATAGGCTTTTTCTGCTGAATTCACCACTTCTATGGGACTGAGCAGTTTCAAATTCAATGCGCTCGCAATGTGTGAGTGGTAAAGCCAAACCTCACCTTCCCACATGGCATCTTGGTACAAGCCAAAGGAGGGCAGCCTGTGCTGAACGAAACCATGGAGCGCCTCAAGAGCTTGTGTGCGCGTGACGGGCCAGCCAAAACTGGTCAAGGAACCAGGGTTTAAATTAAGTTGGGCGTTGACCATGCGCATCACGTCTTGGGTGATGGTGTCAGGTTCAAATCGCATGGGTGGGGGCAACAAGCCCGGGCCTGCTTTGCCAAAGCTTCCGCGGTTTTCTTCGTCAAAGTTCCATTGACCCCCCATCGGTTTTTTACCGTCCATCAAGATTCCGGTTTTTTGCCGTAACTCGCGGTAGAAAAATTCTTGGCGCAACTGTTTGCGGCCCTTGGCATGCTCTGCAAACTCACGCACAGTGCTAAAGAAATACGTATCATCTCTGACTTCTAATGTCAGGATGTTCTTCTTGGCAATCGCTCTCAAATTTTGCAGGACACGCCATTCACCAGGGGCCGTCATGACAAGATGTTGTGGTTTGATTTTTCGAATGGTTTTGTCGAGTTCCCCCGCCAAAGTGCCAACGTTGTCTGCATCGTCAAGGTGGATGTAATGAAGTTGCCAAGCTTTGTCTTTGATGGTTTCAGCAAAGTGTCGCATGGCACTGAGAAACAAGGTGCTGCGCTGTTTGGATGATGCGACATGGGTTGACTCTTCTTTCACCTCTGCCATCCAAATGGCGTCTTGTGTGGGGTCAAAGTCAGCCAAGGCACTGGCGTCTAAATTCAATTGGTCACCCAATATCAAAACCAAATGCCGCAGCGGTTTAGCCATGGTGGCTGCTTTCTTGACTGGCTGTTGATTTTTTCTTTCTGCAAGCGTCAGAACAGTACAAAACTTGATCCCAATTTTTGGCCCAAGCCTTGCGCCATGTCATGTCGCGCCCGCACACAGTGCAGGGCTTGCTGGGCAGGCATTGCTTGTTGCCTTTGAAAGTGGTTTTCATGGGGCTATTGTGGCGTCAAGCCGCAGGCCTTTGCAGGCCTGCTGGATAATCTCCCTAGCCAAACCATTGTGAATACAGGGATTAACAATCACCATGCCCAAATCGCTTGAAAACTCCATTCCCCTCAGCCCTGGTGATGTATCGGCTGTGATTCAAATGGCATGGGAAGACCGCACCACCTTTGAGACGATTTATGAAAGAACGGGCGTGACAGAACCTGGCGTGATCAAAATCATGCGTGCAGAATTAAGTTCGCGGTCTTTTAAAATGTGGCGCGCAAGGATGCGGGGCAGGGTAACGAAGCACCGTGATCTGCGCAGCTCCGAGATGAAATTTGATGATCGGGCCATTGCCGATCATCGTCGGGCCAATTGCTAATCAGCGACCGAAAGATCGGCCGCCGCCATTGCCGCCGCCGTAGCCGCCACCGCCACCTCGACGGCCACCACCCCCCCCATTGCCGCCGCCAAATCCTCCACCACCTTGACGGCGAGGACCACCGCGGCCACTGCCAGCCAAGCTGTCGATGCTGGTACGGGTTGGGTCGGGTTGACCGCCACTGCCACCACCACTGTTTCGACGAGGTGCGCCCTGACGCGCAAATTGATTCGTCATGAGGGGGTCGATGTGACGTGGCAACTCATCACCCCCGGGGCCGCGATCATGGTCTCTGTCCATGTTGCGGTCGTTGGGTCTGTCATTGGGACGATCATTTCGACGATCACCCCGCTCCTGGAAACGGTCTGATGGTGCGCCCTCAAAACTTCTTTCACCGCGATCATGACGATCAGTGCGTGGACCTTGTGCAGGGCCGCCTCGGCGAGATGGCGGCGGGCCATTGCGTGAACGTCCTGTGCCACCTTCAGGGCGAGATTGGCCACCGCCATTGCCACCCGAGCGACCGCCTCGACCTCCGCCACCGCCTTCACCCGCAGCACCTTTGGTTTCGCGAATGCGTTGCATCATGTCTGAGCGCGCTGCTTTGGCCGCGGCTTGCATCACATCACGGCTGGGTGGCCGGCCAGCACCGCCCCACAAAGTTTGACGTCCCATCGCAATAGGCTCTGGCTTCTCGCCCGGTTCAGGTCCAAAGCCTTCTAAAATTTGGACTGGAATTTCTTGTTTGGTAAAGCGCTCGATTTCCATCATGAAACCTTCTTCGTCCAAGCAAACCAAACTCACCGCTTCGCCACTTGCACCAGCACGACCCGTGCGGCCAATGCGGTGCACGTAGTCTTCAGACACATTGGGAATTTCGTAATTCACGACATGTGGCAAGTCTTCAATGTCGATCCCGCGTGCTGCAATGTCGGTGGCAACCAAAACGCGAATATCGCCACTCTTGAATCCAGCCAAAGCTTGGGTGCGAGCTGTTTGACTCTTGTTGCCATGCAGCGCCATGGACTTGATGCCGTTTTTGGTGAGGTAGTCAGCCACATTGTTGGCGCCAAACTTGGTGCGCGTGAAAACCAGTACTTGGCTCCAATTGTGTTGGTTGATGATGTGCACCAACACTTCTTTTTTCTTGCCGCGACCCACAGGGTGAATCACTTGAGAGATGCGCTGCACCGTGGTGTTGCTGGGCGTCACTTGAATGCTCTGGGGATTCTTCAAAAGTGTGGCGGCCAGATCGCGAATTTCATCGCTGAAGGTGGCGGAGAAAAGCAAACTCTGTTTGTCTTTTGGTACCAAAGCTAAAACTTTTTTCACGTCGTGAATAAAGCCCATGTCGAGCATGCGATCGGCTTCGTCCAAGACCAAAATTTCAATGCTGGACAAGTCGAGTAGGCCTTGGCCTTGCAGGTCGAGTAAGCGACCGGGGGTGGCCACCAAAACATCGACGCCGCGCTTGACGCGGTCAACCTGGGGCTTCATGCCAACGCCGCCAAAGACAACGGTGGACTGGAGGCTGAGGTATTTCCCGTAATCTTTAGCGGATTCCTCAATCTGGGCGGCCAATTCGCGTGTGGGTGTAAGAACCAAGGCACGAATGGCTTTTCCGCCAAATTTGTTCCTGCCGGCCTCTGACAAACTCAGCTTGTGCAAGATGGGTAGCATGAAGGCGGCCGTTTTGCCGGTGCCAGTTTGGGCCCCTGCTAACAGGTCGTGGCCTGCCAAGACGATGGGAATCGCTTGGGCCTGCACTGGGGTGGGGGTGTCATAGCCTTGCTCTTGCACGGCTTGCAGAATGGCCGGAGCCAAATTCAATTCTTCAAATTTCATGGTGTCGCGCCAAAAAAGGCGCATGGCATCGGTATGTCAGGCTGTTTGGGAACAGCCGCCAGTCAAAGACCGATGGGATTCACAGGTGGGCATGGAAACCACAGGCGGGTGCCTGGGTCAAACCCCAGCAGAAGTGCTGGTGTTGCGGCAACTGGAGGCGGCAACTGGCAGATTGTCGCACGATTCTGTAAACTCACAAATTAATTCTAAAGAATGAATAAATTCGATTTTTACAAATTTTTGGTGTTTAATTTCAAGTCAATATAAAACTATTGAATTCTTATCCATGAATATTTTTCAATTCTTGCGTTTGAAAAGAGAAAGAAATCCGGACTGTGGCAAGTGCAATTTGCTTCTTTTGTGCGGGGTCTTGATGTGGCTCTTAAGTCTAACGGCATGGGCAGAAACAACGCGACTTGAACGTGTGCTCATGAACAAAGAATTGCGGGCCTGTATTTGGCCCGAGTACTACAGCATTACTTATCGCAACCCCAAAACTCGGGAATTAAGTGGCATTGACATTGCCATCACGCAAGAACTGGCGCGCGAAATGGGCGTCAAGGTGCGCTATGTCGACAGCAATTTTTCTCAGTTGTTTGAATCTTTAGAACAAGATCGTTGCGACATTGCCACCCATGCCATTGGCATCACGCCAGAAAGACAGTTAAGGCTGCAATTTTCTCAAGCCTATTTAAAAAGCGGTTT
>CANJOS010000001.1 GCA_947476015.1 Comamonadaceae bacterium | reverse complement strand
AGAGTACTTCATGAAATTGGTGCAGAGCAGGTTCCGCAGTGGTTGGTATTTAACAAAATTGACAATATCCCCGAAGATCGACAACCCTTAGTGCTTCATGATTTCTACGAGGTTGATGGCGTCCCTTTGCCTAGAATTTTCTTGAGTGCCCAATCAGGTCAAGGCGTTGCCTTGCTTCGTCAAATGTTGGCTGAGCAAGTAGTGAAGATTTCAGCTGAAGACGCGCCCATCACAGACCCCCGCTTTGACCTTGATAATTCAGGGGAAAATTCGGATGAATTCGCATAATTCGGCTCCTGATTGGGCACAATGGCGCTAGACAGATCAAACCACTAGAAAAACGAATGAACTTCAATCCCCTCGCCATCAACTGGTCAGCGATTCCTCAACGACTCCGCGGCATGTTCAACCTGAACGATCCCCGTTGGGGCCGTGGCGACGAGAAGCCAGCGCCAGATGGACAGGAGGGTGCACAGCCCCCTCAGCAACCTCAGCAACCCCAACAGCCTGGTCCCTCAGGCCCTTCATCGCCAAAACCTAGTTCAGCCTCAGGCCCGCCCGATTTGGATGAACTATGGCGCGATCTAAATCGCAAACTCTCACAGTTCTTGGGTGGGAAAAATGGGGGCCCGCCACACAAGGGCCCACCCAATGGGCCTTCTTACAACGGGTTGCCTCCCGTTTTTCGCAATCTCGGGATTGGTGTGGTGTTGACTGCACTCTTGCTAATTTGGTTGGGCACCGGCTTCTTCATTGTGCAAGAAGGCCAGCAAGCTGTCATTACCCAATTTGGCAAATACAAGGTAACGGTAGGAGCGGGTTTTAATTGGCGTTTTCCCTATCCAATTCAAAAACATGAGTTGGTTTTTGTCACCCAAATTCGATCTGTCGACATTGGCCGTGACAACGTGATCAAAGCCACCGGCCTTCGCGAATCCGCCATGCTCACGGAAGATGAAAACATCGTCGAAATAAAATTTGCTGTGCAGTACCGATTGAATGATGCCCGTGCCTATTTATTTGAAAGCAAAAATCCGACAGAAGCCGTTGTTCAAGCGGCTGAAACGGCCGTGCGTGAAGTGGTTGGCAAAATGAAGATGGACTCAGCACTTGCTGAAGAACGTGATCAAATTGCGCCTCGTGTGAGAGCACTCATGCAGAATATTTTGGACCGCTACAAGGTGGGTATTGAAGTCGTTGGCATCAATTTACAACAAGGCGGCGTTCGTCCCCCCGAACAGGTTCAGGCCGCTTTTGACGATGTTTTGAAAGCAGGGCAAGAAAGAGAACGCGCAAAGAATGAAGCGCAGGCCTATGCCAATGATGTGATCCCTCGTGCAGTGGGTGCGGCTTCTCGCCTTAAAGAAGAATCGCAGGCTTATCGTGAGCGTATTGTTGCGCAAGCTGAGGGCGATGCGCAGCGTTTCAAAGCCATTCTCCCCGAGTATCAAAATGCACCCCAGGTCACACGTGACCGCATGTACCTGGATGCCATGCAACAGATTTACACCAGTGTGACCAAGGTGGTGGTTGAAAGCAAACAAGGTTCCAACTTGATGTATTTGCCCTTAGACAAATTAATCCAAATGAGTGGTGTGACACCGCCTGCTGCCACAACCCAAGAGCCAGCCAGCGCGAACAGCACTTTGCCTATGCCGGCAGCACCCAATTCGGCACCTACAGACCCAAGATCACGCGACAGCCTCCGTTCGCGTGATCGTGAAATTCGTTAAGGATTTACAAAATGAATCGCGTTGGAATTTGGGTTTCATCCCTTCTGATCGTTTTGGCCTTGGCCAGCTCTATGTTGTTTGTGGTGGACCAGCGTCAATTTGGCGTGGTTTATGCACTGGGGCAAATCAAAGAAGTCATCACAGAGCCAGGGCTCAATGTGAAGTTGCCCCCACCACTTCAAAATGTGACTTACATCGACAAACGTTTGCTGACCCTCGACAGCCCCGATACAGAGCCTATGTTGACCGCTGAAAAGCAACGTGTGGTGATCGATTGGTACGTTCGGTGGCGCATCACGGATCCCTTGGCCTACATTCGAAATGTGGGTCTTGATGAAAAAGCAGGGGCCAATCAGTTGAACCGCGTGGTTCGCAATGCATTTCAAGAGGAAATTAACAAACGCACCGTGAAAGATTTGCTCTCGCTCAACCGCGACGTTCTGATGAATGACGTCAAGCGTGAGGTGCTTGAAAAAGTCCGGGGTGAAAAGCCATGGGGGGTAGACGTGGTCGATGTGCGCATCACTCGTGCAGATTATGTGGATGCCATCACAGAGTCCGTCTACCGAAGGATGGAAGCGGAACGCAAACGGGTTGCCAATGAGTTGCGTTCAACAGGCGCTGCTGAAGGTGAAAAAATTCGAGCCGATGCAGACCGTCAACGTGAAGTAACCATCGCCAACGCTTACCGAGATGCGCAAAAAATCAAAGGGCAGGGCGACTCACAGGCTGCCAAAATTTACAACGAGTCTTTTGGCCGAGACCCCCAGTTTGCACAGTTCTACAGAAGCTTAGATGCCTACAAGGCCAGCTTTTCTAAAAAGAGCGATGTCATGGTCTTAGACCCCAGTGGCTCTGATTTTTTCAAAGCCATGCGCGGCAATGGCGCATCCCAAGCTGCACAGCCTGCTAAGAAGTAAGTGTCTTTTTGGCACTCTCTCCTGGCGGCACTTGCCTTGGTTTTAATTTTTGAGGGGCTGATGCCCCTCATTTCGCCTTCCAAATGGCGTGAAATGTTCACGCACCTTTTGCAGCTTGAAGACGGCCAAATCCGATTTTTCGGCTTGACGACCATTTTGTTGGGATTCTTTCTTTTGCTTTGGCTCTTTTAAGGCGATTTGAACCGGTAAAATCCCTGTTTTAACAGCCCTTACATTGCCATGTCCGCTTGGGTCCTGCCGGATCACATCGCTGATGTCTTGCCTTCAGAAGCACGACACATCGAAGAACTCCGAAGATTGCTTCTAGACACAGCCCGAAGCTATGGCTTTGAACTGGTGTCTCCTCCCTTGCTTGAACACATTGAGTCGCTGCTCACTGGCACGGGCAAAGCCCTTGATCTTCAGACCTTCAAACTGGTCGATCAAATTTCTGGTCGACTGATGGGACTGCGAGCCGACACAACCCCTCAGGTCGCCAGAATTGACGCACATTTGCTCAATCGCAAAGGGGTGACACGCCTGTGCTACTGCGGTCCTGTACTGCACACCCGCCCCGATCGCCCCTATGCCACACGAGAGCCCTTGCAATTGGGGGCTGAAATATACGGTCATGCGGGGCTTGAAGCCGACCTGGAAGTTCTGCAGTTGGCATTGGACGCCTTGCAAGCAGCTCAAATGGGCGAGGTTCTGGTCGATTTGGCAGACGCTCGCATTGTGAGCAGCCTGTTAGCGGGACTGCCTTTGAACGACACCATGCGCAGCGAAGTTTATGCCGCCCTTGCTTCCAAGAACACTGCGGCATTGGAAGCACTGACCGTTGAATTTCCAGCCGACATTCAGGCAGGGCTTCTCAGTCTCATCGATCTTTACGGCGATGTTTCGGTTTTAGATTTGGCTCTGAAAAAATTACCTGCCATGCCTCAGATCAAGTTGGCCATCGAGCAACTCAAATGGTTAAGTGCGCAACTTCCGCAAGTTTCTTTCAGATTTGATCTGGCCGATGCGCGGGGGTATGCCTATTACAGTGGGCTGCGTTTCGCAATTTACTCGAAAGGCGCCAGTGATGCGGTGGTTAGGGGTGGACGTTATGACGGTGTGGGCGCTGTCTTTGGCCACGAAATTGGGAGAGATCGCCCCGCTGTTGGCTTTAGCCTTGATCTGAAACAATGGGTCAGTGTGGTGCCTCAGTTGGCATTGAAAGCTGCCATTCGAGCGCCTTGGGGAACATCCCCCCAATTGCGTGCCGCTATTGCTCAGCTTCGTCAACACGGCGAAACAGTTGTGTGCAATCTGCCAGGGCACGACAGTGAAATCGATGAATTCCATTGCGACCGAGAGCTCCTTGAAGTCACCGGTCAGTGGGTTGTTAAAGCCATTCACAATCAATCAAAATGAACATGATCAAAGGACGCAATGTTGTCGTTGTAGGCACCCAATGGGGCGACGAGGGCAAAGGTAAATTAGTCGATTGGCTCACAGAAAGTGCGCAAGGCGTCGTCCGCTTCCAAGGCGGACACAATGCTGGCCACACCCTGGTCATCAATGGCGTCAAAACTGCATTGCACTTAATCCCAAGTGGCATCATGCGGCCCGGTGTGAAGTGCTACATCGGCAACGGCGTAGTGCTGTCACCTGGCAAACTGTTTGAAGAAATCGCTGGACTTGAAAAAGCGGGCGTTGAAGTTCGCTCGCGCTTGCGCATCAGCGAGGCATGTCCCTTGATTTTGCCTTTTCATGCAGCCTTGGATGTCGCCCGTGAGGCAGCCCGTGAAGAAGGGGGCACCGAAAAGATTGGCACCACCGGCCGCGGTATTGGCCCTGCCTACGAGGACAAAATTGCACGACGCGCCCTGCGTGTTCAAGACTTAAAGTACCCAGAGCGATTTGCACACAAATTGAAAGAACTTTTAGACTTGCACAATCACGTGCTGACCTCTTTTTTAGGCTCAGAAAAGTTTGTCTTTGGCGATGCTCTCAAGCCCTATGTCAAAAATGGTGAAGTTCAGTTTGATGTGGTTTACAAAGAAGCCATGGCGCATGCCGAGTTGCTGAAGCCCATGATGGCCGATGTGTCACGCGAACTCAATGAAGCGCATCGTTTGGGTGCCAATCTTTTGTTTGAAGGCGCCCAAGGCACACTGCTAGACGTCGATCATGGAACTTATCCCTACGTCACTTCAAGCAATTGTGTTGCTGGCAATGCCGCTGCGGGATCAGGTGTGGGCCCGGGCCTCTTGCACTATGTGCTGGGCATTACCAAAGCCTATTGCACACGTGTCGGTGGCGGCCCATTTCCCACAGAACTCGAGTGGGAAAAAGAAGGAACGCCAGGCTGGCACATGAGCACCATCGGTGCAGAGAAGGGCGTCACCACCGGCCGCAGCCGTCGATGTGGATGGTTCGATGCCGCCTTGCTCAAACGCAGCGCTCAGGTCAATGGTTTGTCTGGTCTTTGCATCACCAAACTCGATGTGTTGGATGGCCTGAAAGAATTGAAATTGTGCACAGCTTACGAATTGGACGGTGAAGTGATTGACATCTTGCCAATGGGTGCCGACGACATTTCGCGTTGCAAACCCATTTATGAAAGCCTTGAAGGATGGTCTGACAGTACGGTGGGCGTAACCCAATTTGACAAATTGCCCGTGAATGCCCGTTTGTATTTGCAACGCATTGCCCATGTGACGGGTGTTCCCATTCACATGGTCTCTACCAGCCCCGATAGGGATCACACCATTTTGATGCACCACCCTTTTTTGGCGCCCCTCTAATTTTTCAACATCAATCGATCCAAGCGGATCCATGACTCAACTTTTGGAGATTTCCCATGCTGACTGAAGACGGCAAACATCTGTATGTAAGCTACGATGAGTACCACAATCTCATTGAAAAACTGGCACTGAAAGTTTACCAATCCAAATGGGAATTCGACACCATTTTGTGTTTGGCCCGCGGCGGGATGCGGCCAGGTGATATCTTGTCGCGCATCTTTGACAAGCCCCTGGCCATCATGTCCACCAGCTCTTACCGTGCAGACGAGGGGACTGTTCAAGGCCACTTGGACATCGCCCGTTTCATCACCACGCCAAAGGGTGAGATTGCCGGACGCGTTCTCTTGGTCGATGATTTGGCAGACACTGGCCACACCCTGAGTGCGGTGGTCAACATGCTGAAAACCAATTACAAACCCATCAGTGAGTTGCGCACAGCCGTCATTTGGACCAAAGGTGTCTCCGGCTTCAAAGCCGACTATTCTGTTGACTTTTTGCCAACGAATCCATGGATTCATCAGCCCTTTGAAGGCTACGACAGCCTCAAACCTGAAAAATTAATGGAAAAATGGAAAGTCTGATTTAGGATGAGGGGATGACTTCTTTGAAAACATCCCACCTTTCGACAGAATTGATTCACCACGGCTATCAGCCGCCTGGCGACTTCCAAGCCCCTCAGCCCGGGGTGCACAAAGCCTCGACAATTTTCTTCCCCAATGTTGCTGCCATGCGCCAACGCGATTGGAAGGACAAGTCGGGCTATACCTATGGCACTCATGGCACACCCACCACCTTCATTCTTGAAGAGCGACTTTGTTCACTCGAAGGCGGAAAGCATTGCGTTCTCACCCCCAGCGGATTGACAGCATTGGCAGTGGCTTCTTTTGCCATTTTGAAACAGGGTGACCATGTGTTGTTGCCCGAGAATGCTTACGGTCCCCATCAAGCCTTGGCTGAACATGAGCTGCAGAATTTCGGCATTTCACACACCTATTACGATGCGATGAATTTGCTTGATCTTGAAACCAAAATTCAAAACAACACCAAGCTGGTATGGATGGAGGTGCCTGGCTCGGTCAGCATGGAGTTCCCCAATTTGGTCGCACTGGTCCAACTTTGCCAATCCCGAAAGATTCTCACGGCCTTGGACAATACTTGGGGCGCGGGTATCGCTTTCAAACCCTTTGACCTCTTGGGGGATGGTCAACTTGCAGTTGATTTCACTGCACACGCATTGACCAAATACCCAAGCGGTGGCGGCGATGTGTTGATGGGCAGCGTCATGACCCATGATGATCATCTGGGCATGAAGTTAAAGCTCAGTCACATGCGTTTGGGCATTTGTGTCGGGGCCAACGATGTAGAAACCATCCTCAGATCTCTGCCGACCATTTCAATGCGATATCAAGCTCAGGACGAAGCCGGGAGGGCTTTAGCGGCTTGGTGGCAACTCCAAAAAGCCTGTGTTCAGGTCATGCATCCCGCTTTGAGTGCTTCCCCAGGTCACGAAAATTGGCAATCCTTGTGTAACTCCGGCGGCGGTTCTGGCCATGCGGCCGGCCTTTTCAGTGTCATGCTCAGTCCTGCTTTGTCCAGCTCCCAAGTGGATGCCTTTTGCGATGGCTTGAAGCTCTTTCGCATTGGCTTCAGTTGGGGTGGCCCTATCAGCTTGGTCGTGCCCTACGAGATGAGCAGTTTGCGGCGTGATTGGCCTTCGGGGCTTGCGCGCGGGCATTTGGTGCGCTTCTCCCTGGGTTTTGAATCGGTCGCAGATTTGAAGGCAGACCTTGCCCAATCGCTTGAGCGTCATTTGAATTTTTAAAGCGGGTCATTTTTGAAGCGCCAAACTGATACAGTGGGCAACATTCAATAGAAAGAACTATCTTGGCAACTCCCAATTACGGCTACGAAAAACGTCAAAAAGAATTGGCGAAAAAGCGCAAGAAAGAAGACAAGCTGAAAGCCAAGTCTGAGCGTAAAACTGATGCGCCGGATGATGGCGTCGATGATGCTCAAGACCCTGCGTCTTCCAACGACACACCTTCTCAAATTCCAACGCAGAACTGAATCACAAGCTCAACAGCATTTTTTTAAGCTGCGGCCAAATGTTTTTCATCATCAAAATTTGAGCTTGCTCATTGGGGTGAATGCGGTCAGCTTGAAACCATTTCAGCGGGTCAGCATCATCGGCCACACCCTTCAAAAATGTGGTGTTCAGCTGGGCGCCTGTTTCTTTGGCCACTTGTGAATAAGCCGTGTCCATTTGTCGTCTGTAATTGCGACCGTAATTGGGGGGCACTTGCATGGCAACCAATAAAACTTGGGCCCCCGCTTTGCGACTTTCTTGTGCCATGCTTTTGAGATTGTTCTGAGTCATGTTCAAACTCAGACCTCTCAATGCGTCATTGCCACCCAGTTCTATCACCACAATGTCGGCCCCGTGCGTTTTTAACAGCTGAGGGAGTCGGGTGGTGCCGCCCGAAGTGGTGTCGCCACTGATGCTTGCATTGATCACTTTCAAAGGCACAGACTCTTGATTGGCTTGTTTCACCATGGCTTGGACCCAGCCGGTTCCTCTTGGCAAACCATACTCTGCGCTCAATGAATCTCCCACAATGAGAATTATTTTCTCTGGTTTGGACGCGCGATGTGTTTCATTTTGGGCGAAGGCTGTGACGACCGAAATCCACATGACAAACAGACCCGTGAGCAGGGAGGCAAATCCCCTTGAGAACAAGCCTACAGCAAGGCAGTTAAAGTAGTGTCTGATGATTAAAGGTGTGTGCATGTCAGTCGCAATGATTTCGGTCAACCATGTGAGCAAAATAGTGGGGGAGAAGGCCGAGCCCTTGTCTATTTTGCGCGATATTGATTTCTCCGTGAATGAAGGGGAAACTGTGGCCATCCTGGGTGCCTCAGGATCTGGCAAAAGTACCTTGCTGTCTATCATGGCCGGATTGGACACTCCGAGCAGCGGCAGCATCACATTGGCGGGAGAAAATATCTTTGACATGTCAGAAGATCAACGTGCTGCATGGCGAGGTCTTCAACTGGGTTTTGTTTTTCAAAATTTCCAACTCATGGGTCATTTAACGGCACTTGAAAATGTCATGTTGCCTCTGGAGCTCTCGGGTATTCCCAAAGCGGCACAGTCTGCAAAAGAAATCTTGGGTCAAGTGGGCCTTTCTGAGCGCTTGTCCCATTTTCCTAAAGTTTTGAGTGGTGGTGAGCAACAGCGCGTGGCTTTGGCTCGCGCCTTTGTCGTTCAACCTAAATTGTTGTTGGCCGACGAGCCCACAGGCAGCTTGGATGCCCAAACAGGGGAGAGCGTCATGAATTTGATGCTGACCATGAACCAAGCAAGGGGGACCACACTGATTTTGGTCACGCACGACCAAAAATTAGCGCAAAGATGTGACCGAACCTTAACCCTTTCCGCAGGACAACTCATATCCCAAGGATAATCGGGGCATGTCCTCTCCTCAAGTCCTTTTCGGTTTTCACGCCTTGGGTGTGCGTTTGAAAACAGCGCCCCATTCGATTGTTGAAATTTATTTTGAATCTACGCGCCGCGATGCGCGCATGCGCCAGTTCATTGAGCGAGCGCAAGAAGCGGGCGTGCGGCTCATTGAGGCCGACAGCATGCGACTGGCCAAGCTGGCGGGCAGTCATGGCCACCAAGGCGTTGCGGCTCGCGTAGAGTCTCTCCCTCAAGCCCACTCACTTGATGATTTGTTGGACCAAGTGCAGGGCCCACCTTTGCTTTTGGTCTTGGATGGTGTGACTGACCCTCACAATTTGGGCGCCTGTCTTCGTGTAGCCGATGGTGCGGGGGCTCATGCTGTCATTGCGCCCAAAGATCATGCAGCAGGCATCAATGCCACGGTGGCCAAAGTGGCCAGTGGTGCGGCTGAAACTGTTCCTTATTTCATGGTGACCAATTTGGCAAGAACTTTAGGTGAACTCAAAGAACGCGCCATTTGGATCACCGGGACCAGTGGGGATGCGCCCAAAAACATCTACCAAGTTGACTTGAAAGGCCCCACCGCCCTCGTGCTAGGCGCAGAGGGCCCCGGCATGCGGCATCTGACGCGCAAGACCTGTGATGAGTTGGTCAGTATCCCCATGCAAGGTGCTGTGGAAAGCTTGAATGTGTCTGTGGCCAGTGGCGTGTGTTTGTTTGAGGCGGTGAGGCAGCGTTTGCTTTAAAGCAAACCCGCGGCTCCCAAGATGCCTCCCGCGACAATGAGCCACAATAAATGGACCGAGGTGCGCATCACGGCAAGGGCCGACAATGCAGTGAGCAGCCAGAGTTTCCAATCTGTCGCCATGTTGTTGTGTGAGGCACTCAAGAGCCAACCTGTCGAGACCAAAAGACCTATCACAATGGGCGCCATGCCTGATTTGAATGCCCTCAGAGACAACAAATCTCGATTCTCATGCGCCCATCGGGTTGTGACATAAGTGAGCACAGAGGAGGGGAGCAAAATGCCTGTCATGGTGATCAAAATGCCCCAAAGTCCAAGCCACCATGCTTGTTCGCCTGCAGCAAAGCCACCTCCCGCATTCAATCCCACTTGCCAACCCATGAGGGCGACAAATAAAACGTTTGGCCCCGGCGCCGATTGTGCCAATGCAATCGATGACGAAAAAGAAGCATCAGTAAGCCATTGTTTTTCGTCCACCAAGTAGCGATGCATGTCGGGTGCGCAGGTGATAGCACCGCCGATGGACAACATGGAAAGGAGAGAAAAGTGGAGGAACAAGTCCAGCCAATCCATTGAGGAAAGAACAATCGGATCCGTCATGATTTTGAGTCTTTCGACGTCGACTCATGGGTGGACAAAGCTTGAAAAGCCATCATAAAACCCACACAACCCAAGCCCAAAATTGCCCATGCGAGCGGCACCCTGAAGACGCCCACTGCAATGAAAGAAGCCATCGCTAAGATCACAGCAGAGAGCAGTCCTATGGGATTTTGGGGCAGGGTTTTGCCCATCTTTAAACCCGTGGCAATGATCAACCCAGCGGACACAGCACCCATGCCTTTCAAGGCGCCTTGTGCCATCAAATTGTGTGAAATCCCTGCAAACAAAATGGCCAAGGTCAGCACCAATATGAGGGGGGCCAAGAGCAGCCCCGACAAGGCAGCCATCGCACCTGCAAAACCAAAATATTGATGGCCAATCATGATGCACAAATTGGCCACATTGGGTCCTGGCATGATTTGGGCCACAGACCATTCCTCGACGAACTGGGCCTGGGTCATCCATTTGCGTCGCTCGACCAACTCGTGTTGGACGATAACCAAAACACCTCCCACGCCTTGCAAGGCAAGCAAGGTGAACACAATGAACAGTTCGGTTTTGGATCGGGGTTGCTGCAGGACTGTTGAATCTGAGGGCATGCACTGATTATCCGTGTGAAAGACCTTTCAAGCCAAAAGAGCTGCTGAAGGCTTTAAAATGGCTCATTCCAAATAGATGATCCATGAACGCTCTGGTTGACGTCTCCCTTTTTCCGCGCAACGCAAAACCCCTGAACAGCTACCGAAAGTTCTGGGCGTCCCGCTTTGGCACAGCCCCTTTCTTGCCCATGAGTCGCGCTGAAATGACGCAATTGGGTTGGGACAGTTGTGACATCATTTTGGTCACGGGCGATGCCTACGTTGACCACCCCAGCTTTGGAATGGCCGTGATCGGTCGAATGCTAGAAGCTCAAGGCTTTCGCGTTGGCATCATTGCGCAACCAGACTGGCAAAGCGCCGAGCCTTTTCGTGCGCTCGGCAAACCCAATCTTTTTTGGGGCGTCACGGCCGGTAACATGGACTCCATGATCAACCGGTACACGGCCGATCGTAAAATCCGGTCTGATGACGCCTACACACCGGGCGATCTAGGCGGTAAACGGCCAGACCGCGCCGCCATTGTTTACAGCCAACGCTGCAGAGAAGCCTTTCCAGATGTCCCCATTGTCCTGGGCGGAATTGAAGGCTCCTTGCGCAGAATTGCACACTACGATTATTGGTCAGACAAAGTACGCCGCTCTATTGTGGTCGACAGCAAATGCGACTTGCTGCTGTATGGGAATGCCGAGCGGGCCGTGGTGGAAATTGCGCACCGGTTGGCAGCCCGCGAGTCGGTTCATGACATTGTGGATGTGCGCGGTACGGCATTTGTAAGACGTCAAACACCCGATGGCTGGTTTCAAATCGATTCTTCTGCCGTTGATACGCCAGGTCACGTCGAGGCACATGTGAATCCTTATCTGATGATTTCAGAACAGGCTCGTGAAAATGGCGCCACTTGTGCACGGGAAGATGAAGCCCAATCAGTTGCTGATCAACAAAACTCAAACTCGAATGCAAGCGCTGTCAAGCCTTTGAAATTTGTTCCTAACCCCAACTTGCCTGTGATGGTGGGCAAAGGTCTTCACAAGGTTCCCCCAAGAGACAAAAGTGTCATTCGTTTGCCCAGTTATGAGCAAGTCAAAAGTGACCCCGTTTTATACGCTCATGCGAGCCGAGTGCTTCACCTTGAAACCAACCCGGGCAACGCAAGATGTTTGGTTCAGGCGCATGGCGACGGTCACACTGCGAGAGATGTTTGGATCACGCCGCCCCCTATTCCCCTGACTACGGCTGAGATGGACGCCGTATTTGATTTGCCTTACGCTCGCAGTCCTCATCCCAGTTATGCCGATGAAAATGGGTCACATGAAGGTGCTACCAAAATTCCAGCGTGGGAAATGATTCGGTTCTCTGTGAACATCATGCGCGGCTGTTTCGGTGGATGCACCTTTTGCTCCATCACAGAGCATGAGGGCCGCATCATTCAAAGCCGCAGTGAAGCTTCCGTCTTGCGAGAAATTGAAGACATTCGCGACAAGGTGAAGGGTTTTACGGGCGTTATTTCCGATTTGGGTGGGCCAACGGCCAACATGTACCGATTGGGCTGCCGTAGCCCTGAAATTGAAGCCGCTTGTCGAAAACCCAGCTGCGTCTTTCCTGGAATTTGCAGCAATCTCACGACCGATCATGGGCCACTGATTCAAATGTACCGAAAGGCGAGAAGCTTGAAGGGCATCAAGAAAATATTGATTGGCTCAGGGCTGCGTTACGACTTGGCAGTTCAAAGTCCTGAGTATGTGAAAGAGTTGGTCACACACCATGTGGGTGGTTACTTGAAAATTGCCCCCGAACACACTGAATCAGGGCCATTGACCAAAATGATGAAGCCCGGCATTGGTACCTACGACAAGTTCAAAAGCATGTTCGATAAGTACAGTGCAGAAGCCGGCAAGAAACAATTTTTGGTGCCCTATTTCATTGCAGCCCATCCGGGCACCAGCGATGAAGACATGATGAACTTGGCCATTTGGCTGAAGAAAAATGGTTTTCGTGCGGATCAAGTTCAAACTTTTTACCCAAGCCCGATGGCCACGGCCACGGCGATGTACCACACCACCAAGAATCCGCTTCGAAAAATTACACGGGACAGCGAGAAAGTGGATGTGGTCAAAGGTGAAAAACGCCGCCGCTTGCACAAAGCCTTTTTGCGTTATCACGATGCCAATCACTGGCCTTTGCTGCGTGAGGCGCTTAAATCAATGGGCCGAGCTGACCTGATTGGCAATGGCAAGCACCACTTAATTCCAACTTGGCAGCCCCTGTCGGATGCGTATCAGACTGCGCGTCGCAAAAACAGCACGCCCAGTGCATCACCTCGAAAAGGGAGTCTGCTGACGCAGCATACAGGTTTGCCACCCCGCAAGAAAAGTTAGCACCTAGGCCTAGGCCTGCAGCACTTGAAGCAATTCCGTCTCGATGGCAATTTGTTCGCGGTTGTGTTGAAGCGCACTGCCTTCAATGAGAAAGGTGTCTTCAACGCGCTCACCCAAAGTGCTGATTTTGGCCAACTTCAAACTGATGCTGTGTTTGGCCAATACGGTGGCCACGCTGTAGAGCAAACCCAATCGGTCGCTGGCAGAAATACCCAGCAACCAACTCTGCGCTTTTTCATCTGGATGCAATGTGATGCGGGGCGCAATGGGAAAATTTTTCACGCGACGAGAAACTCTGCCCTTGGTGGGCGCAGGCAGAGTGCCCTTTTTGTCGATGGTGGAAGCCAACCCTGACTCGACCATGGTGATCAGTTCGCGGTAGTGCTCAGGCAACAAGGAGGTGACCACTTGGAAGGTGTCTAGAGCAAAGCCATTTTTCGCAGTGTGTATTTTGGCATCCAAAATACTGAAACCCGCTTGGTCAAAATAGCCACAAATGCGAGCAAACAAATCTGTCTGATCAGCTGTGTAGACGAGTACTTGCAGGCCTTCGCCTAAAGGAGAAATTCTGCCGCGCACAATGCTTTTGCCCTCTGAGCTGGCGATAGCATCTTCCCCGGCCTTAGAAACATACCTGGAGAGTTGACGTGCATGCCAAGCAATTTCGCTGGCATCATGCCGCATGAAGTAGCCCACATCGAGGGTCTCCCACAAAGCCTTTTGGCCCTCGTGGGGCTCTGAATGCAAAGCCAGCTCAACAAGCGCTTCGCGCTTGCGAGCCTCAATTTCAGTATTGGCATCGGGTGCTCTGCCACCCAAAACGCGCAGTGTGTAGCGGTATAAATCTTCTAACAGTTTGCCTTTCCAGGCATTCCAAACTTTGGGGCTGGTGCCGCGAATGTCTGCAACAGTGAGCAAATACAAAGCCGTCAACCGACGTTCGTTGCCGACTCGTTTGGCAAATGCTGCAATCACATCAGGGTCGCTTAGATCTTCTTTTTGTGCCACACGGCTCATGGTCAGGTGTTCAGTCACCAAGAAAGCAATGAGTTGGGCATCCTCATGGGAGATGGCGTGTTCGCGACAAAAGCGCTTGACTTCCTCTGCACCCAATTGAGAGTGATCACCACCACGGCCTTTGGCGATGTCGTGAAACAAAGCAGCGACATAAAGCACATAGGGCTTGTCCCAACCCGCCGCCAATTGCGAGCAAAAAGGATACTCATGAGCATGATCGGCAATGAAAAAACGTCGAACATTGCGCAGCACCATCATGATGTGCTGGTCCACCGTATAAACATGAAACAGATCGTGCTGCATTTGACCCACGATCTTGCGAAAGACCCACAAATAGCGGCCCAACACGGAGGTTTGGTTCATCAATCGCAGCGCATGCGTGATGCCTTCTGTTTCTTGCAGGATTTTCAAAAATGTTTGCCGATTGATGGGGTCACGTCTGAATTTGGCGTCCATCACATTGCGAACGTTGTAGAGCGCACGGAGTGTTTTGGCAGACAAGCCTTTCACGCCATGTGTTTGTTGGAAAAGCAAAAAAGTTTCTAAGATGGCATGTGGGTGGTGCTGGTAGAGATCGTCTTGCGCCACTTCCAAGAGACCATTGTTCTCATAAAAATGATCGTTTAATTTCCGCAACTCAATTCGAATGTCGCCACGTTGCGCTTGTAAATGCGCCTCAATGTTGAGCAACAAAATTTGATTCAGCTGGGTGACTGCTTTAGCGGCCCAGTAGTATTGGCGCATCAAAATTTCACTGGCGCGCTGCCGATGCCGACCATCCGGTGTGCTGATCGCTTTGAAACCAAAGGCCTCTGCCAAGGCATGTTGCAAATCAAAGACCAAGCGATCTTCACGGCGCTTGGCCAGCAAATGCAATCTTGCGCGAATAAGGCTAAGCACCCCTTCGTTGCGTTTGATTTGCTTGACCTCCAATGCTGTGGCCAGCCCTTTGATTGCTAAATCATCCCAATTCTTGCCGAGGCCTGCAGCTTTCGAAACCCACAAAATGATCTGCAGATCGCGCAGCCCCCCCGGCGATTCCTTGCAATTGGGTTCGAGGGAGTAGGGGGTGTTTTCAAATTTATTGTGCCGCTGTTGCATCTCAAGCGTCTTCGCAACAAAAAAGGCATGAGGGTCCATGGCTTGGTCATAGCGCAACTTGAATTGCTTGAACAAGGCTTCGTTGCCCGTGATGAATCGACTCTCGAGCAATGAGGTTTGAACGGTGATGTCCTTGGACGACTCATGCAAACAGTCGATCAAAGATCGAACACTGGAGCCGATTTCTAGACCACTGTCCCAACAGCTGCCGATGAATTCTTCCAGCTTGGCTTTTAATTTCGGTGATGTTTCCGCATCGACGGAATCTGGCAATAAAACCAAGACATCGACATCCGATGATGGGAAAAGCTCACCTCGGCCAAACCCACCGACTGCAATCAGCGCCTCGCCTTGGTTGAATCCTGCATTGCGCCAAAGTTGAATCAACAGCTTGTCTGCCAGATTCGCCAAACGAATGAGGGTGCGCTTCAGCCCCCTTGGGGTTGCATGGGTGCTTGAGATGTGCGCCCACAGGTCATGTTTCTCCTGCCGGTATTGATCGCGCAATGTCGACAGATCGTGCATCAGATTAGACCTTTACAAATTCAGGAATGGGCGGGCTTCCCGCCGACAGTGTCAGGACTTCGTAGCCTGTTTCTGTGACCAAGATGGTATGTTCCCATTGTGCAGACAAAGACCTGTCCTTGGTGACGATGGTCCAACCGTCACCCATCTCTTTGATATCACGTTTTCCAGCATTGATCATGGGTTCAATGGTGAAGGTCATTCCCGCCTTGAGTTCGTCAAGTGTCCCCGGTTTTCCATAATGCAAAACTTGGGGTTCCTCGTGAAAAACGCGGCCAATGCCGTGCCCACAAAACTCGCGAACAATGGAAAAACCCAAATTTTCTGCAAATTTTTGTATGGCCCAGCCAATGTCACCCAGCCGAGCACCTGGTTTAACTTGCGCAATGCCATGCCACATGGCTTCATAAGTCAAGACGCAAAGTCTTTTGGCCGCAATGGAGACTTCCCCGACCAGGAACATGCGGCTGGTATCGCCGTGCCATCCGTCCTTGATGACCGTGATGTCAATGTTGACTATATCGCCTTTTTTCAGTGGCTTCTCATTGGGAATACCATGGCAAACCTGATGATTGATGGACGTGCAAATCGACTTGGGGTAGGGCGAATAGCCCGGCGGTTGGTAATTCAATGGTGCCGGGATGGTGCCTTGAACATTGACCATGAAGTCATGGGCCAGTGTGTCTAACTCATTGGTGGTCACACCTGGTTTCACGAAGGGCGTGAGGTAATCTAAGACTTCGGAAGCGAGGCGCCCAGCCAAGCGCATCCCGTTGGCATCTGAGGGGTCTTTAATGGTGATTGTCATGGGGCGAGATTATCCCATTCATGGCGGCTGTTTGCTTAAACTGAGGCTGACAGAGGTTAAAATAAGCACTCGTTCAATGCCCCAGTCAGCGGTATTTGAGACAAATTTCCTATTGCCCTCAAGGCCAGTCTGTGACCCTGCAAACTCTCATTTTGGATGGCGGTAACGCCCTCAGTGACTTTCGAACCCAGCAATTGCTTCCCCGCTTGCAGGCCCTTTGTCCCGATATTCAGGGCCTCACGGGCCAGTTTGTGCATTGTGTCGCAAAAGCTGCCCCTTTTGAAGCTGCCGAAACGCTGGTCATTGAGCAACTCCTGACCTATGGTGAGCCCTTTCAAAATGAGCGCAAAGTTGGCGAATCATCGGCCATGCGTTTTTGGGTATCCCCCCGATTGGGAACAGTCTCGCCATGGGCCTCCAAAGCAACAGACATTGCGCACAACTGTGGCATCAACATCAGACGCATTGAACGGCTTGTGGCGTACAGCCTTCACTTTCAATCGGGTTCCGTACTTCAATCACTGAAGGCATCATTGAAGCTTCAGTTGGTGGACCTGCTGCATGATCGCATGACCGAGTCTGTGCTGTCTCAGCGCAATGATGCACTGGCATTGTTCACAGAGCTAGAGGCCCAAGACTTGCTGCATGTCGATGTTTTGGGCGGCGGTAAAAATGCTTTGGTTGAAGCCAATCAAACATTTGGTTTGGCATTGGCTGAAGATGAAATTGATTATTTGTTGACTTCTTTTCAGCAACTGAAAAGAAATCCGACCGATGTCGAACTGATGATGTTTGCGCAAGCCAACAGCGAACATTGCAGGCACAAAATTTTCAATGCCGAATTCACCATCGATGGCAAGTTACAGGCTGACAGCCTGTTCAGCATGATTCGTCATACGCATCAACAAAACCCACAGCATACCGTGGTCGCTTATTCAGACAATGCATCCATCATGATGGGCCATGAGGTCGAACGTTTTGTGGCCAAACATGGCGGTGCCTATGCCAAGGAGAATGCGTTGCATCATGTCTTGATGAAGGTCGAGACGCACAATCACCCCACCGCCATTTCACCTTTCCCAGGCGCATCCACCGGTGCGGGCGGAGAAATTCGGGACGAAGGTGCCACTGGCCGCGGCTCCAAACCCAAGGCTGGACTCACAGGATTCACTGTGTCTAAATTATGGGGTGGCAGCAGCGGCAAGCCCGATCACATTGCAAGCCCCCTGCAAATCATGACCGAGGGTCCTCTTGGGGGTGCCGCGTTCAACAATGAATTTGGTCGTCCCAATTTATTGGGGTACTTCAGAGAATACGAACAGCAAGTTGATGGTGTGGTGAGGGGCTATCACAAGCCCATCATGATTGCGGGTGGTTTGGGCGTGATCGACGATCTTCAAACTCAAAAAATTCTCTTCCCTGCGGGCACATTGCTAATTCAATTGGGTGGACCCGGTATGTTGATTGGCATGGGCGGTAGTGCGGCAAGTTCTATGGCTTCAGGAGCGAATGCCGCCAATTTAGATTTCGACTCTGTTCAACGCGGCAATCCTGAGATAGAGCGACGCGCGCAAGAGGTGATCAACCATTGCTGGGTTTTGGGCAAAAACAACCCGATCCTTGCCATTCATGATGTGGGTGCGGGTGGCTTGTCCAACGCATTTCCAGAACTCACCAATGATGCTGGACGTGGCGCAAGCTTTGACTTGCGTTCAGTTCCACTTGAAGCGTCTGGTTTGTCGCCCAAAGAAATTTGGTCTAACGAAAGTCAAGAACGTTATGTTTTGGCCATTGCGCCAGAATCCCTGAGTACATTCAAAGCATTTTGTGAACGAGAGCGTTGTCCCTTTGCCGTGGTCGGTGTCGCCACAGAAGAACGACAACTGGTACTCACCGATTCAAAAGCATCTTCAACTGCATTGAAGTCGCCAGTGAACATGCCTCTGAATGTGTTGCTCGGCAAACCACCAAAGATGCAGCGCAATGTTCAGTCTGTGCAACGCCAAGTCAAACCCATCGATCTCACTGGCGTGAAATTGCAGGAAGCTGTTGTTCAAGTTTTGAGTCACCCCACTGTTGCTTCAAAGCGCTTCTTGATTACCATCGGTGATCGAAGCGTCGGCGGCTTAACGCACCGCGATCAAATGGTGGGGCCATGGCAAGTTCCTGTGGCTGATTGCGCTGTGACCTTGGCCGATTACAAAGGTTTCAAAGGGGAGGCCATGAGCATGGGCGAACGCAGTCCCTTGGCCAGCATCAATGCACCGGCCTCTGGCCGCATGGCAGTGGCTGAGGCCATCACCAATTTGTTGGCAGCGCCCATCGAACTTGATCGCGTCAAGCTCAGTGCCAACTGGATGGCTGCTTGTGGTGAACCTGGTGAAGATGCGGCTCTTTACGAAACGGTGCGGGCTGTTGGCTTGGAACTTTGCCCCAGCCTGGGGATTTCCATACCCGTTGGCAAAGACAGCTTGTCAATGCGAACCCAATGGTCAGACCCCAAGGGGCAACATCAGGTTATATCGCCCGTGAGTTTGATTGTCACGGCATTTGCCAGCTTGGAGGATGTGCGTGGCACCCTCACGCCTCAATTGAATTCAAGCCTTGTTGACACATCTCTCATCTTGATTGATTTGAGCCAGGGTCAATTCCGCATGGGCGGCAGTATCTTGGGACAAATTTTGAATCAATCGGCAGATTCTGTCCCTGATTTAGACACGCCTGAATACTTGGTTCAACTGGTGAAAGCCATCAACGCGCTTCGTGCACAGGGCAAAGTGTTGGCGTATCACGATCGCAGCGATGGCGGATTGTTGGCCACAGTGGCAGAAATGTGTTTTGCGGGTCAAGTGGGCGTGTCTCTCAATGTCGATTTATTGGTCACGGAAGGCGATGGCATCTCTGACAGTCGAGCAGATCATGGCGATGCCAAGA
Source organism: Comamonadaceae bacterium (assembly GCA_947476015.1). GTDB lineage: Bacteria > Pseudomonadota > Gammaproteobacteria > Burkholderiales > Burkholderiaceae_C > Limnohabitans_A. Next base: position 37,216 of record CANJOS010000001.1, on the reverse strand, counting down.
ATTGGGCCCAACAAATTAATGCTAGACGCGATGAACTCACTCTGCGTGCCTTGTTCAATGAAGAATTGGGTGTGGTCATCCAAGTTTCAACAGAAGATCGAGCAGTCGTCATGCAAGTTCTGCGCGAACACAATTTGTCCAAGCACAGCCATGTCATTGGCAAAACGCGTCCTGCGCAATCCAGCATGAGCAAGGGCATTGGCGCATTGAGTATTTGGCGTGACACGCAAGAAATTTTCACTGCCAAGTTAGAAGATTTGCATCAGGTTTGGGACAGTGTGAGCTGGAAAATCTGTCAGCAACGCGACAATGCTGACTGTGCCAACAGAGAACACGCTGGCGTTGGCAGCCCCGTCAACCCTGGCCTCCATGTGGCGCTCACGTTCAACCCGCAAGACAATGTGGCCGCCCCTTGGCTGAACTTGTCCAAGCCTCGGGTTGCGATTCTTCGCGAGCAAGGTGTTAACTCACACATTGAAATGGCCTACGCGTTCAACGAAGCGGGTTTTGAATCGCATGATGTTCACATGACCGATTTGCAATCAGGCCGTGTGAACCTCAAAGACTTCAAAGGCTTGGTGGCTTGCGGTGGCTTCAGCTATGGTGATACCTTGGGTGCCGGCATTGGGTGGGCTCGAAGCATCACCTTCAACCCGCAACTGGCCGATCAATTCAAGGCCTACTTTGCCCGAACCGATACGTTTGGCTTGGGTGTTTGCAATGGATGCCAAATGTTTGCAGAACTTGCCGACATCATTCCAGGTGCACAAGACTGGCCTCGGTTCACCACCAATCAAAGCGAGCGTTTTGAAGCTCGTTTGGCCATGGTGGAAATAGTGAATTCACCCAGCCTATTCTTCCACGACATGGCGGGAAGTCGCATGCCCATTGCTGTAGCACACGGTGAAGGATTGACCAACTTCAAAGACCGAGGGGATGCTTCCCGTGTCATCTCTGCCCTGCATTTTGTGGACAACTGGGGAGAGGCCACTGAGACCTATCCCTTCAATCCAAACGGCAGTCCGAAAGGCTTGACGGCCGTGACCACCGCAGACGGTCGATTTACCGCCATGATGCCGCACCCTGAGCGCGTCTTTCGAAATGTCCAAATGAGTTACACCCCGGGTGATGTGTCGCAGGTCAGCCCATGGATGCGCATGTGGCAAAACGCCCGTCGCTGGGCCAAGTAATTGAAGTTACTTCACTTTGGCCTTGGCGCGCAAATCTTCTTGGAATTTAGCCAGTTTAGATTGGGTCAATTGCTGGGTGATTTGAGGTTTGACATCGTCTAATTTTGGCAATTGAGCATCCCGCACATCGTCTACCCGGATGATGTGAAAACCAAATTGGCTTTTAACGGGTGATTCAGTCAATTGGCCTTTTTCAAGCTTGGTCATGGCGCTAGAGAATTCAGGCACATAACTTGAAGCATTGGCCCAGTCTAAATCGCCGCCATTGGCACCAGAGCCTGGATCCTTCGAAGCTTTTTTCGCCAAGTCTTCGAATTTTGCACCTTTTTTGATGTCAGCAATCAGCGCTTTGGCTTCATCTTCCTTTTCAACCAAAATATGGCGTGCACGGTACTCTTTGCCACCATTGGCAGCCACAAACTTGTCGTATTCCGCCTTGATTTCAGCCTCCGTCACAGGATTTTTTGTTTGGAAACTGTTAAAAAGTTCCCGAATGAGAATACTTTGGCGAGCCAATTCAATCTGCGATTTGTAATCGTTAGAAGCGTCCAAGCCCTGCTTGCGAGCTTCTTGCATGAAGATTTCACGGGCGATCAACTCTTCCTTGATCTGCGCCAAAATTTCGGGCGTGACAGGACGACCTGAACGTTCTACCTGCTGTTTCAAGGCCTCAACGCGAGCGCTGGGAACGGCCTTGCCATTCACGATAGCCAAGTTTTGCGACCATGCAGAAAAACTCATTGCTGCGACCAAGCACAGGGTTAATTTCGAAATTTTCATGAAAATCCTAAATTGCAAATGTTGAGCGGTTAGACAAATTCAATGGCCAAGGCATGAAGCCCCTGATCCAAGAAATCTTGGAGCGAATCATACACAAGGCGATGGCGTTGAACCCGGCTTAATTGATCAAACTGAGAAGAAGCGATTCGAACCCTGAAATGGCTGTTCATGCCGGCTTCAGTGGCACCAGAATGACCTGCGTGCTGAGAGCTCTCGTCAATGACCTCTAATTGACTTGGATTGAACCGAGACTGCAGGATTTCAGCCATCAGGGGTTGCCATGGCGTTTGGGCAGAAAGAGGGGGAAGCTTGCTCATAAGTGAATCACTGTGGGTTTTGATCGTCAGTCTGGGTTTTGTGAGAGGGGGTGTTCTTTGCAATATAAAACCCTGTTCCGATGATGAAAGTCAAGGGAAAGACATAGCCCCAAATTTTGAAATTGACCCATTCGTCTGTACTGAAGTAGCTGGCCACATAAGCGTTGATGCTCGCCATGAACAAACAATAAATGATCCATGCCGTGCTCAGGGTATGCCATTTATCATCCTCAAGTGCTACTTGCGAACCCAACATGGTTTTTAAAAAATTTTTCTTCAGGATGAATTGTGCAATGAAGAGGCCCACTGCCATACAGGTGTAGAGCAGGGTGGGTTTGTATTTGATGAAGCGCTCGTCCTGCAGGTAAAGGGTCAAACTGCCAAAGACCAAGATCAAAATCAAGGTGGCTTTTTGCAAGCTTGCCAATTGACCCTCTCGTTTGTACATCCATGCACTTTGAGCCACGGTGGCCAGCATCAGAACTGCTGTTGCGACATAGATGGTGGAAAACTTGTAGGCTGCAAAAAACAGCAAAATTGGAAACAAATCGAGAAAAAATTTCATGCTATTTTTTTTCGAACTTCAATGAGGCTGAGTTCATGCAGTACCTCAAACCCGTTGGCTGAGGACCATCTTCAAAAACATGCCCTAAATGTGCACCGCATGATGCACACACACTTTCAACGCGGGCCATGCCGTGGCTGCGATCGACCTTTTGTGCGACCGCGTCGGGAGTTGCCGCTTGGTAAAAAGAGGGCCATCCGCAGCCAGCGTCAAATTTGGTATCGGCATCAAACAACTTGGCATCACAACACATGCAGTGGTATTGACCTGGCTCCCAAAAGCCCTCGTATTTGCCAGTAAAGGGCCGTTCAGTCGCCGCTTTTCGGGTGACTTCAAAGGCCAAGGGTTCCGCATTTCGAGCGCGAAGCCATTCACGCCATGCGTCATCTGTTTGGGGCAAGGGTTGATTTGACATAGTGCTGAGAATATCAGTTTGTGGCCATTGATTTTCAACTTTAAGAAGAACAGCTGATTTCAATAGAAGACGCCCATTCGGGCGGTAAATTGGCGTAATGTTCGAATTCTGCTTGTTCTGCAAATGGGTGGCGCAGCAATTTCAAAAGAGTTTCAACTTCAGAATGATCCCCTTGTTTTGATTTCTGAATGGCAGCTTCTGCCAAGTGATTTCGAAGGACATATTTAGGATTGACTTGATGCATGCGAGAGGCGCAGCTGAAGCGGTCTTCGGCGGAAAGACGAGCCGCATAGTGAGATTGCCATTGTTTGAAGGCAGTGGCGTCAATGAACAGTTCAGCGACTCGTTTCCATGCCACATGGTCCAACTGATCAAACGCAGCGGCATCGCTCAGTCGCCGCCAAAACGCAGTGAAATCGGTCCGTTCGTTGGTCAGAAGTTCCAAAGTTTCTTGAATCAGATGCTTGTCTTTGTCCTGAGAAGCTTGGCCCCCTGCGGCTGTCAAACCTAGCTTTGCTGAAAACTTTTGAAGCCAATGTTCCGAAAACGCGCTTTTGTAGGTCTCCAATGCCTTCATCGCCAGTTCTTGCTCTTCGATGAGGGGCATCAAGGCTTGGGCAAGACAAAATAAATTCCAGTAAGCCACCTGAGGTTGACGCTCATAGGCATAACGTCCCTGATGGTCTGAGTGATTGCAAATGTGCTGAGGATCAAAGCCATCCATGAATTGAAAGGGCCCATAGTCCAAACTCAAACCCAGAATGCTCATGTTGTCTGTGTTCATGACACCATGGCAAAAACCTACCGACTGCCACTGCGCCATCAGCTCAGCAGTTTTGAGTGTCACCGCATGAAGCAAGTTGGCATAAGGGTTGGCAGAAAAGCCTGTGTCCGTTTGAATGTGATGCTCAAGACAATGGTCTGCCAACCGTCTCAATGAGTCTCGGGCTTCAGGTTTTGTTTGGTTTGCAAAGTGCTCAAAGTGCCCAAATCGAATGAAGCTGGGTGCAATGCGAGTCACAATGGCCGCTGTTTCTATTTCTTCTCGAATGACTCTTTGGGGGGATGTGGTCAGACAGAGTGCGCGTGTCGTGGGGATGCCCAGCCCATGCATGGCTTCGCTGCACAAATATTCTCGAATACTGGAACGCAACACTGCGCGCCCATCGCCCATTCTGGAGTAAGGCGTCAGGCCAGCCCCCTTGAGCTGTATTTCAAAGCGACCTGTTGGTGTTTCTAATTCACCCAGATAAAGTGCTCTGCCGTCTCCAAGTTGCCCTGCCCATTGACCAAATTGATGGCCGCTGTAAACCGTGGCCCGAGGTGACATGCCTTCCCATAGCCCATTGCCGGCGAAGACTTCAACGCCTTCGCTGCCGACTAACCAATCATCTGGCAGCGCCATCTCTTGGCCAAGGTCAAAATTGCGCGAAACCCATGCAGGTTGGGGTACGGGTGTGGGCTGTACTTCTTGAGAAAACTCTGATCCCAAGAGTGCAAAACGATTGATCCAGTTCATATCTTTGATTGTCAGGGGCTTTTGATGAACCTACCCGCCTACAGGTTTTATCACCGACAGCCATGAGACGTGCTAAAAAGAGGGCCTTTTCCTATTAATTCAGAGGCCTCTATGTTGGGATTGATGCAGCAGCAGTCATTGCTGATTTCCGCTTTGATTGAATTTGCCAACCGCCACCATGCGGATGGCGAAGTGGTGTCCCGCCGAGTAGAGGGTGACATTCATCGCTATACGTGGGCCGATGTGGCGAATCGTTCACGCAAAGTGGCCAATGCACTCGATCGCCTCAAATTGGCGCACGGCGACCGTGTGGCCACCATCGCATGGAATGGTTACAGGCACCTTGAACTTTACTTTGGCGTGAGTGGTTCGGGCCGTGTATTGCACACTCTCAACCCTCGCTTGCATCCCGACCAAGTGGTGTGGATTGCCAATCATGCTGAGGACCAAGTGGTGTGTTTTGACATGACTTTTTTACCCTTGGTACAGGCTGTCCAAGCGCGTTGCACCAGCGTGAAGCACTGGGTCGCACTTTGTGACAAGGACAAACTCCCTGCCAATTCCGGCATTTCCAACTTGCTCAGTTACGAAGATCTCTTGGCTGGCGAATCAGGCACCTACGACTGGCCAGATTTGGACGAAAACACGGCCTCCAGCATGTGTTACACCAGCGGAACCACCGGCCATCCCAAAGCCGCCTTGTACAGCCACAGGTCCACCTTGTTGCATGCCTACGCCGCAGCATTGCCCGATGTGATGTGCATTTCTGCCCGAGATTCCATCTTGCCAGTGGTGCCCATGTTCCACGTGAATGCTTGGGGCATTCCCTACAGTGCCGCCATGACCGGCTCTAAATTGGTTTTCCCAGGCCCTGGCATGGATGGCAAGTCTGTTTATGAATTGATAGAGGCGGAAAAAGTAACATTTGCCGCAGGCGTGCCAACCGTTTGGCAAATGTTGCTGGGCCACATGAAACCAGCCAATTTGCGTTTTTCCACACTCAAGCGCACGGTCATCGGTGGCTCTGCTTGCCCTCCTGCCATGATTGATTCTTTCCGCGATGACTTTGGCGTGGATGTTTTGCATGCATGGGGAATGACGGAAATGAGCCCCTTGGGAACGCTTTGTACGCTCAAAAACAAGCACCTCGAACTGCCCGCTGAAGCACAAATGAAACTGCGGATGAAGCAGGGTCGTTCTATCTTTGGCGTAGACATGAAAATTGTCAACGAAGCTGGCAAGGAACTGCCGCACGATGGCAAGACCTACGGTGACTTGCTGGTCAAGGGGCCTTGGATTATTCGAGAATATTTCAAACAAGAAGGCCCATCTCCTTTGGTGGAAGGGTGGTTCCCTACAGGAGATGTGGCCACCATCGACGAGGATGGCTTCATGCAAATCACTGACCGAAGCAAAGACGTGATCAAGTCTGGCGGCGAATGGATCAGTTCGATTGACATCGAAAACATTGCCATGGCGCATCCTGCAGTGGCCATGGCGGCGTGCATTGGCATGGCCCACCCGAAATGGGATGAGCGGCCCATTGTTTGCGTGGTTAAAAAATCAGACAGCACCTTGACCTCCCAAGAGCTTTTGAAGTTTTATGAAGGTAAAACAGCCAAATGGCAAATACCTGATGACGTGGTTTTTGTAGAAGCCATTCCTTTGGGCGCCACGGGCAAGATGCTTAAAACCAAATTGCGCGAGCAATTGGCTGGCTATCAGTTGCCTTCAATTTGAAGCTTTTGATGGCCCCAATCAAACCAGCGAATTTCGGAAAAATCCCTCCTAGGGAAACTCCTGACCAAAAAACGCTTACAAAAGCGTTACGCTGTGTTCATTATTTATTCTAAAAATGTTGGAGTTCAAGATGAAATTTTCAGTCCGTTCGATCACCATCGCCACATTGACCTTATGTGCATTCGGTGCTTTTGCTCAAAAGGGTGAAACTGTCAAAATTGCTTACATTGACCCCTTGTCCGGCTTGATGGGCCCTGTGGGCAACAATCAGCTGAAGAGCTTTCAGTTCTTTGCTGAAAAATACAGCAAAACCAATCCAGCGGGTGTGAAGTTTGAAGTGGTCGGTTTTGACAACAAACTCAGCCCCGCCGAAAGTTTGAATGCCCTGAAAGCGGCGACTGACCAAGGTATTCGCTACATCGCCCAAGGCAATAGCTCCGGAATTGCAGGCGCCCTTATTGATGCTGTCAGCAAACACAATGAACGCAACCCTGGCAAAGAAATCATTTTCTTAAACCACTCTGCCGTAGACCCTGATTTCACGAACAACAAGTGCAATTATTGGCACTTCCGTTTTGACGCTGATACTTCCATGAAAATGGAAGCCCTCACCACGTTCATGAAGGATCGTCCTGAGACCAAGAAAATTTTCCTGCTGAATCAAAACTACTCCCATGGCCACCAAGTGGCCAAGTTCTTCAAAGAAGGCATCAACCGCAAGCGCCCTGATGTACAAATTGTGGGAGAAGATTTGCACCCCTTGGCGCAAGTTCGTGATTTCGCCCCCTACATTGCCAAAATCAAAGCTTCCGGTGCAGACACGGTCGTGACTGGCAACTGGGGCTCCGATTTAGCCTTGCTCGTGAAAGCGTCTATTGAAGGTGGATACACAGGTAACTTCTACACCTACTACACCGGCGTTACGGGAACTCCGACTGCCTTGGGCAAAAACGGAGAAGGTAAAGTTTTCCAAATTGGGTATGGCCATTACAAAATGGGCGGCCAGATGGACAAGTACCAAGAAGAATTCAAAGCAAAGTTCAATGACGACTTTTACACGGGTTCCATCATCAGCATTTTCACCACGGTGGGAGACGCCATGGCCAAAGCGAAATCAACGGATCCTGTCAAAGTTGCCGCAGCCCTTGAGGGAATCAAGAGCAAGAGCGTTTTCAATGGCGAAATTGAAATCCGTAAATCAGACCACCAGTTGCAACAGCCTTTGTACCTCGCTGTCTGGAGCAAAGTTGATAAAAAATACAACTACAGTGTTGAAAATACGGGCATGACCTTGGTACCCGTCAAAGAATTCCCTTCCTATATTTCCAGCACACCTACCAGCTGCCAAATGAAGCGCCCAGGATAATTTTCCCGCTTCTTGAAGGGCCCGAGTCTCTGCAGATCGGGCCCTTTTTTTGAGTTGATTTCCGCAATGTGCAGAAAGTAGTGTTATGGAGTTTTTCCTCATCTCCCTGCTCAATGGTTTGAGCTACGGGTTGTTGTTGTTCATGCTCAGTTCAGGGCTGACACTGATCTTCAGCATGATGGGCGTTTTGAATTTTGCACATGCGTCTTTTTACATGATCGGCGCCTATTTTGGCTACACCCTTTCAAAATGGATTGGTTTTTGGCCAGCCTTGTTCATTGCGCCCTTTTTGGTGGGCGGATGTGGTGTCATTTTTGAGCGTCTGACCCTTCGAAAAGTTCATAAATTTGGTCATGTGCCCGAATTGCTTGTAACGTTTGGGCTGTCATACATCGTTTATGAATTGGTACAACTCGTCTGGGGGAGGACAGCAGTCGAGTTCAACCCGCCAGACGCTCTCAGAGGCGCCGCATTCACCTTGGTGAATCATTCAATCGATGGTCTGCATTTTTTTTGGGGCGCTGTACCTGCTGAAATGTGCAAAACTGCAGATGACGCCATTCGTCTGGTGTGCTCACCCTTTCCCGCAACACGCGCCTTCATGATGATGGTTGCCTTGTTGATGCTTCTTTCACTGTGGTTGCTGCTCACCAAAACCCGCATTGGCTTGGTCATTCAAGCGGCACTGACTCACCCTGAGGCGGTTGAATCCTTGGGGCATAACGTGCCGCGTGTTTTGATGTTGGTGTTTGGTGCTGGCACAGGTTTGGCTGGTTTGGCAGGTGTGATTGGCGGCAGCACTTTTGTCACAGAACCGGCCATGGGGGCCACTGTGGGCTCTGTGATTTTTGTGGTGGTGGTGGTGGGGGGCATGGGTTCTTTGTCTGGCGCATTTTTAGCCTCAGTTCTGATCGGTTTGATTCAAACCTTTGCCATTGCCTTTGATTATTCTTTCATCAGTGTGGCGCAAAGCTTGGGCTGGACACTTTCAGATACTGCAAAAAGTAACTCCTTTCTCAAACTCACGATCTCTCAAGTGGCGCCTATCTTGCCCTACTTATTTTTGGTGTTGATCTTAATTTTCCGACCCAAAGGCCTTTTGGGCACAAGAGAAGGTTAAAGCAAGATGACACACTACACCTTTAAACCATACAACGTCGGCCGCTGGCTTATTTGGGGTTCGTTCGCCGTCGTCCTTTTCTTCGCCCCCTTGGTTTTCACCAGCAACTTGGCGGGCACCATGTTGGCACAAATGGGCATTGCCATCATCGCCTGTCTTTCCTACAACATGTTATTGGGGCAGGGTGGTATGTTGAGTTTTGGGCATGCCGTTTATACGGGCCTGGGCTCTTTCATGGCCATTCATGCGCTCAATGCGGTCAGTGCAGGACATTCCAGCATTCCTGTCAGCCTGTTGCCCTTGGTAGGCGGCCTCGCGGGCATGGGCTTTGCCGTGTTGCTTGGTTTTGTCACCACCAAAAAATCAGGCACCCCCTTTGCCATGATTACCTTGGGAATTGCGGAGCTTGTCTTTGCCATGTCCTTGATGTTTTCCGAGTTTTTTGGCGGTGAAGCCGGTATCTCCGGCAATCGGGTGGCAGGTCAGTCCGTTTGGGGCATCAGCTTTGGTCCACAAATTCAAATTTACTATTTGATCGCCATTTACACCTTCATTTGTGTGGCTTTGATGTATGCCTTCACACAAACACCCCTGGGTCGCATTTTGAATGCCGTTCGCGACAATCCCGAGCGTGTTGAATTCATTGGCTATAACACGCAACGTGTTAGGTACTTTGCCTTCATCATTGCCGGTTTCTTTGCGGGCATTTCGGGGGGGTTGGGCGCATTGAATTTTGAAATAGTCACCGCCGAAGTGGTGGGCACGGGCCGCTCTGGCGGCTACTTGCTGTTTACCTTTTTGGGTGGTGCCACTTTCTTTTTTGGCCCCATCATTGGCGGCATCTTGATGGTCTTGGCATTCGTTCTCCTGTCGGAATTTACCAAGGCTTGGTTCCTTTATTTGGGTCTTCTGTTTTTGTTCATGGTGATGTATGCACCCGGCGGTATTGCCAGTTTGATCATGATGAATTTGCGTGTTGCTGCGTTTGGAAAATTAAAGCAAATTTGGGTCAGTTATCTGGGGCTTCTTGTCACGGCCTTGATGGCGCTGATTGGCGCAGGTGCCATGATTGAAATGGTTTACCACCTCCAGTTGAATTCCGCATTCGGCGAGCAACTTAAATTCATGGGCGTCCCCTTGAATGCCAAAGGCACCGACAGTTGGTTTGGTGCGTTTTTTATCATGCTCACTGGCATCGGTTTGTTTGAAGCGACCCGACGACATTTTTTAGTTGAGTGGGAAGTGATTCAAATTGACATTGAAAAAGAAATTAAACGTCGGGAGACAGCGTGATGTCTTATGCGCTTGAACTGATAGATCTGCGAAAAAACTTTGGTAAAACCGAAATCATTCGGGGCGCCAGTTTGGCTGTGAATGAAGGTGAGCGAGTGGCCATCATCGGGCCAAACGGCGCAGGGAAATCAACCCTCTTTAACTTAATCAGTGGCAGATTTAGTCCGACCAGTGGTTCTATTTTATTGAACGGCCAACACATTGAAAACAAAGCGCCTTATGAGATCAATCGCTTAGGTCTGTCGCGCAGTTTTCAAATCACGAACATTTTCCCCAAGCTCAGTGTGTTTGAAAATCTGCGTTGCGCTGTCCTCTGGAGTTTGGGCTACAAGTACACTTTCTTGAAATTTTTATCCGGCCTCACTGACGCCAACGACTTAGCAGAAAAATACATGGAAATGATTCGCCTGGACAAGAAACGAGACCTCTTGGCCATGAATCTCACTTATGCAGAGCAGCGAGCGCTAGAAATTGGCATCACCATCGCGGGTGGCGCACAAGTTATCTTGCTAGACGAACCAACGGCTGGCATGAGCAAAAGTGAAACCAGTCGTTTCATCAACTTGATCAAAGAAGTGACGATCGGCAAAACTTTGCTCACCGTGGAACACGACATGGGTGTTGTCTTTGGACTGGCTGACAAAATTGCGGTGGTAGTTTATGGCGAGGTCATTGCCTATGACGTCCCTGAAGCAGTTCGGACCAATTCCAAAGTTCAAGAGGCTTATCTTGGCACGCATGCTGATGAAGATCAGTCGGGGGCGCATTGAGATGTTGAACATCGACAATCTTCACGCTTTTTATGGCAAGAGCCACGTACTTCATGGCGTCAGTTTCAGAGTTAAGCCAGGAGAAATTGTGGCCTTGTTAGGGCGCAACGGTTCCGGACGTTCGACCACCGCCAAGGCCATCATGGGCTTGGTTGATTGCCAAGGTCGCATCGATTGGAATGGCCAAAACATGTTTGGCCTTAAAGCGTTTCAAATTGCCCATCTGGGTCTAGGCTACGTCCCTGAGAACCGTGATATTTTTCCTAAATTGACAGTCCACCAAAATTTGATGCTGGGGCAAAAGGGTTCTGGCAAAGGAAGTCGCTGGACGTTTGAAGACATGTACGCACTTTTCCCAAGATTATTGGAACGTCAACATACCGAGGCAGGCGTATTGTCAGGCGGAGAGCAACAAATGTTGACGCTGTGTCGAACGCTCATGGGAGATCCTGATCTGATCATCATTGATGAACCCACTGAGGGTCTTGCACCCAAAATTGTGGCCTTGGTTGCTGAATATCTAAAAGCGCTCAAGGCCCGCGGCATTTCTGTCCTTTTAATCGAACAAAAACTGACCATTGCCATGAAAATATCAGATCGAGCCTTGGTCATGGGCCACGGAAGTATTGTTTTTGATGGCTCACCGTCGGAGTTGAATGAGAACGCCTACATTCGCAAAGAGTGGCTGGAGGTCTAAAGCTTTTCTGACGTCCCATGAGCGACAAGGGGCTTATTTTTTCACAAAAACCCTTTAGAATCAGAACAAAATAGAACGGCCGTTCTATTTTGAGACATTCACCACCTTTTGAGGATTGCAGCATGAGCGCTGAATACAAAGTCACAGGCGATGTGGCCGTGATCACCCTGAACAACCCTCCTGTCAACGGCTTGAGGCTATCTACTCGAGTGGGCATCACCGATGGACTGGCCAAAGCCAATGCGGATGCAGGCGTTAAATCCATCATCATCACAGGTGCTGGAAAAGCTTTTTCGGGCGGTGCGGACATCCGTGAATTTGGTTCACCCAAAGCCATTCAAGAGCCCAATCTGCTCAGCGTCATTCGCGCCTGTGAAAACTCATCAAAGCCAGTTTTGGCCGCAGTTCATTCAGTTGCCATGGGCGGTGGATTGGAATTGGCCTTGGGATGTCACTACCGAATTGCGGCCCCAGCTTGTAAAGTGGCACTGCCGGAAGTCAAATTGGGGCTGATTCCTGGGGCTGGCGGTACTCAACGTTTGCCACGCGTGTTGGGCGTAGAGCCGGCACTCAACATGATCGTGAGCGGCGAACCCATCAACAGTGAAATGCTGGCGATGTTGCCGGGTCAAAAATTATTCGATCGAATGGCCACATCGGTTGAAGCCTTAGAAGCAGAAGCATTGGCTTATGCCAAAGAATTGGCGTCACAGCATGCTGATGGCGCTGCCTTGCCTTTGGTGCGCAATTTGTCCTGCAAGCATCCCCAAGGCGATGCTTATTTCCAATTCGCACGCAACATGGTCAAAGGCATGGCCAAAAATTTCCCAGCACCCGTCAAGTGTGTTGATGCAGTGGAAGCCGCCACCCAGAAAAAATTTGAAGATGGCATGGTCTTCGAGCGTGAAATATTCACCAATCTGATGTTCACCCCTGAATCGAATGCGCTGCGTCACATTTTCATGGCCGACCGAGCCGCCTCCAAAATTGCAGATGTGCCAGAAGACACACCCAAGCGCAATATTTCTTCTGTTGCCGTCATCGGCGCAGGCACCATGGGCGGCGGCATCTCTATGAACTTCTTGAATGCAGGTATTCCTGTCAAGATGCTCGAGATGAAACAAGAAGCCTTGGATCGAGGCTTGGCCACTATCCGCAAGAACTACGAATCACAAGTTAAAAAAGGCAAACTCAAACAAGACAAATACGATCAGCGCATGGCCTTGCTTAGCACCACATTGAGCTACGACGACATCGGCAGCGCCGACCTGGTCATTGAAGCGGTGTTTGAAGAAATGGGCGTGAAAGAGGCCGTTTTCAAGAAACTCGATGAAGTCATGAAACCCGGTGCCATCTTGGCTTCCAATACCTCCACATTGGATGTCAACACAATTGCATCGTTCACCAAGCGTCCCGAGGATGTGGTGGGCATGCACTTTTTCAGCCCCGCCAACGTGATGAAATTGTTGGAAGTGGTGCGTGGTGCCAAAACTGGCAAAGACGTGCTGGCCACTGTGATGGCTCTGGGCAAGAAGATCAAGAAGACAGCCGTTGTTTCAGGTGTCTGCGATGGCTTCATTGGCAATCGCATGATTGAGCAATACAGCCGCCAAGCCGGCTTCCTCATTGAAGAGGGTTGTACACCTGCTCAGGTCGACAAAGCCGTCGAAAAGTTTGGTTTTGCCATGGGCCCTTTCCGCATGGGTGACTTGGCCGGTAACGACATTGGTTGGGCCATTCGAAAGCGTCGCAATGTAGAGCGGCCGGGTATGAAGTACAGCAAAACAGCCGACCTCTTGTGCGAGTTGGGCCGCTATGGTCAAAAGACAGGTGCCGGTTGGTACGACTATCAGGCGGGTAAGCGCGATGCCATTCCCAGTTTGCTGGTGGTTGAGATGATTGAAAAACATCGCGCCGCAGAAGGCATCACTGCCCGCAAAATTTCAGACGAAGAAATTGTTCAACGATTGGTCTACTCACTGATCAATGAAGCCGCCCACATTTTGGAAGAGGGCATTGCGGGCAAGGCCAGCGACATCGACATGGTCTACCTCACTGGGTATGGCTTTCCCATTTTCCGGGGTGGCCCGATGCAGTATGCCGACCAGGTCGGCCTGTTCAACGTGGCTGAAGCCATGAAACGCTTTGCCAAAAATCCTCACGACGATGCCGCTTTCTGGCAACCTGCTCCGCTTTTGGCCCGTTTGGTGGCCGAAGGCAAAAACTTCAACTGATCAGAGGTACTCAAAATGTCCAACGCCGTCATAGTTTCGACCGCTCGCACACCTCTGGCCAAGAGCTGGAAAGGTGCTTTTAACATGACCCATGGCGCCACTTTGGGTGGCCATGCGGTTCAACACGCTGTTCAACGCGCAGGCATTGAAGCGGCAGAAGTTGAAGACGTCATCATGGGTTGCGCCACGCCAGAAGGTGCCACCGGTGCCAACATTGCACGTCAAATTGCTTTGAAAGCAGGCTTGCCAGTTTCTGTGTCCGGCCTCACAGTCAATCGCTTCTGTTCCTCTGGATTACAGACCATTGCTTTGGCTGCCCAACGCATCATTGCTGGGGAAGGTCAGGTCTATGTGGCGGGAGGCGTGGAAAGCATTTCTTGTGTTCAGCAAGAAATCAACCAACACATGCTGCAGGATCTCTCCTTGAACAAGATCAAGCCTGAGATCTACTGGAGCATGCTTCAAACGGCTGAGCAAGTGGCCAAGCGCTACAAAATCGGGCGTGATCGCATGGACGAATATGGTGCAGGCAGTCAGCAAAAAGCTTGTGCTGCACAGACTGCAGGTTTGTTCGACGCTGAAATTGCGCCCATCACAGTGTCCGCAGGCGTCATTGACAAAGTCATGGGCATGATGACCAAACAAGTGACGGTCAGTCGAGACGAAGGCTTGCGTGAAGGCACGACCATTGAAGCTATTTCGGGACTGCGTTCAGCCTTGCCTGGCGGGCTGATTTCTGCCGGCAATGCCAGCCAGTTTTCGGACGGCGCAGGTGCCTGTGTTGTCATGGACGAAACACTGGCAGAAAAACGCGGCTTGAAGCCTCTTGGCCGTTTCTTAGGTTTTGCCGTTGCTGGTTGTGAACCTGATGAAATGGGCATTGGCCCGGTCTATGCCGTGCCAAAAGTTTTGGCCAGATTGGGGCTGAAAGTCTCGGACATCGATTTGTGGGAATTGAATGAAGCGTTTGCGGTTCAGGTTTTGTACTGCCGCGATACCTTGGGCATTCCCCCCGATCGGTTGAACGTGAATGGCGGAGCCATCGCCGTGGGCCATCCCTACGGTGTGAGCGGTCAACGTTTAACTGGCCATGCACTCATTGAAGGGAAACGCCGCGGAGCCAAGCGTGTGGCAGTGACCATGTGCATTGGTGGCGGCATGGGTGCTTGCGGTATTTTTGAAGTGCTCTAGCCTGGAACTTTCTATCCATCGGGCAACCCGCTAGCCATGCAGGTCGCCCGTTTTTTATTTTTCGTGGACACACTTTTTGATGAGCCATAGATCAACATTGGATTTCTTGCTTTATGAATGGTTGGATGTGTCCAATTTTCAAAAACGCGCCCGTTTTTCAGATCACAACCGCGAAACTTTTGATGCCGTTCTGGACACATGTGAGCGCATTGCACGTGAAAAATATGCACCCTTCAATCGCTTGGTGGACATTGAAGAGCCTAGGTTTGATGGCGAGAAAGTTATTTTGCCCAAGGCCACTCACGATGCGCATCAAGCTTATGCTGAATCGGGCATGCTGAGTGCATCGCAAGACTATGACATTGGGGGCATGCAATTGCCCTACACCCTTGAGGCCGCTGCCAACTCGTTCTTTGCCATGGCATCTGTCAGTATGGGTTCGGGCTTGCTGACTGTGGGCAATGCAAACCTTCTCATGGCCCACGGCAGTGATTTACAAAAACAAGTTTTTGCGTTGAATGAATTCTCAGGTCGATGGTCGGGCACCATGTGCTTGTCTGAGCCGCAAGCAGGCTCTTCTTTGAGCGATGTGCTCACAAGG
Organism: Comamonadaceae bacterium; assembly: GCA_947476015.1. Taxonomy (GTDB): domain Bacteria; phylum Pseudomonadota; class Gammaproteobacteria; order Burkholderiales; family Burkholderiaceae_C; genus Limnohabitans_A. The sequence goes on along the minus strand of CANJOS010000001.1, from coordinate 21,418 downwards.
GCCACACCCGATGGTGAGACTTTTTCTTCAGATGCTTTAGGTCCTCGCTATCGTCTCAGAGGCAACAAGATGTGGATCTCCGCAGGAGAGCATGAACTCACAGAAAACATCATTCACTTGGTCTTGGCCAAAATTCCGGACGCTGATGGCCAACTGATTCCTGGCGTCAAGGGCATTTCACTTTTCATCGTGCCCAAAAAGATGGTCAATTCAAAGGGTGAGTTATCAGGCGAGCGAAATGACGTGGCGCTGGCCGGTTTGAATCACAAATGTGGCTGGCGTGGCACCACCAATACGCTGCTCAATTTTGGAGAAGGCAAGTATCCTGTGATCACAGACAACAGCCTATCGGATGGCAGCGGTGCAGTGGGCTACTTGGTGGGGGAACCCGGCAAAGGTTTAAGCTACATGTTCCACATGATGAACGAAGCCCGAATCGGCGTTGGCATGGCCGCTACGATGCTGGGAATGGCGGGCTATGAAGCCAGCCTGACGTATGCGAAAAACAGACCTCAAGGCCGCCCTGTCGCAGGAGGCACTCAAAAAGTGGTGAAGGACGCAGCTCAGGCGCAAGTGAGAATCATTGAGCACGCCGATGTCAAGCGCATGCTGCTGGCCCAAAAATCATACTGTGAAGGCGCCTTGGCCCTTGAGTTGTACTGCGCCAAATTGGTTGATGAACAGCATACAGGCAGCACTGAATCTGCCAACGAAGCACGCTTGCTGTTGGAAGTGTTAACACCGATTGCCAAAAGTTTTCCCAGTGAGTGGTGTTTGGAAGCCAACAGTTTGGCCATTCAAATTCATGGGGGTTATGGTTATACCCGCGATTTTCCTGTTGAACAATATTGGCGAGACAACCGGCTCAACATGATTCATGAAGGCACGCATGGCATTCAAGCCATGGATTTATTGGGTCGAAAGGTTTTGATGGAAGAGGGCAGAGGATTCAAATTGCTGGCGGCGCGAATGCATGCCTCTGCTGAGAAAGCCATGGCCTTGCCAGAATCAGCGGTCCATGCCCTGTCCTTGAAAGAAGCCTTGAACAAGGTCACTGCTGCCACCCAATTGGCTTGGTCCACAGGTCAAGCCCAAGAAGCTTTGGCCAATGCGGTGCCCTACTTGCAAGCCTTTGGGCATTTGGTTGTGTCTTGGATTTGGCTTGACGTGAGTACCTCTTGCCGCGAGTCTGTGTCGTCAGCCCATGTTGGACGGATGGCAGCCGCCCAATATTTCTTTCACTATGAACTGCCTAAAATTGATGCATGGTTGCAAGTTGTCAGCAGACGCGATATGACGTGTGCCAACCTTGCGGAGGATGCTTTCTAGTGAACCCAGAACACATGGCCATCAAGCCTTTCATGAAGTCCATTGTGAAGCAGCGGAGTTGCATGGACTATTGGATTTAATCAAAGTCAAGGAAAATAAAATGACACGCACCATTCATCAACTTTTTGATTTGAGCGGACAGACCGCCCTGATCACTGGCGGCTCTAGAGGCTTAGGCTTGCAAATGGCCCATGCTTTAGGTGAAGCAGGCGCTCGGCTCATGCTCAGTTCACGCAAAGCCGAGGACCTTCAAGAGGCTGTTGCCGAATTAAAGGCTGCCGGCATTGATGCAGATTACATTGCGGCAGACTGCGGCAGAGAAGATGACATTCGCCGTTTGGCGCAAGAAACTGTGCAGAGGATGGGCCGCATTGACATTTTGATCAACAATGCCGGCGCCTCTTGGGGAGCACCTGCTGCGTCGCATCCTGTGACTGCATGGGACAAAGTGATGAACCTCAATGTGCGGGGCTATTTTATTTTGTCGCAAGAAGTTGCCAATTTGTCCATGATTCCCAACGGCAAAGGACGCATCATCAACATTTCATCCATTGCAGGCTTGGCTGGCAACCCACCCGAAATGCAAACCATTGCCTACAACACTTCAAAAGGCGCTGTCGTGAATTTCACAAAAGCATTGGGGGGTGAGTGGGGCGTTTATGGCATTACGGTGAATGCCATTTGTCCTGGATTTTTCCCTAGCAAGATGAGCCAAGGCTTGTTGGACAAAGTAGGCGCAGATGTCATGGCAAGCCACGCTCCGTTAAAGCGCCTTGGAGATGACGAAGATTTAAAAGGACTCACTTTGCTTTACGCCAGTGATGCAGGCAAACACATCACGGGGCAGTGGTTGGCAGTCGATGGTGGCGTGAGTGCCATCATTGGCGGTTAATGACGGCGAATCTCTCATGAGCATGCCATTCAGTCTCCAAGTTCCTTTCGTCCAATTACTTGGATTTACCTTAGAAAAATTTGAAAACGGTGAAGCTGAAGTTCATTACAGCCCTAAGCCAGAGCATTTGAACTTTCTAGAAACCACCCACGGTGGTGCCATCATGACCCTCATGGATGTGGTCATGGCCGGCGCAGCCAGAAGCATGGACCCAGAGTTTGCTGTCATGACGATAGAAATGAAAACCAGTTTCATGAGACCTGCTAAATCAGGTCCTGAAGAGCACTTGGTGGCCAAAGGCAAGTTGTTGCATCGAACTCAAAATATGGCCTTTACCGAGGGTTTTATTTTTGATCCAAGCGGTCAACTTTGCGCACATTCAACGGCCACCTTCAAATACACACCAAGGCCTGGCCCGCGTGGTCATTCAAAGGTCATTTAACTCACATTACTTTCAATTCATCATGCCGACCAATCACATCATCGTTTTAGACCATCGTCCCGAAGCAGCGCCTTCGGCTGGTAATTTCAAAATGATCACAGCGGAAACACCTGCGCTTCAAGAAGGCCAGGTTTTAGTGAGGCATCATTTTTTAAGCCTTGATCCTTACATGCGCGGCCGCATGAATGCCGGCAAAAACTATGCACAACCTCAGCCCTTGGGTGAAGTCATGATTGGTGGAACCGTTGGCGAAGTGGTGGAAAGTCATCATCCCAAATTTAAAATGGGCGAAACCGTTCTGTGCATGGGGGGATGGCAAGAATACAGTGTGATCAATGCCACTTTGCCAGGGGCTCTGAAACACATTGACACTGAAAAAATTGCCATCAGTCACTATTTAGGTGCGGTGGGAATGCCGGGTGTCACCGCTTGGTACGGTTTGGTCAAAATCATTCATGCCAAACCTGGATCCACCGTGACTGTGAGTGCTGCCAGTGGTGCGGTTGGCAGTGCCTTCGGTGCATTGGCCAAAGCTCGCGGGTTGCGAGTCGTTGGCATCGCGGGGGGAAAAGCCAAATGTCACTACGTGGTCAATGAGTTGGGATTTGATGCCTGCATCGATTACAAAGAACACCCAGACTATGTGTCTTTGGCTAAAGCGCTGAAAGAGGCATGCCCGAATGGCATCGATGGTCACTTTGAAAATGTGGGCGGTATGGTATTGGATGCCGTGATGCTCAGGGTGAATGATTTTGCCCGCATTGCTGTCTGCGGCATGATTGCAGGCTACAACGGGGAGCCCTTGGTCATGACCAACCCCTCTGTGATTCTGAGAAGTCGAATGACCCTAGAAGGTTTCATTGTGAGCGAGCACATGGAAGTCTGGCCAGAGGCATTGGCAGAGCTTTCAAATTTGATTGCCAGCAAAAGGTTTGCACCTAAAGAAACAGTGACACAAGGTCTTGCAGCAGCGCCTGAGGCCTTCATGGGTTTGCTCAAAGGACAGAACTTTGGCAAACAATTGGTGAAACTGATTTGAACAGCCAGAAGACTCTTTGAGTACGCTATGAAAGTTAAAGCATGACACAACTTATCTTGCACCATTACCCCACGTCGCCGTTTGCAGAAAAAATTCGCCTGATTTTTGGTTTTAAAAATTTACCTTGGCACAGCGTGGTCATTCCCATGATCATGCCCAAGCCTGATTTAACGGCTCTCACGGGGGGCTACCGGCGAACACCTGTTCTCCAAATGGGTGCGGACATCTATTGCGATACAGCACTCATTGCAGATGTGCTTGAAAAAATTCAACCGAAGCCAAGTCTTTACCCTGGGTCTGTTAACGGAGCATCGCGCATCGTGTCTCAATGGGCAGATAGCTTGGTTTTTCCAGCAGCCATGGCCTACAATTTTCAACCTTTGGGTGTGGCTCAAGTGTTTAAGGATGTGCCAGAAGATGCGATCAAGGCATTTGTGGCTGATCGTGCTGCCATGCGAAGTGGCGCTGCTCGCATGGCATTGGGCGAGGCGCAGAGCACTTACAAAAGTTACCTTCGCCGTTTGTCAGACATGTTGACAGAGCATGCTTTTTTAATGGGGAATGATCCCAGCATTGCAGATTTTTCTGCCTACCATCCGCTGTGGTTCACTTTGGAACGAACGCCCAGTTTGGCCGGCATATTGGATGCGGCACCCCTCTTGAAAGATTGGATGGCTCGGATGAAAGCCATGGGTCACCCAGCTTCAGAGCGAATGAAACCCCTTGAGGCCATTGAGGTGGCTAAAAATTCGGAACCTGCCAATGTGGCAAATCACGCATTTCACGACGAACACGGCATTCCATTGGGCTCAGACGTCGTGGTGTCAGCAGATAACTTCGGTTTAGAGCCTACTCAGGGTATTTTGGTGGCTGCCACCAAAACGCGCATCACCCTGCAACGCCAAGACGATCGCTGTGGAAAAGTGCATGTGCACTTTCCACGCAACGGATTTATTTTGAAAAAGGTCGCGCCATGATTCGAAACTTTGCCAACAAAACAGCCGTCTTGACCGGTGGCGCGTCAGGCTTTGGGCTGGAATGCGCTCGGATTGCCGCAAGCATGAAAATGAATGTGGTTTTGGTCGATGTTCAAGAAGACGCTTTAGACAAAGCGAAAGCTGAAATCAAAGCAACAGGCGTTCAGGTCTTGGCTCAAAAAGTGGATGTTTCCAGTGCTTCTGAAATGGAGAACTTGGCAAATTTAGTAGAAGTAACGTTCGGTGCCCCCCACTTCGTTTTTAACAATGCTGGCGTGGGGTCTGGCGGCTTAATTTGGGAAAACTCCGTTGCTGATTGGCAATGGGTATTGGGCGTGAATGTGTGGGGCGTGGTGCATGGCGTTCGATTGTTCACGCCCATGATGCTGGCTGCAGCCAAGGCTGACCCCAACTATGAAGGCCACGTGGTGAATACAGCCAGCATGGCGGGAATCCTCACAGCCCCCAACATGGGTGTTTATAACGTCAGTAAGCACGCTGTGGTGGCTTTGACAGAAACACTCTATCAAGATTTGAAATTGGTCACAGACCAGGTCAGTGCCAGTGTCTTGTGTCCTTACTTTGTGCCAACCGGCATCAGCCAAAGTCATCGAAATAGACCTTCAAATTTGCCCCATCAAAAGGCGACAAAAAGCCAATTGATTGGCCAAGCTATGAGCGATAAGGCGGTAAACAGCGGAAAAGTTTCTGCGGCAGACACGGCGCACATGGTGTTTGAAGCCATTGCTCAAGATCAGTTTTATATTTACAGCCATCCACATGCCTTGGACAATGTTCAAACCCGCATGGAAGCCATTGTTCAGCAAAAAAATCCACCCAATCCTTTTGAAGCCAGGCCCGACATTGGCGACAAATTGAAAGCCGAACTGCGAAGCTGAAATCAAGCGCTCAGAGTGTGGCAAACTCGACGTTTTGACAGCAAAGTACGTCGACGAGATGAAGAAAATACTGGGCCAATTGGCCACTGAGATTAAGATTCGCCCAGAACAAGTTCTGGCCGCTGTCAATTTACTCGATGGTGGCGCTACCGTTCCCTTCATTGCGCGCTATCGCAAAGAAGTGACAGGGGGATTGGACGATATTCAATTGCGCGAACTTGAATATCGATTGGGCTATTTGCGCGAACTTGAAGAGCGCCGTGCTGCTGTTCTGAAGAGCATTGATGATCAAGGCAAACTCACGCCTGAGTTGCAAAGTGCCATTCACAATGCCAACACCAAGCAAGACTTGGAAGACCTGTACTTGCCCTATAAACCCAAACGCAGAACCAAGGGCATGATCGCCAAAGAGGCTGGCATTGACGCATTGGCCGATGCCCTTTGGCTTGATCCTGCATTGAACCCACAAGATGAAGCTCTGGCGTATTTAAAACCTGCTGATGCTATCGAAGGGGCTGATTTTTCAACTGTTCAGGCCGTTTTGGATGGCGTTCGCGATGTTTTGTCGGAACGCTGGGCTGAAGACGCTGTCCTGATTCAGACCCTTCGCGAGTGGCTCTGGAAAGAAGGTTTATTCTGCAGTCAGTTAGCTTCCGGCAAAGATGAGAATCAAGTTGAAGTGGCCAAATTCAGAGACTATTTTGATTACAGTGAACCCATTGGCAAAGTGCCTTCACACCGGGCCTTGGCTCTGTTTCGCGGCCGAGCATTAGAGTTCTTAGATGCCAAACTCAGCTTACCTGAGCTCGGTTTAAGTGCTTTGGCTGAAGGGAGAATGGCTGTTCACCTTCAATGGACGCACAGTTCGCGACCCTCCGATGACCTGATTCGAAAAACCATTTTGTGGACATGGCGAGTCAAACTTAGCCTTTCCTTAGAGCGCGATTTGTTTGGCCGGCTTCGGGAAGACGCTGAAAAAGTGGCCATCAAAGTGTTTGCAGACAACTTGCGAGATTTGATGCTTGCAGCCCCTGCTGGAGCTAAGGTTGTGATGGGTTTGGATCCCGGCATTCGAACTGGTGTGAAAGTGGCGGTGGTAGATGCCACTGGGAAATTGGTAGAGACCACCACCGTTTATCCGCATGAGCCGCGACGCGATTGGGACGGCGCACTGCACACCTTGCTCAAATGCGCCCAGCGACATGGCGTCAATTTGATTGCCATTGGCAACGGCACCGCCAGTCGAGAAACCGACAAATTAGCAGCAGACCTGATCAAGCAACTGCAAACACCCAATGGCATCGATATTCAAAAAGTGGTGGTCAGCGAAGCAGGGGCATCGGTTTATTCGGCCAGTGAATTTGCCAGCCAAGAAATGCCGGATGTCGATGTCAGTTTGAGAGGGGCCGCCAGCATTGCGCGTCGTTTGCAAGACCCACTGGCTGAACTTGTGAAAATCGATCCCAAATCGATTGGGGTAGGGCAGTACCAACACGATGTTAATCAAACAGAACTGGCACGAACTCTGGAAGCTGTCATAGAAGATTGCGTGAATGCCGTGGGGGTTGACCTCAACACCGCAAGTGTTCCATTGTTGTCACGTGTTTCTGGTTTGTCAGGCAGTGTTGCCAAGTCCGTGGTTCGTTGGCGTGAAGCCCATGGTGCTTTTAAAAGCCGCCAAGATTTACTCAAGGTCACAGGGCTTGGCGCCAAGACCTTTGAGCAAAGTGCAGGGTTCTTGCGCATTCGAGGTGGCGACAATCCCTTGGACATGACAGGTGTTCATCCGGAAACCTATCCCGTCGTTGAGGCCATTCTGGCCAAAGTGGCACAACCGGTTGAAAACCTCATGGGCCGAGCTGACATGCTGAAAACGCTGCGCCCCGAATTGTTTGCCAATGAAAAGTTTGGCGTCATCACAGTTCAAGATATTCTGCTTGAACTTGAAAAGCCTGGCCGTGATCCAAGGCCTGATTTCAAAGTTGCACGCTTCAATGAAGGTGTTGACGACATTCGAGACTTGAAAGAAGGCATGATTTTGGAAGGCACCGTGAGCAATGTCGCGGCCTTCGGTGCATTCGTTGATTTAGGCGTTCACCAAGATGGTTTGGTACATGTCAGTCAACTCAGTCACAAATTTGTGACGGATGCCCGTGAAGTGGTGAAAACAGGTGACATCGTCAAAGTTAAAGTGACCGAGGTTGACGTGGTCCGAAAAAGAATTGGGCTCAGCATGAAGCTTTCCGACGCAGCCCCCTCGAATGCCCAACGGACCCGAGAGAACCGCTTCGAAGGCGCAGGCCCTCAGCGTTCTTCAAGCCCCCGATCGCAAGGCCCTAATCAAACGCCCCACTTGGGTCAAAGTGCCATGGCTTCAGCCTTTGCAAAATTACAAAGCAAGGGCTCTGCCTAAAGCAACAGATCAGCTTTCAGCATCTGCTCATATGAAATCACTTGCCATTTATGCAGGGCCTGATGCGATGCAACATTTGCGTCAACATGGCTTGCAAGCTGCGCATGTTGGCGTCATTCCTGCTGCCGCGGGAGGACCCAAAGGACTCATCTTGGGCCCCATGGATCGTTTTTTGTTCAATGAGTGGCTGCCGCAAAGTAAGCAGGTCATCGACCTTGTTGGGGCCTCTATTGGCGCATGGCGCATGGCCACTGCCTGCATGAAAGACAGTCAGGCAGGCCTGCTTCGTCTAGAGCACGACTACGTGCATCAACACTACGAATTGAAACCTGGTGAAAAATTTCCAAGCGCGCATCAAGTGAGTCACTCCTTTCGTCAGAATTTGGATGCCTTTTATGCAGGGCACGTTGACACCTTGTTGAATCACCCTCGATTCCGTTTGCATGTGCTGACCTCGCGGGGAAAGGGCTTGCTGCAGCATGAACACCCCCTGCTGACACCTTTGGGCTATGGTGCAGCCTTCATCACCAATGTATTCAACAGAAGATGGATGGGGGCGTTTCTGGAACGTGTTGTATTCTCATCAGCTGGCCGTGAACTGCCTTTTGAAACTCACGACTACGCCACTCGCTCGCTGAAATTGAATGCACTCAATTTCATGGATGTGTTGCAAGCCAGTTGCGCTATTCCATTTGTTCTCCAAGCTGTGCATGAGATAGAAGGCGCGCCCAAGGGCGCTTACTGGGATGGTGGTATCACCGATTACCATCTTCACTTAGCGTGGAAAACGCATGCCATGGCAACGGACCCAAGCGCAGCACCCTTGGTTCTTTATCCGCATTTTCAAAAATCAGTGATCCCTGGCTGGCTGGACAAAAGCTTGAAATGGCGTCATCAGGCTAGCAACTTCTTAAACCATACCATTGTGTTAGCGCCTCGTTCAGATTGGTTGAAAACTTTGCCAAACGGCAAGCTTCCCGATCGAAGCGACTTTCACACCTACGGTCAAGACCTGAAGTCTCGTGTGAAAGTTTGGCAATCTGCTGTGAGTGCAAGTCAACAAATGGCCGATGAATTTGCTGAGTGGCTCGATAAACCTGATATCGCATGCGTCCAAGCCTTGTGAGCCGGAGATGCCAACTGAAATACTTTGGAACAGTGACAATGGTGTCTGACATCACAAGCAAATCCTCATGAGCTCACATCCAGACCCCCACGCTCGTTTAACGGAAAGCATGCGCTTGGTTTTGCGCAATATAGAACGGGCCGGAAAACCGCCCATGTCCCTTTTGACGGCTCAACAGGCCCGCTTGTTTTACGAAATGTCGGCCAGTATCTTGGATTTGCCAGAGCCTCATCTGCTGCGTGTCGAAGATTTGAAAATACCAGCGCGCGATGGCCATTTTTTAAATGCCAGACTCTTTGCACCCTCCTTGCCTTCATCGCAAACTCCGTTGCCAGCTTTGGTCTACTTTCATGGGGGTGGCTTCACCATTGGGAGTATCCAAACACACAATGTACTGTGTCGGGAGTTGGCCAAAAAGGGGCATTGCGCGGTGGTGTCTGTGGCTTATCGATTGGCGCCGGAGTATCGATTTCCAACAGCCACCCATGATGCATGGGATGCCCTGAATTGGGTTGCAAACAACGCGGGTCAGTTGAAACTCCTAGCGGGTTCATTGGCCGTTGGCGGCGACAGTGCAGGCGGTACTTTGGCCACGGTATGTGCTCATCTGGCACGCGACGCCGGACTTTTTCTGGCTTTGCAATTGCTGATTTACCCTGGCACTGCCGCCCGACAAGAAACTGAGTCACATCACAAATTCAAGTCTGGTTTCATGCTGGACAAGGACACTGTCGATTGGTTTTTTGATCACTACATCGACAAAAAAGATCGCGATGATTGGCGATTCGCGCCGATGTTGGCGGCCAGCCATGAAGGATTGGCCCCTGCCTGGATTGGTTTAGCGGAATGCGATCCCTTGGTAGACGAAGGCATTGCCTATGCAGATCTCCTTCGCATGTCGGGTGTTCCCGTAGAGCTTGAAATCTACAAAGGCGTGGTGCACGGATTTGTCAATATGGGACGTGTCATCCCAGAAGCTCTTCAAGCGCATGACGACGCCGGCCGCGCGCTCAGACAGGCTTTTAGCCGCTTGCTTTAAGATGCGCAATGTCTGGTGTTTTGAACGGAGCTTGATTCTATGAAACGCAGCGATTTTCTTTTTCATCACCGCCTTCGCGTCCGTTGGGCAGAGGTCGATATTCAAAAAATTGTTTTCAACGGTCATTATTTGATGTACTTTGATACGGCCATTGCAGCCTATTGGGCGTGTGTGGCCTTGCCCTACGAAACGGCCTTTCCCTTGATGGGCGGTGAGTTGTATGTCAAAAAAGCAAGCCTTGAATACCATGCGTCTGCCGTCATGGACGATGACCTCAGCATTGGCATGAAATGCAGCCGGATGGGTAACTCCTCCATGGTCTTTGAAGGCGCTATTTTTCGCGGTGATAAGTTGCTTGTCACCACCGAATTAATTTACGTCTTTGCCGATCCCCAAACACAAACCTCCAAGCCTATTCCTGAAGTGCTTAGGCATATTTTGCTCATCCACGAAGCGGGCGAGTCGGTGGTCGATGTGGAGATTGGCACATGGAGTGCCATGAAGTTATTGGCGTCACCTTTGCGCTACGCCGTGTTTGTGGAGGAGCAAGAAATTGCACCTGAATTGGAGTGGGATGATGCCGATGAATCAGCCGTTCACGTCGTCATTGTGAACAAGCTGGGCCAAGCCGTTGCAACGGGGCGCCTGTTACAACCCAGGCCCGGAGTTTCTCAAATCGGGCGCATGGCGGTTGCGAAATCTTTGCGGGGCAGTGGCCTTGGGCAAAAAGTTGTGAACACCCTGATCGATGAAGCTCGCCGCCGCTGCGATCACGAAGTCATTTTGCACGCCCAGTGCAGTGCAGAAGGTTTTTACAAGCGCCTGGGGTTTGCACCCCATGGCGATGTGTTCATGGACGCTGGCATTGAACACATCGAAATGAGTCTGAAGCTGGCTTAAATGTCTTCCAACAAGGGGTAGGGCAGTGCCCATACTTTCAAGCTTGAACCCTGACTGCTATCCACATGCAATGAATGCGCAAGCGCGGCAATTTGCATCGACACAAGCGCCCATGCTGGACTGACTTCTTGGGCGTTGGAGGGGTGTTGATATGCGGCGCTAACCACAGTGCCGCAAGCTTGTTCCGCATCATCTTGTGTGAAAATTTCTTGCCCAACGGTCATGCGTTCAGCACCTGAAACTAAAAAAGTACGGCGCTTGAGGGTTCCTCTGAATTGACTTCGGGCCACCACTTCTTGTCCGGGGTAGCAACCTTTTTTAAAACTGACACCATTCACTGACTCGTAGTTCAGCATTTGCGGCACAAACGCATCGGATGTAACGGCCTGAACTTGGGGCACACCTGCTAAAACCTCAGCCATGAGCCAGTCTTCTTGGGTGACCGTGGGCATTGAATCTGGCAGCGAGCTTAAGGAAGTGTTTGAATTTGCAGGTCCTATGCACAAAGCGCGTGAACAGGGATGACTGGCACTGATGGCAGGCGGGAGGGCGATCAGATGCTGATCGGCTGATGATAAAACCGACCAAGAAGGCAACAGTTTGATGTCTGGGAATACTGCCTCTGCCGCTTCCCCCAAATAGCCCCTGATTCCGCATTGGCTGGTGGCGTCGCTCAAAACAACTTTGGCACGCATCACGAACATGGAAAGTCTTTTTTGCATGGCTTGAATCAAGTCTTGGTGGCAGATCAAAATAAACTTGTCTGGACTTAGTTTCAAAACCAAAAAACTGGCCAAAAGTCGACCTTTGGCAGAGCAATAGCCAGCCAACCTTGCCTGCCCCACTGGAAGAAGTATCACATCATGGGTCAACTGACCCTGCAAAAAAGTGGCCGCATCGGCACCTTCTGCCTGAAGAATGGCCATTTGGTCGGGAAGCAAGGTACCCGAGGGCGAAAAATTCAAAGGCGGCGAAATCAGTGTCATGCCTGAATTATGATCTGAGCTGGCAAATCCAGAGGCATCAAGGTTTGAGTCGCCCTTCGAAAAATAGCAAAAAGTCCCACTCGGCGCGAAAAAAAAGTTCGTGGCGGGGTTTTTTTGCATTTTCAATGCTCATGCTGATGGGCATTCTTGCCGCCTCGTCTGCTTGGCTGCACATGCCCATGGGCTTCAAACCGATCGATCGACAAGAATCAGCTCCCAGTTCAGCCCAAGTTCTTGATCTGGCCATCGACGCAGGAACAAGCCCCAAAGCGGTGGCACATGCGATTGTGAACGCGGGGGCCGATGTTTCACCGCAATTGATGTGGCTTTGGTTCAGATTTTCAGGGCAAGCGCGCGGCATCAAAGCCGGCAACTATGAAGTCACCGCTGACATGAGCCCTCACATGGTTCTCGGCATGCTCACCCGAGGCGAACAGAGTTTGCGTTACATCACTTTGGTTGAAGGCTGGACCTTCAAGCAATTTCGTCAAGCCTTGTTGAAAGCTGATTTGATGAAAATCACCACACAAGGCATGAGTGATCAGGCCATCATGGCGCAACTGGGGCGCCCAGACTGGCATCCTGAAGGTCGTTTTTACCCTGACACTTACTCCTACGCCAAGGGCGCAACCGATGTGACCGTGATGAAGCGCGCCATGCTCGCCATGGAAAGGCAACTGGGGCAAGTGTGGGCTCAAAAACCGTCTCAGCTGCTATTGCGCAACCCCGATGAACTTTTGACCTTGGCGAGTATTGTCGAAAAAGAAACAGGCAAAGCGAGCGACCGGCCTCTGATTTCCGCCGTATTCCACAACAGATTGCGAATTGGCATGCGCTTGCAAACAGACCCTACTGTGATTTACGGCTTGGGAGAGGCCTTTGATGGCAACTTAAGGCGTGTCGATTTGCGCAATGACACCCCCTACAATACTTACACCAGAGGTGGCCTTCCGCCAACACCGATTGCCATGCCCGGAAAACCAGCATTGCTAGCCGCCATTCAACCATCGCTTTCCAATGCACTTTATTTCGTTGCCAAGGGGGATGGTTCGAGCCACTTCAGCGAATCCTTGGATGAGCACAATCAAGCCGTGAACAAATATCAGCGTGGACTTTCCACGAGGGGTCAATAAAGCCATGCGCCAATCTTGGTTTGTCAGTTTTGAAGGCATTGACGGTGCCGGAAAGTCAACCCACATTGAGGGCTTAGCGGCATGGTTCAAAGGCAAGGGGCACGCTGTCACGCTCACACGCGAACCTGGCGGTACACCTCTGGCTGAAAAATTTCGGGATTTGGCACTGCATGAGTCGATGGATGCTTTAACTGAGGCCTTGGTCATGTTTGCCGCCAGAAGAGAACACTTGATGCAGGTCATCGAACCCGCGTTGGCCCGCGGTGATGTCGTTCTTTGCGACCGATTTACAGATGCCACCTTTGCTTACCAAGGTGGGGGCAGGGGCTTTGATTGGGAGGTCCTCCAGTCACTGGAGCGGATGGTCCAGCATGTTCCCGCTTCGGTTTTGCGACAACCCGATTTAACCCTCTGGTTTGACCTTCCCCCCGAAGTGGCGGCACAAAGATTGACCACAGCCCGCGTGCCCGACAAATTTGAATCCCAGCCGCAATCCTTCTTTCGCGAAGTTCGCTCGGCTTATGCTCGGAGAATGGCTGAAATGCCAAAACGCTTTGCACAAATTGATGCCAATCAATCTCGCGATGCTGTCTGGCATGACGTGCTAATCGCTGTTCAACGGGCCTACCAAGCATGAAGACCTTGTCGCCCTGGATTCAAAAACAGACCCTCCATTTATTGTCGCAACAAGGTCACGCCTGGTTGCTTCAAGGCCCCTCTGGTTTAGGGCAGTATGCGTTGGCTTCTGCCTTGGTGTCTGCGTGGCTGTGTGAATCCAATGATGCCGCCGCCCAAGGAGCGTGTGGTGTTTGCGGCAGCTGCCATGCGCTCAGCGTTCACACCCATGCAGATTTGTGTGTGCTGATGCCTGAAACTATTTTGTTGGAATTGGGTTGGCCGCTTTCTGAAAAAGCCCAGTCTGAAATTGACAATAAGACAAGAAAACCCAGCAAAGAAATTCGCATCGAAGCGATGCGAGACGCCATCGAATTCTCTCAGAGAACCAATGCAAGGGGCAGGGGAAAAGCGGTTTTGATTTTTCCTGCTGAACGCATGAACCATGTGACAGCCAATGCCCTTTTAAAAACCTTGGAAGAGCCGCCAGGCGATGTGAGATTTGTTTTGGCCACTGAAGCTGCTCACCAACTGTTGCCTACCATTCGAAGCCGTTGCCTCATCCACACCCTGTCTTGGCCAGACTCGCTAGATGCAGTGATGTGGCTTTCTTCGCAAGGCTTGTCCAAGGTCGATGCTGAAGCATTGTTGAAAGCAGCAGGGGGGCGGCCAGACGAAGTTTTGAAACAGATGGCACTGGGTCAAACGATTCAGTGGTGGTCGCAATTTCCGCGAGCCATGCTGGCGGGCGATGCTTCTTTTTGCAGCGACTTGCCAGCCTCAGAAGTGATTGATGCCTTGCAGAAACTTTGTCATGATTTATTGATGCTTCAAACATCCTCTTCTGTACGATATTTTGATCCGACTGATTTGCCAAAAGTGAAAGCCTCTTTCTCGCAACTCACGGCATGGTTTAAGCGACTTTCCTCAGCGTCACGTAGCTCTGAACATCCTTTCAATGCAGGGCTCATGCTGGAATCTCTTTGCACTGATGCGCGCGAAGTTTTAAATTCGGCTCATTGATATGTTTACCGACTCACATTGCCATCTTTCATTTCCAGAGCTCTTTTCAAATTTGTCCGAAATTCGGGACAAGATGACGGCGGCCCAAGTCAGTCGAGCCCTTTGCATTTGCACCACGATGGAAGAGTTTGAAGGCGTTCATCTTCTTGCCACTTCCTATGACAATTTTTGGAGTACGGTGGGTGTCCATCCAGACAATGAAGACATTCATGAACCTACAGTGGATGAACTGATCGCCAAGGCTGTTTTGCCACGCGTGGTCGCCATTGGTGAAACCGGCTTGGATTACTTTCAAATGGAAGAGAGAAAAGGTGGCCGAACCATTGTCGACATGGAATGGCAACGGGAACGGTTCAGAACACACATCCGGGCGGCACGTCGAGTTCAATTGCCAATGGTGATCCACACACGCTCATCTTCAGATGACACGGTTCGAATTCTGAAGGAGGAGGGTGAACGGGGTGATTCAGACAGTGCAGGGGGCGTTTTTCATTGCTTTACTGAGAGTCAGTCTGTTGCAAAGGCCGCACTTGATCTGGGTTTTTACATTTCTTTTTCCGGCATTTTGACCTTCAAGTCGGCTCAAGACCTGCGAGATGTGGCTTCTTGGGTGCCTTTGGACCGGCTTTTGATTGAGACTGACAGTCCTTATTTGGCGCCCGTACCTCATCGAGGCAAAACCAATAATCCTTCGAATGTGCCCTATGTGGCACAAACGATTGCTAATCTTCGTGGAATCTCCGTGCAAGAGGTTGCAGAATTGACCAGTCAAAATTTCGACCAACTTTTCACAAAAGTGACGACTGCATCACCATGAGCGCTTTCTTAATATCTATATATAACTTTAATAAAGTCATAAAGTGTTATGTTTTTATTGCATTAATTTTATCTTCTTCAAGTGTTTTCTCAGGTTCTTACGAAGACTTTTTCAAGGCCGGTCAGTTTGACGATGTTGCCGTCGTCAACCATCTTCTGAAAAGAGGTTTTGACCCCAATACAGTCAATCTGAACGGCGATCCCGCCATCCTTTGGGCTTGGAAACATGGCGCTCTCAAAACATTTGAAGCTTTGATCAGACACCCTAAAACGCAGCTGAATGTTAAAAATGAACATGGTGAAACGCCCTTGATGTTGGTTTGCCTTAAAGGCCAGATCAATATGGCCAAACTCATGATCAGTCGGCAAGCTGATGTGAATCAACCAGGTTGGACACCCCTCCATTACGCAGCCACAGGCGGCCACACGAGCCTCATTCAATTGCTGCTAGAAGAAAGCGCCTACATAGACGCTGAATCTCCCAATGGCACCACGCCACTGATGATGGCGGCTCGCTATGGCAATGCCAAGGTCACTCAGTTACTCATCGACGAAGGCGCTGACATCAGTGTCAAGAACCAGCTGGGGTTAACGGCCATGGACTTTGCTATTCAGGGTGCACGACCTGACACCGTCAGAGTCATGCAGCTCGCCTTAGAAGCTTTGGATGCGTCAGACAAGGCCAAATCTCGGATTAAACCAACACTTGCTCAATAAGTTCGGGGGCTCGTCTATTCTGGAAAACTGAGACTGATAGCCCATCATTACTTTATACGATGTATATTATGTTAAGTAAAGTACCTGTCTGTCATTCAGGATTCAACTTCAAGGTCTGGGTTGGACCGGTCACAGACATCCTTAAAGGACGGTACTTGGCTTGGCCCCATTCGTCCTTCATGTCTTGATAGCGAGAAGAAAACGGATGGCCGCTTTGGCCTGTTTGGTAAATGAAACCAGATTCGTCTAAATTGGCCAAGTCGTAAACAGCCCGCATTGATGCTGCGTGACGGGTTGCAAAAGGAAGGGTTGCGCTGCTGGTCCAATATTGACCCACATTGACCGTGAAGTTATCCCCCCCACTGGCACCTGTGACATCAAAAAAAGGCGCCAAGGCTTTGACGTTGCCAAATGGCTTGTGGGTACTCAGTGCAGGATGAGAACGCCCCCAACGCCAATCAGACACTTTAGAACCTTGCATGAACACCACTTTGTCCAATGCCGAATCGAAAGCCTTGTTCATCAAGATCTGACAACCTGTATCACCACACCATGATCGATCCTGTGTTGCCAAAACACCTTCGATGGCAGGACGGAAAGCACGTTTTCCAAACAAAGCTTTAAAACGTACTTCCCCTAATTTCGGAATGAGAATGGCTCTTGTCACTTCGTCAATCCAAACGGCATAAAGCAAAGCACCGGCTGAATCAGGCGTCATGTCGCCCTTGAACGACTTCAAAATGGGCAAGGCCTCACCTGCTTTTGCATGCTGAGAGGTCAATGTTTGCAAATAAGGAAGCAAGCGAACTGCCGCCAGTGAGTGCACGTCGGCTTGCATGGTCTTTAGAGTATTCGCTTCAAATTTGGAACCAGATGTTAGCAATTTGGCAATTCGGTCAAAGCGCTCAGGGCCGGTCCAGTCGTTGGTTAAAAAATGAGCATAAGCATCAGGCACAATTTTTTGATTGGCCGTCGCATGCCATCCGCGTTTTTCAATTTCAGCTTGCGCCACTTCAGGCGTTTGCTCATACGGAATCGAGGACTGCCAATCGTATTGACTTAACCATCCGGGCGCAGGCACCATGCCTTGCAAATCGTGAGCTGCTGAGCGAACAGGTACTTTCCCAACTGCTTTGAAAAGCACGTGACCCTGAGTGTCTGCCATCACCACACTTTGCATCGGTGAATGATTGTTTGAAAAAGCATGGCGCAACTCAGCTACAGAGTTTGCAAAATTTGCATTCATCCCAGCCACGATGGTTTGGTTGTCAAGCTCCAAGGCGGTCCAGCGCAAGGCAATGGCATATTTGTCCATGTTCAAAAACTGTGCATAGGCAGGTTGCACATCAGAAATAACAGGCCCATGGCGCGTACTTCGCACCTTGATACTGACATCGCCCTGCCCCTTCACTTTGATCACTTCTTCGCGTGTTACGAAAGCTTGTTGGCCTTGCGGTGTGCGGTAATTGTCTTTGCCTTCCAAGGCTTCCAAATACAAGTCTTGAACATCAGGCCCCGTGTTGGTAAAGCCCCATGCCGCCTTCTGGGTTCGACCCAAAACAACAAAAGGCAAGCCAGGCAGTGTGGCACCCACCACATCCAAAGCAGCATGAGCCTTGCCGTCAAGGAACTGACCCGCAGGCGCATGCAACCCAGCAAAATACCAAACTGCAGGGGCACTTAAACCCAAATGTGGATCGTTGGCTAACAGCGGCAAACCTGATTTTGTATTGCTACCTGGCACCACCCAGTTGTTGCTGCCCTTGCCTTCAAAGACGCCAACATCCAAAGTGCTGGAAGCCAACAACTGTTGCGTCGCCAAGACTTTGGCTTGAGGTGATGCTTCTTTGGCATACACACCTAAATTTTGATAAAGCGCTGCAATGTCAACTTTGGAGCCGCGAGACTCACCAGGGTAAGGTGGAAAAAGTTTCCACAGATCATCTGTACTCAGTATTTGAGCAGACATCAAGCGGGCAAATTCATTGCCCCAGTTACCACCCAAATCGAGGGCCATCATCAATGCCCATCCCACGCTGTCGACAGCGGTCCAAGGCTTCATTGTTTTGGTTGGATTGATCCCTAAAATAACAAACTCAGGTGCACGCCATTGAGCACTGGCATACCCTGCTTGAACACCTTCTGCATAGGCTTCGAGCGCTTTTTGTGTGTTGAAAGGCAACTTGTCAAATTGTGCTTGCGCAGACTTCATGATGCCCAATGTGCGCATCAACTTGTCAGTTTCTAAAGTGGTGGCGCCCAACCATTCAGACAATTCACCGTGCATCACTTGTCGATTGAAGGCCAATTGCCAACCACGTTCTTGTGCATGCACATAACCGATGGCACGCCATGCATCCATCGGTGTCTTGGCATGGATGTGCGTCACATCTGAAGCATCGCGTTTAATTTCTACCCCAGCACTCAAGTTGGCCAATGTTTGAACACCCGTTAGCGGCGCAATGGATCGAAGTAAGTAAATTTGAAACGCGCCAACAGCGATCAAACTTAACAAAACAAGAGCCAAAACGGTCAGCAAAGACCATCGGCGCCATCGAATTTTTTGCCACTGCATTAAATATGACCCCAAATCAAGAACGCATCACGGCCTTCAGTGGCCAGATCGACTCGAGCCCCAAGGGGTAACAAAACTTTGGTGGCAACATGTCCAAACGGCAGTCCTGTCAAGATGGGGATCTTAAGTTGCATGCGCAATCTGTCGATCACAGTTTTCAACTGAAAACCTTGATCGTGAGCGACCAACTTAAAGTCTGTGAACTGACCCAGCACCAGTGCCTTTTGATTTTTTAAAACACCTGCGTTGAGCAGTTGCGTCAACATGCGCTCAATTTTGTAAGGATGCTCGCCAATGTCCTCCAAAAACAAAACACCCCCTTTGATGGCTGGAAAATAAGGCGTTCCAAGCAGCGATGTGAGAACCGCCAAATTACCGCCCCACAAAACAGCGTTGTTCACCTTCACATTTTTTGGCATCGGCGCCACAGGCATGCGCCAACCTGTGCCCTCCCCTTGATCCAAGCACAAATCTTCAAAGCAGGCTTGCATGATTTCATCAGGCTCATTTTCCGGGCCAAAGTCTTCTCCAAGCGCAGGTCCTTGCCATGTGATGCGCTGAGTTTTTGCATAGACCGCCAGCTGAAAAGCAGTGAAGTCGCTCAGGCCCACAAATTGAGTGCCCTTGTCGATGGCCTTGGCGATGGCTTGGTAAGGCAACTGTGTCAGTAAGCGCGTCAACCCATACCCTCCCCGAGAAATCATGGCAATGTTCGCGCCACTGGCGGCGGCACGACCGATGGCCTTCAATCGGGTTTGATCATCACCTGCAAACCGCAGGTGGCTGCTCAAAGCGTCAGGATCAATTTCTACGTGATGACCTTGGGTTTCAAGTCGTTTGATGCCCCGCTTAAACGCAGTCTTGTCGCGAACTGCACTGGAGGGTGAAAAGATGTAGATATGACTCATGACGTGCTTACTTTGAAATGCTGAACTGCTGATTCAGCAATGGGTTGACCATGTTCTTGAACAAAATGGCCAGCCTGCGGCAAAAGAATGGGTGGCGGGCACGCCTGAATATTTTGCTGCAATTCGCGCATCCCAGCTTCCCCAAGCACTGGGTCTTGAAGACCGATGACCATCATGCTTTGGCCTTGCCATTGGTGACGCCAGAAATTGAGGGCTTTTCTTGATATTTCAGCACCGGAGCTGTTCTCATGTTCAGGCACCATTGGCGGAAAAGCATGCAAGGCAGCACGATGTCCGCGGTCTTTGAAGGGACTGTTGTAGGCTTGCGTTTCTGCGATCGACATGTGCTTGTTGCCGCGCGCAAAGAGCTTGGCAACCTCAAAATCAGGATTCGATTCACACCACGCACGCCAACTCAGAAAGCCTTCAGTCAAGGGCTGGGTGCCAGTTGCCAAGGCTGTATTCATGGCCAACAAACCTGCAAAGCGATGCGGCATGTCCATAGGCAAGGTCAGCCCTAAAATACCCCCCCAATCTTGAACAACCAAAACGATGCGGTGTAAATCCAAACGTTCAATCAAATCCAGTAAAACTTGGCGGTGAAAATCAAAGTTGTGCTGATTGGGTTTTTTAAACTTGTCACTTTTGCCAAAACCAATGAGGTCTGGCGCCACCACTCGGTGGCCATGGGTGGTGAAAGTGGGAATCATCTTTCGGTACAAATAACTCCATGCAGGATTGCCATGCAAACACAAATAAGTCAGCTGTCGATGACTGGATGGGTCTTGACCGGCGTTGAGATTTTCACTTCGACCTTCATCTAAATAGTGCAAACGCAGGCCCTTGAGGGAAGGTAAATCTGACACATACTGGGCTGCCCATGGGTAATCAGGTATCCCTTCAAACCATTCGTCTGGTGGTCTTAAGGCATCTTCTCGCAAGGGCTTCAGATTGAGACGTTTTGGCTTGAAAAATTCCTGCAAAAGTTGTCTGCATGCATCAGACAAAACGCCACCGATCACCTCTGTGTGGTGATTGAGACCTTGATTGGCAAACACATCCAGCACCGATCCCGCAGCACCAGTTCTAGGCTCAGAGGCACCGTATACCAGCCGCGAAATGCGAGAATTCAAAATAGCCCCGGCGCACATGGTACAGGGCTCTAAAGTGACATAGAGGGTGCAGTTTTCAAGCCGGTAATTGCCAATAGTTTGAGCCGCATCGCGCAATGCCATGAGTTCTGCATGGGCTGTTGGGTCGTTGTTGGCAACAGGTCCGTTGCAACCTCTGCCCACAATGAGCCCCTCTCGAACGACCACTGCACCCACAGGAACTTCACCAGAAGCCCCCGCCTGTTTGGCAAGTTCAATGGCCTCATGCATCCACTTTAAATCAGCCATCATGAAGCCAATCCGAGCCGGCGCATCCAGCCAGCCAAAGCTTTTTCCGATTCGTTGCCTGAATCATAGGCCGCATGCATGGCTGCATGAGCCTCAGGTCGATGCTGATTGAGTTTGACTTTGGTTTGGACTTTGATCACCTTCATCTCAAAGGCCACGATGCCGTTCAACATAGGCAGGGTGTAGCTT